>CAZAGT010000017.1:0-14132 GCA_964484515.1 uncultured Desulfobacteraceae bacterium | reverse complement strand
TTCTTTACCCATCTCACTTGCAGGGAAGCTTTCAGGTTTCGTCGATCACGGAACATGCTGCTGCGGACCCTCTCGACTCACTCGACTACGTGGAAGTCGCAGCGGAAAACTTCAAGATTCTCAATGACGGTCTGATTCTAACGATGGATGTCCGAATCGAACACAACACCCTCCTATCCAACAGCATATTGATATTCTATATCTTTGTTTCCGTTTTTCTGTTTCAGAGATTGATCAGAAGAAATATTGCGCAAGCGGAGCAATTGGAGGAAGTACAGCGTTCAAACATCAGGCACCTCTCCGAGCAACTCGAAACGGCCAAACGGGAGCTTGAAGCCATCTCTGTCAGAGAAGCAGATTATGGAAATCTGATATCCTCCTTGAAAAAAGATAAGAAAGAGTTGTCGCGGGATGTTGATGGGCTGCTGGAGGAGATTGAACAGCTCGAAAACGGACTGGAAGATCAGAAAAAGCTTAAGGAGAAGATGGAGAGCGAGGTGCTTCAGCTAGAGAACCGATTGGAGCAACTAAGAGAACGCCCGCCTAAGGGAAAAAGCAATAGAAAAAAGAACGACATCTCTGCCAAGCGGTTCAGATCGCTTTACAAGAACATCGCTTTTACGAAACGCAGCACGGATGGTTTTCTTGCCCTCCCCCCTGAGCTTCAACTAAAGGCAGAAGAGGTCATTCACAACCTCAACAATGACGTATCAACGGTCCCGATCAAGCGAAAGGTCTTCGGTAAAGGCGGCAAAATGAATGTTCTGGAGGCCGAGTTCTCCTATTCGGGCAGAATCTACTTCCAGAGGGACTCCCAGTCTTCGGTCAAGATCCTCGCCATTGGGACGAAGAACACCCAGGAAGAAGACCTGGCTTATGTCGCCAGGAATAGATGATTTTCATGGTCTTTCCTAGATTGTGGATCAAGAACGAAATATCAAGGATTAGAAAATGGTCAAGAAAAAGAAAAGCAAAACGATCCTAATTGTCGAGGATGACACGAATGTCCTTACAATGCTGGTCAAACACCTGGAATATGCCGGATATCAGGTCATTAGTGCCAATAATGGCATGGAGGGCCTCAAGCTCCTGGATTCCGAGATCTATGATCTTGTCATTACGGATATTGTCATGCCCTATGTAAGCGGCGTCGGAGTCATTAGCGCTCTCAAGGAAAAACGTCCCCACATTCCTGTTATCGCCATAACCGGTTTTGGGGAAGAGCCCAAAGAAGCGGCCCTGGAAAAAAAAGTGGATATGGTCATCGCTAAGCCTGTCAAAATCACGTTGCTCAAGGATTACATCTCCAAGCTTTTGAGCTTTGATGTGGCGAGTTGACGAATGGAGCATCCTAGACCCTGGTCGTCGCCACAGGAGGAGGCCTGGCCGATCATCGACCGACTTCATGTGAACAGCGCATCGTAGGGGCTCACTTAGAGAAAATTGTTTTGTTTACGTAAGGAAGCACTCCTGTGATCTCGTTCTGTCATGGAGACTCTCGATGAAGACGTTATATATTGTCAGCGGTCCCTGCCGGGGCGACTATTTTGAGTTGGACGGTGAAACCATCTCCGTTGGTAGGGCAGCTGACAATGATATCAAGATCAATGATAATTCGATCTCCCGCCGCCATCTCATGATCATGAAAGAAGCCGATAAGTTCTTTGTGGAGGATCTACAGAGTAAGAACCGAACCTTGCTCGACGGTCGTCTCATCGAACCGGGCAAGAGGTTTGAGGTGCAAAAAGGGACTCAAATTACGATCGGCAATACGGTTCTCTATGTCGCGGATGAGCTGTCCGAGGATGGAGAAAACGGTGATCATGCTCATATCCATACGGCCGAAATAGACGTCCAGGACATGGCCCATTTTTTCAAGGACCGACCGCAAACCCTGATTCGAAATATGGAGTTGGTCTACAAGGTATCTAATGTCCTGATGCAGTCACTGAACACCACTGAGCTTTTCGAGAAGATATTGGATTACCTTTTTGACCTTCTCAAACGGATCGATAGAGGGGCGATCCTCCTGACCGATAACAGAACCGGCGAGGTGGAACAGGTGATCGCCAGATCGAGGTATGGCGACCATAAGGACAGCCTCAACTATAGCAGAACCATCGTAAATAAAGTCTTGAGTGAATCTAAGCCTGTAACGATGCCGGATATGCGGCGAGAGGAGATGGATGATCTGTCGGCAAGCATGCATCTGATCAGATCGGTCATGTGCGTCCCGCTCATCAGCAAAGCCCAGATCAGAGGTGTTATATACGTCGATTCCCTCAATATGCCGCACGGCTTTCGTAAAGAGGATTTGCTGCTCCTCAATGCCCTGAGCAGTCCGGCAGCGGTAGCCATCGAAAATGCGATCCTCTACTCCGATCTGGAGAAGATCGTTGACCAAAGGACCGAGGTCCTACGGGAGACCGAAAGGAGGCTCCGTGAAAGTGAGACTCGCTTTAAAGCCATTTTCGACACTATGAGCAGCGGCGTCGTCGTCTATGAAGTGATCCCGGAAAATGAAGAGTTCGTCATTCTGGACTTGAATAAGGCATCCCGCAGGATCGATAAACTTGAAAAGGAAGAGGTTTCCGGAAAGAACGCGCGAGACATATTCCCCTATTTTCAAGACCTGGGACTATTCGCGGCCTTCAAAAGGGTTTGGGAGAGCGGGAAATCCGAGCATCATTCGGTGACATTGCAGGTAGACGAAAGGCCGGAAAGCTCTACCAGGTGGAGAGAGTACTACATTCACTGTTTGTCGCCCAATGAAATCGTAACCATTTACGATGACGTTACCCCGCGTAAGAAAGCTGAAAAGGAACAGAAAACGCTACAAAAACAACTTTTTGTCTCACAGAAGATGGAGACCATCGGTGCATTCGCCGGGGGGACGGCGCACAATTTCAGAAACATCCTACAGGCCATCTTAGGAAATATCGAATACCTCGAAATGACACACGGCCATGAGCCGGAAATCAAAGAGCTGGCCAAGAGCGTTTACGATTCCGTTGAAAGAGGGGTAGATCTGATCAACAACCTGCTTCACTTCTCAAAGAAGGGTGCCAAATACCAACTTGTCAGTCTCGAACTCGGCGATGTCATCCAAGAGGCTTACGAAATCATTGAACGTGTCTTTGACAAGAATATCAAGATTACATTAGATATCGACAAAGGCCTCTGCGTCCACGGTGACTACTCCCTCCTAAGTCAGGTATTTATGAATCTCTTTACAAACGCACGAGACGCTATGCCGGGCGGAGGTAAGCTATTCGTCCAAGCTAAGAGGATGGAAGACGAGGTTATCGCCACCGTTTCTGACACAGGGCATGGCATGGATAGGGCGACTTTGGACAAGATCTTTGACCCGTTTTTCACACTCAAAGATGTTGGTAAGGGGACGGGATTGGGTCTATCAACCACGCATGGGATTATCGAACAACATAAAGGGACCATCACGGTATCATCGGAACCGGGAAAGGGCACACGCTTCGAGATCACTCTCCCGGCGGCGGAAAAGAGCGCTGTGCACCGCGTTGCGCCGCAGAGGGAAATTATGCTCGGAAAGGGCGAAAAAGTTTTGATCGTCGACGATGAACCCTCCGCCCTGGAGGCCCTTGCGCACCTTACCCAAAGTCTCGGATACCATGCCATTTCTGTAGATAGATCCGGGGATGCCCTCGTCAATTACCGGAAGTGGTCGCCGGACATCGTTTTGATGGACAGAAACATGCCTGAAATGGACGGTATCACTTGCATCAGAGAAATCATGAAGACCGATCCTGAGGCAAAGATATTGATTGTCTCAGGCTACGAGCACTCAGGATCAGACGGAATTGCAGAGGATGTGAAGGGACTGATAAAAGGGTATATCACGAAACCTTGCGGGAGGGAGGAACTGGGACGGACGCTCTACCAGGTCCTGCAAATTTAAGCTGTTGCGTGACCTGCGGAGCTAGCGATCTACAGGCTCCTTTCGGACTTATGAAAAGAGGGTGATACAGTTTTATGACCATGTACGAAAAACCGAAAGTGCTGATTCTTGAAAATGTCCCAGCTATCGCGCTCCGTCTGAAAGAGACCGTAAACCGGCAGGGATTCACATCCTGCTATACTGCCAAGCCCGACAAACCGCTCGATCAACTGAAGACATTGGACCCCGGCCTCGCGATTCTGGGCCCCTCCTTGGATGCGAAAACAGTCCTGAATACAATTCACAAGTTGAAAACACTTGATTTGGCCATGCCCATCCTGACTTCTTATCAGGAGATCTGCCGCTCCGGCAAAGAATTGATCGCCGCCCCTTTTGAGGCCCTTTATTACCTCAAACCCGAGCCAGACCCGAAGGAGGTGGCCGAGGTCCTGGATTTGGCTTTAAAACGAAAGGCGGAAGCCCAAGGACCGCCCGAATATCCTATATTTATTGGGCAAAGCGCGGCCATTCAAGATATAAGGCAGAGTATTCAGAAGGTAGCGAGGAAAGACATTACGGTACTGGTCACAGGAGAAAGCGGGACGGGTAAGGAACTGATCGCGCGGGCCATCCATTATCATTCTCAACGCAAAGAAGGCCCGCTGGTCAAGATAAACTGTGGAGCACTCCCGGACGAGTTGCTCGAAAGTGAGGTATTCGGATTCCAGAAAGGAGCCTTCACTGGTGCCCACAAGGATAAGCCCGGTCGCCTGGAGATGGCACATGGTGGTACACTATTCATCGATGAAATCGGTAATCTTTCCCTCTCACTTCAAGTCAAGTTTCTCCAGGTTCTGGAGGACAAAGAATTCTCAAGGCTAGGAGGGACTCAGGACAAAATCGTAGATGCCAGGGTGGTCGCCGCCACTAATGCTGATTTGTCAACCATGGTCCGAGAGGCGGCCTTCAGGAAAGATCTTTTTTTTCGCTTGAACATTGTGAACATAAAGTCGCCGCCTTTAAGGGAAATCAGAGAGGATATTCCACTACTGACTCAGTATTTCGTTAATAAGTACTGTCATGAATTCCAAAAGGATTTGTTGAAGATTCCTGAAGGAATCATGAAACTCTTTCTGGCCTACCACTGGCCCGGAAATGTGAGAGAGCTTGAGAACATCATCCGACGGGCCATAGTATTGAGAGATTGGGAAATCGTAACGACGGACATGAAAATGCAGAGCCAAGAACCACCCCCTGGTGAAAACGCGTCTGGTAAAGGTGGACAATCCCATGTCGGCTGGAGTTACGAGAAGATAATGGGCTTTTTTGATGACGCCGATTTTTCTCTCAAGAAGATTAGCAAGGCCTACGTTTCCGAGGTCGAGAAAGCGGCGATCTTACATGCCTTGTCTGAAACGCACTGGAATCGAAAAAAGGCCGCTCAAATGCTCGATGTTAGCTACAAAACCCTTTTGAACAGGATCGATGAATTTGAGCTGAAACCATGAAGTGCAAATGAGACATGAGCATCTCAAAAGAGATATTGGATAGATGTCGGGTCTTACTATCCATTGCTTGACGTGTCGATGTCTCTCAGGCTCTTAAATCCTAAGACCCTATCGGCATTATTCGAGTCAGCTTAATTTCCATCCTTTATCTATCTCCAATAGCAACAGACAAGAATGTGAGTTCGCTGTAATGACCCACTATCGTGCACGAGTGGTAGTAAGATATCTCTACTAGTATTATGCAATTATTTTCCACTTCGTATCAGAGTATTACATACACCTTTGTAATGATTTACATTACCTCTTAATCCTTTTCGCCATCCCCGCCAAAGCTCTTTCAGCATTCTTTCCAACTACTTAACAAAAGATCAAAACGCCCATCCACCTATGTCATCCCCGTGCTTATCATTATGGCATCAAGTTTGCTGCAGTTGAGCTTCCCGCAAGGAGCTAGTGCCGCGCACTTCGCTATCTTGAAACATATGGAGGTTTGATTTCAGGCTCAAGCGGAGAACCGCAGGATATCGCCCTGTTCCATTGCAGGATTCGAATCACGTATCGTTCGATATGTACCAGGATACACGCAATTTTACTATACTTCAGCGAAAGGAGGTGATCTCATCCGGGACCACTGAAAGGAAATCAAACATAGTAGTTCTGTAACAACTGTAAAATTGGAGGAATCAAATGGTAAAGATGAAAGGACTTTTCGTGTTTTTGTGTTCGCTCGTCTTAATCTTGAGTGGATCCGGCTTGGCCAGTGCCGCCCTTTTCGACTTTGAGGGGATCTCAGCGTTCAACCCCGGCTCAGCCACACCTAACTCAACCTGCTCTGACTGGCGAATCAGCCTTTATATGACAGATGTCTATGGATCGAAGGTATCTAGTACCGATTCCGAGATCAGAAACAACGACGACGCCATCCCTTTTTATCCTCCCGAATGGGTTGGAAATGAGACAAACTGGATGCGTAATGATTCTTACGATGGATCGGACTTTGAAATCCTTTTCGAAGAAAGACCGATTACGGCCATTCTGGGCGGTATAGGTTACGTATTTCAAGCCACCCCAGGTGCCGATCTTCAGATTTTTGCCTATGGTCCCACTTACAACAACAACGGTGGTACTGTGGAGGATCCATATGCAGGTGCGCTGGTCGGCCACCAGGCCTACAATCCTGGGCAGGGCGCAGAAGTCGTGTTTGGCGAGATTGATTTTGGAGAGCCCGTTTCACTCCTGGTCTTCAGCAACCACGGTTATCATGACATCGGGATTGACAACTTTGAGGTCTTGCCCAGCGTTAATGCGCCTGAGCCTGCCACCATGCTGTTATTCGGATCTGGTCTTGTAGGTATGGCCGGCCTAGGACGAAAGAAGTTCTTCAAGAGAGGGTAATTTGCGGTAAGAAGAGAGAGATTGATGGTTTTCCCGTCTCTCTCTTCTACCTTCCCCTTTTGAGAGACGGCCTACGGGGCCTTTCTCGGCATCCCTTCGCGCGCCGAGAAAGGCCCTTTTTTTGTGGCTGTGAGCTCCCTGACGTCGGTAACTTCGAAAGCATTGGCAACCATCCCGGAGGATCCATCTCTTGAGTAAAAAAACCTGGATCTCTTACGAATCCTAATACTCAGTTCCTTTACGGTACCGGAGGCTCTGTGATCAACCCTAGATATTCCCTTTTGCATCCGAGGCTCTGCGTTGCTTACCATAGAGACGCAATGCCCGGGAACGGCGTGACGTCATCGGTTATTTCTATCTTTTGCCACTCTCAAGGTTCATATCTCGGAGCTCGATCGTCAGCTCCGTTCTCAGGCTGAGACGACGTGGCAGTATCCATTGTTCTGGAACTCTGGCCTCCTCAACAGGGGTCCTGTAAACTGAAAGACTAGAATCTAGCCGGCAGGCAACAAGGCTATCCTTTGGAAGTCACCTCGGTTGCTGGGATCCGTCAAGATGCTCACAGCCATGCCGGTCTGCCCATAATATTCCCCTGAGCAGTCACCATCAAAGATATGCCTCCGTCTCCCGCCGTCCTCCTGCAATGTTTTGACTACCGATCTAATAAGGATATCCAACAATATAAATCACCCTGATATTGACAATTTCTTCTCCCTGTGTAATAATTTGCTACATTATGGAACATCCTTTTATCGGAAACCATCCCTCCTTAAGGAAAATCAGGGAATTGGTCACTATGGTCTCTGATACAGCCTTCAATGTGCTGCTGTTGGGAGAAACCGGCACAGGAAAAGAGGTCGTTGCACGTCTTCTTCATAGCTCATCTTCAAGGTCTGGAAAACGATTTCTCAAAGTGAATTGCGCAGCGATGCCCTTGACGCTCCTCGAAAGCGAGCTTTTCGGCTATGAAAAGGGGGCCTTTACAGGAGCAGAAAAGCCCAAACCAGGGAAGTTTGAGCTGGCCTCAGACGGGGTGATCTTATTGGATGAAATCGGCGACATGCCGCTGGTCCTTCAAGCCAAGCTGCTTCAGGTGCTCCAGAGTGGTGAGTTTCATCGCTTGGGGGGAACCACCGATGTGAAGGTGAATGCTTGGGTTATCGCTTCCACCAACCATGATCTTGGAAACGACATGAAGCAGGGGCTTTTCAGGGAGGACCTCTATTATCGTCTTAATATTATCAAGATCGAGCTCCCTCCTCTGCGGGAACGCAAAGATGACATCCCTCTTTTGACTAAACATTTTTTTCAGAAATACCGTTCGTATCTAGAAATAGACGAGGCTCGCCCACTGAATTCAGATATGATGAAGCTCTTCGAAGCCTATCATTGGCCTGGAAACGTGAGAGAGCTCGCTGCAATCATCCTGAGGTTAGTGGTGGGTGAAGATGCCGAGAAGGTTAAATCCGAACTCATGGACAACATGATTAGTGACAGCGTGCCGTTGCCCGAGGAAACCTTCCCGCAGCTTGTTCGTCGGGCAGAACCGAACCAAGGGGATAGGAACAGCGCTGAGACTCTGAGATCTCTCAAGGATTTGAAAACGGAGGCAACAAGGTATATCGAGAGGGAGACTATCTTGCACGCGCTAAAGATGACTGGTTGGAACAAGAAAAGGGCCGCCCTTATGCTCAAGATCAGTTACAAGGCCTTGTTTTATAAGATGGATAATTACGGTATCAAAGATGGTATTGTTTGATTGACAACGAGACGGTAACGCTTGAAACATGGTGATCGAGGTGTCATCAGAGACAGCTCTGAATTCCTCAACATGTGTTCCTCTTATTCTAAGGAAAATGAACTTAACTTCTACTATAGGGTATAACCATGACTAAAAAAGAGATCCTATCCAGAGTAACTACATTTGTCGCGATGCTGATTATCACGCCCCTTTTGAGCAATGTTGCTTTACCAGAATTGGGGAAAGACGCTTGCGCCTCCCAGGAGGAATTGGCGGCTTCACCGTATCTGATTGGTCCCAGCGATGTCTTGGATATCTATGTATGGAAAGAACCGGAGCTCACGCGTGAAGCGATCGTTATGCCTGACGGCAGAATCACTTACCCTCTGATTGGCCAGGTTATGGCTAAAGGAAGGACAGTTGCCGAACTTAGCGACCTCATCACCGCGAAGTTGAAGAATTACGTGACCACGCCGGAAGTCACCATCATTGTGAAGCAGACCCTGAGTCAACGCATCTATGTCATCGGGAAGGTAAACGGCCCAGGCCCCTATCCCTTGGAGCCCAACATGACCGTTTTACAGGCCCTCGCTGCCGCCGGAGGTTTCGCAGAGTGGGCCGACGAAAAGAATGTGCTGATCGTTCGACGACAAGGGCAAAAGGAAACCCAAATCCGTTTCAATTATAAGGGCTATATATCTGGCAAGAACTTGGCACAGAACATCATTTTGAAGCCAAACGATACGATTGTCGTACCATAGCGTCCGATCAAGGGAAAAGGAACGCCGCAAGAATCTCTCATCTCATTGGTATAGAACTTGGGTCTTGACCCAGTCATTCCTCTTTCATGCCTGTCGTTCTTTAGCCCTGGTCTCCATCTTTTGGCTTTCCCAAACAGAGAAGCAATGATTATGACGCAAAAGACGTACTCCCCAAGACTGATGTTTCTCGCGTTGTTCCTGGTGATCGGCCTATTTCACCTCTTGCTGCCCCGCCACATCGACGCTAAATACCAGTTTGATTTCACACCCAGTATCTACATAAGAGAGGCCTATGACGATAATGTCGAACTTGACAGCATAGATGAAAAATCCGATTTTATCACTACCGTCTCCCCCGCTCTGCAGTTGGACATCCTTTCTGAAAAAAACAAACTCTCATTGAGTTATGCTCCCAGTTTTGTCTGGTATAGGGATGAAACTCGTCTCAATACCATAAGGCATTTCGGCGACATAGAATTCAGCCAGGAATTGGCGAAGCATTTCCGGTTCGACCTCACCGACACCATTTTGAGATCGGAGGATCCTCTTCAAGATTTCGGCGACGACCCCGGCCAAAGGACTTTTCGGTTTAAATACTGGAGAAACAGCGGGCAGGCGAGTGTCTCCTACCTATTCGGTCCTGAAGATGCATGGTCGCTCGGATATCGCAATAACTATCAAGCCAATGACGACCCCACTCTCTTTGACGGAGCGGTCCAGACCCCCTTCACCAGCTTGACCTATTGGTTCACACAACAGAATGGCTTGGCGTTTGACTACGAGTACACCGATTCCGCCCTCTCTTCCCCCTTCGAGGTTAGGGACTTTACGGGCCACCGAGTTGGAGGACGATACCTCCGTCGCTTCACCCCGCAATCGACAGGCTACTTCGACTATCATTTCACTTCCCGAGACTTTTCCGCTTTTCGCGAGAACTACGACGTCCATGAGATAGCAGCAGGCTATGAACAGGCCCTGACCTCCGACCTCAACTTTGCTGTGGCATTAGGCTATTTCCTCCAAGACAACGAAGTGACTGACGACAACGCCGGCCTCCAATACGATCTCTCCTTGAACAAGGCCTTTCAACACGCCAGCTTCACCTTCGGCGGAAACGGTGGCTGGGGAGAACAGTATCTGGACCCCACTAGGAGGCAGTTTATTCAGTTCTGGGGGCTCTACACAAACCTGCAGTATCAAATCATGGATTCATTAAACTTCTATATAGCCGGCAATTATCGATCGAATCAGGATCAAGACGACCGGACCTGGTCTGTCTGGCGGGGCAATGTTGGTTTCAGGTGGACTTTTCTCCGTTGGCTTGCACTGGTTATTGACTACGCCCACACCGAAAGATCCGATGATGTACCAAGGTCGGAGTACAATGATAATCGCGTTATGCTGACCTTTACGGCCACTAGGCTATTTAAATGGTAATAATAAGAAGCCACGTGGAGTTCAGTTCAGATGGCTGTTAGTTCGATCAAGACGACGTATTTTATCGTCAATCTTCCCCGATAGCATTGCCTGGCACCGGTTTCTGAAGGGACTGTATTACGAATCCTGCACAAAAACGCGAAATCGTCTTAGCCGATTTTTGGCGGGTTCTTTTATCCTAGTTAGGGCACATCTCGTAGTCAATAAACAACCGGCTAGAATTCCTGCGCGTATCCGCCCCACGCTGATGGCCAAGGCGGCTGTTAGGCTCACTCCAAGGCCCCCTATCCAAAATAATTCCCCAAACATCTGTCAATTCTGCCGAAAATGGGCAATTTAGTGCTACTTCTTTCCAAAACCTTTCATCCAAACTTCCACTTTATCTACAGAACCTAATCATTTTCCCTTCACACAGTTGCGTAGAGATAAACTGCATAAGCCTAACCTGCTAAAATCACGGTTTAAACTCACTTCGCGCATTACTTTCCAGTTTGCCTTGGTCTGGCACAACCATTGCTTGACGACAGAGACCATTAACATTCGGGCCTCCTTTAATTGTCTTTTGGCCAGGTTCAGGATCGAACATTGTTACTACGGGGGTCATAAAGTAGTTTGCATTCGTTGAATGACGTAGCTGTAAATTAGCTATAACCAGTATATCAATATGCGCAAACTATTAGGTGCTCCCCGTAGTAACATGTACATTGGCATGCTGTTATGACAAACAATGGATTCTAAGAAAACACTGATAAGTACTAAATCACCGGCGAGGCGATATTGTCATGAATATCTCAGAACTTAAGAAATATGTTGAAATCGGCCTAAGAAGAAAACAGTGGTTTATCATACCCTTTCTCTTGACTGCACTGCTTGGCTCACTTTACGCAGCGACTGCGCCAAAGGTTTACGAAGCAGAGACACTCATTTTAGTTCAACCGCAAAAAGTTCCCCAAAATTTCGTGCGGCCGATTGTATCCATCGATATAGACGATCGCCTCAGAACGATTACACAGCAGGTCACCAGTAGAACCAATCTGGAGAAGATAATTCAAGAATACCACTTATATGATCGAGGACATGAACGTAACCTACTTATCGATGAAAAAGTAGAGCTCTTTAGAAAGAAGATAAAGATCGATGTTGTACTACGCGGGGGAAACGGTGGAAATGCCTTTTCGATCTCCTTCCGCGGCCAAAATCCTGTGACGGTTAAGGAGGTTACAAACGCTCTCGCTTCAAATTTTATTTCCGAAAACATCAAGATCAGAGAATCCCAGGCATTGGGGACATCAGCCTTTCTGGCGGATGAACTTGAATCCATGGAAAGACGTTTGTCCAAGAAAGAGCAGGCCCTGAAGGATTACCGACACAGATATATGGGAGCCTTACCTGACCAACTACAAACAAACCTGGCAATGCTTGAGCGTTTACAGATGCAGATGGAGCAACTGAATTTTAATCTCCGAGACGGTGAAAATAGAAGGTTATTGATCCAGAATCAGCTAAGCCAAGCTGCAGACTCGACTGAAGAGACGAACCGAAGGGGACCAGTGCTAGGTGACGGTGCAAGAGATCTTTTGGCTTTAAGAAAGGAACTTTCAATACTTACAACCAAATACACGTTGAATCATCCTGACGTAAGGAGACTTAAGGCCACAATTGCGCAATTCGAGTCGAAAGAACCGGTCTCGATCGACGAACATCAACCTCGGACATCTGAAGCATCCGAAACGCAAGGCACCGAGCAGATACGCGAAGACAGCGTCACACTCCCACCCGAGTTGCAGCAGATCGATATTGAAATCCGGAATACAAAAGCGGAAATAAAGTCCGTGCGAGCCAAAATAGAAAATCTCCAGCAAAAGATTGAGGACACCCCAAAGAGAGAGCAAGAGTTGCTCTCATTGAACCGCGATTATGCCAATCTGAAAGATATCTACGACTCCATACTGAACCGAAAACTGGAAGCGGAGATCGCCGTTAGTATGGAAAAGAAGCAAAAAGGAGAACAGTTTAGAGTCGTCGACCCAGCAAAGGCCCCCCAGCTTCCTGTAGAGCCGTCCATTCCAAAGATCATTATGCTTACTGTTATGCTCGGGATGGGTCTTGGGGCCGGGCTGGTCTATCTTAGAGAGATGACCGATACCTCCTATAAGTCGCCGGATGAATTGGAGGATGACGTGCGGGTCCCTGTCCTGGTAGCTGTTCCGTTACTTTATACAGAGAAAGACACGAGGAAGTTCAGAGCCAAGCGCTTCTTTATCGTGGCCAGTTCAGTGGCCGTGACCTTTTTGCTCTCGATCGTTGCCATTGTGTTTTCAGCAAAGGGTTTCGGAGGCGCTATTGATCAGTTCAAGGCCATTCTTGCGAACATTTGAAAGCTGGACGGCCTGATCGCCGCCGCGAGATTGATTACCCCATGGCCCGTGTATCGTTATCATGAGGAAGGTTCCGGTCATTGGGCTAGAACTTAACAGATCTCAGCAAAAGGATGCAGTCCTACAAATGTATACAGATTTCTACAACTTGCGGGAAAAACCATTTGATTTGACCCCGTCATCGCGCTTTCTGTACCTCGGCGAAAGCCATAATGAAGCCTACGCCTTGTTGACGTACGGCGTAATGGAGAGAAAAGGGTTCGTTCTTCTAACGGGAGAGGTGGGGACCGGCAAGACCACTGTCGTTCGCGCGTTCGTCAAAAACCTCGATCCGAAGGTTCAGTGCGTCTACCTTTCCAATCCTCTTTTGTCATCCTCGGATTTCTTAAACTACTTGTCCTTTTCGGTCTTTAATAAGGAAATCGCGAAATCCAAGGCCGATTTTCTGATCGAATTTGAATCCTTCCTAAACCACGGTCTACAACATCAGAAGAATTTCCTTTTGATCATTGATGAGGCCCAAAAGCTCTCTCTCGATTTACTTGAGGAAATTAGACTGCTTTCGAATATGGAGGCAGGTGAAGCTAAACTAATCAATGTGTTTCTCGTTGGCCAGCCCGAATTGAACGATAAATTGAATCAGCCCGAATGCCGACCGCTCCTGCAACGTATCAGTATTCGCCACCATATTCAGCCTTTGGACTTACAGGCAACCAGAGAATACCTAGCTACGAGATTAAAAGCAGCAGGGAATGGGGTTCTAGGGGAAATTTTTCCCAATAACGCCATCAAGGCCATTCATCGTTTTTCAAGCGGTTATCCCAGGCTGATAAACATCCTCGCTGATAATGCAATGCTCTACGGATACTCGAAAGGGCGGAAAAAGATTACGTCAAGCATGGTTCAGCGTTGTTATGAGGAGATGGAATTGGCCGCCTCCCCCCTTGTGTCCAAGCAATGCTCGGCCCGAAAAGCGCGAAACCGTGCAGAACGGATTCA
>CAZAGT010000016.1:24757-29362 GCA_964484515.1 uncultured Desulfobacteraceae bacterium | reverse complement strand
CCGGGGAGCCAATCTGTTTGAAGCCGTGTTGTGGGGAGCCAACCTCCAGGGAGCCCATCTCGATAGAGCCCATCTCGATAGAGCCAATCTCAAAGAAGCCAACCTCCGGGAAGCCACCCTCGTGGAAGCCAATCTCAGAAACGCCAACCTCCAGGGAGCCAATCTCCAGGGAGTCAACCTCTATAAAGCCAACCTCCAGGGAGTCCAGTTCGATAGAGCCAATCTCAGAAACGCCAACCTCCGGGGAGCCAATCTGTTTGAAGCCGTGTTGTGGGGAGCCAACCTCCAGGGAGCCAATCTCCCGGATTCCAATTTCAATAGGGTGAACGCAACCTTTGCAGACTTCACTGGCTCGTACTTTGAGCCTAAAAGTATGGAAGAATTCGTGTTTCTGGGGGCAAGAGGTTTATCAACAATAAAATTCACTAATTTCAACCCTGTCGTTGAACTACGCAGGAGATCGAAGGAATCCGGCCTTCGAAATGAAGAAAGAGCCCTAACCTCAGCTCTCAAGAAATACAGGCTCAGAGGAATTGCAACGACTTCCTTTGAACGATTCTTTGAAAAATACATCCTACTTGGCTGGCTCACTGACTATGGGGCACGTCCATGGAATTGCCTCGTAACGCTTTTGGGTCTCATAGTGCTACTCACTTATCCCTACATGTTTGCTCTTTTGGAGGGCAAGGAAGACGGAGTCGAGAAAGACGGAATATGGAGAGAATGGTTGCCTAATCGCATACGTCGAGACCTCGTGTGTAGAAATCCCGTTCGGCTCGAGGTGCAAGGCTTCCAAGCAATACCAGTCGCTTTTTATTTCAGCCTGCTATCTGCGTTTAGCATTGGATGGCGAGAACTGAATGTGGGAAACTGGATAAGTCGGATACAGACCCGGGAGTATGTTCTTCGAGCCACCGGTTGGGTTAGGACTGTCTCCGGTATTCAGTCCCTCATAAGCGTGTACTTATTCGCTCTCTGGTTACTTACCTATTTTGGCCGGCCTTTTGAATGATACCAGATATTCTGTTTTCAAAGAGCATGGAAGGCTCGCATCTGGTGCAGATTACTGGACTGCGGACGCCTTCATCGCTTGAACCTTATCGACTATTGAAACCACGGCTGCTTAAAGGCAGTCGATTGTCTCCTCCATTTTCCTACAGCGCATACTCCAGTTCATCCTCCCTCTCGGCCAGCGTCGCCATGCAAAAATAGTTAAATGCGTGCCTGAAGTGATCAGGGCCGAGCTTGACATAAATATACCGCTTAGAGCCTGTCTCCTCATCCTCCTCGAGCTTTTTCGCGACGTTGTGGAGGTGCTCGGCGAATTGACTCACTACGTCGGAGCGACGCGGCAGCTCGATCTTGCCCTGCAGGATCACGTTATGTGAAGCGTCCAGGCTCTCAGTCCGGTTTGACTGTACTATCCACTCCCGGTCGTCCCATTTGTAAAAACCCTTCTGATGGACGTTGTAGTAACTGAGAAAGACGCGATGCTGGTGCCTCTCGGCAAAGGCCCTTGCGTTCCGAGTTTCCGGTAAAGCGTCAATTACACATCGGGAGATGTGAAAGGCCTTCATAAGGTGATCCAACTCTTCGAAATCCAGATACACGCCCAGGTGCACAACATGCTCCGCCGTACCGATCACGACGTGCAGATCCTTGCCTTGATCCACGCCCATAAAGCAGGGCCCAGTATGCCCGCTCGCGTTGCCGAAGTCGCCGCAAAGAGACAGGATCTCTTGGATAGAAAGCCTGTTCTCCGCTTCAATGTAAGCCCTCCCGATCTTCAAGTTGTAAAAATCAGCCAGGTTGTCAGTCGTCCTGAACTGATGGAGGATATCTGCAGGGTCTACGAAGTGAGAGAAGAGCTGGCTGAAATGATACCCGCGCTTGTCGGTGACGCCCGGCTTCTTCGGTACCCTTGAAGTGATTGAGAACCCTTTCCCTCATTTGTCACTCAAGACGATAAGCCGATCGATCAAAAGACTTCTGCGTTTCGAAAAATTCCCTCTCGCCAACACCCAGCCCGCCCAGGGGAGGAGGAACCGCACCAACCGCATTTTTAGTCGCATTCGTCGTCTTTGAGATCTTCCAGCCGTATCCCAGGCGCTTCGCTGATCCAGGCCTCGAGCTCGGAGCGCAGGAAATACAACCCGGCACCCCTGGGCTTCCGATGCGGGATCTTGCGCCGCATGACGAGGTTTCGGACCGCCGAGGGCGATTTACCGAGGATCTCGGCTGCCTGGCGAGTGCTGAGGATCTCCTTATCCACGGCCCTTATTCAGAGCCCTCCTCCCGTTCCTTTTTTCGCTCCTCCAAGACCTCCCAAATAGTCCGGCGAGTCGTGCGCTTTCGCCGGGGTACCTTGGCCATTGGCACGGCAGGCAAGTCCGGCTCTCGGCTCCTCTTGTCCACGCGCTTTTGTTCTCCCGTGGGGTCCTTGAGGTCCATTTCGAGGAAGGTTATTGCGTCTTCAATGTCGGCTTCGACATCGTGGAGAAAGTCCCCTGCAGCATCCGGATGGATGAAGCCCCCAAAATGCTGCCGAAAGCGGCGTGACACCGCGTCCTTCAGTCCTTCCCGATGATAGTCAACGTCGTAACCAGCAAAGCGGGCGGAGATATCCGGCATAGAGCATTCCGGGAAAAAACAATCAAATTCCATCACCAAGGCCCCGTTGATACTCTCCCACAACACCTCAGTCAGCGTAGCCTTGTTTGATAAGATCGTCGAAAGATGGGACGGCGACACCTCACAGGCATCAGCAAGGTCACGCAAAGAGACCCCGTTCCGCCGCATTATGTGCTTCAACCAAGCTGTCCTATGCTCTTGCTCTTTTAGCATTTTATTCTCCTAATCTTATGATTACCGAACATTATAAATATTCTGTTCGATTTATCAAGTAAAAAGGCTATCAATAGTGATCATACAGAACGCTTTTCTCAATTATGTTTCTCAACAAAAGTCGATGGCGTTCTCATGTTTTTTTTGTGCCCGGCAAACAAAGTATTTGGTATATAGGTAAGAAATACGGAAGAACTAAAAGATAGATACCAACTATTGCGGTCACTTAACAGCCCGACCCCCACATCTTGCGATTGCTCCACTCAAGAAATCCGCTTATAATGTCGATATAGGTGACGAAAGAAGGTGACCATGCAAGTCTCGGTTGAATTCAGTGCAAAACTGCCTGTTACCGTTACTAAGAAGAGGAAATGGTTCGTGGCAACATGCCCTATCCTTGACGTTTATTCTCAGGGAGACACCGAAAAAAAGGCAGTCGGAAATTTGCGGCAAGCCTTATCTCTTTTCTTTATCTCTTGCTTTGAAAGAGGGACCTTAGACGCGGTCCTGAAGGAATGCGGTTTCAAGGCAGTTCGGCCCTTATCTCCCCGCCAGAAAAACGCGACTCAAATCAAAAAGGATTTCATCAGAGTTCCTATCCCGTTTGAAGTTGATCAGTCTTCCCAAATAGCATGTCACGCCTGACGCCGGTCAAATGGCAAACCCTGGAGTGCATTTTCGAGAAAGACGGATTTGTGTTTGAGCGCGAGGAGGGTGATCATCGTTGTTACTCGAAGGATGGCGTTTTGCGGCCAGTAGTTATCCCGAAATATCGTGAAATCGATGTCGATATCATCAGAGGCAACATGCGAACAGCCAACATGTCGAGAGAAAGATATTTTGAGCTATTAAGCGAGTGTAAATAGAATCCTGCCTGAAGATTCCCAAATCTCGCTTTCCCGCTTCGGCGGGTTTTTTATTATCATTGACCGAACCAACTGACGGGACTTTTGACGGTAACTGAGAGGTGTGATCGAGACCTTCAGTGATGTTTTTGGGCATTTCTGCGCGAGCATTTAAACAAGAAATCCCAATAGAAAAAGGGCCTTGGCAGTGATATCAATAAGTTGCCAAGACCCTTGAAATCGAATTAAAAGTCCGCTGCTCTACCAGCTGAGCTAACGGCCCCTAGAACCGATTACCTATAATAAGATTCGGTTTCATTGTCAAAAGGTTTTTGTTTTGGCACCTATTCGATACAAGGTGAGCACGCCCGGGTATTTGCGACAGGGCTGCACCTCTTTGTGCCGCGGAAGACATTGGGAAAAGGTGGCTGCGCGGCATCATTGTAAAGTCTTCGACAATTCTTGCCGGATGAGATCGCGCTCCTCAAGATTAGGCCTGTATGGGTAGTTCCACTGTCTCACATCGGGTAGGCAATTACCGAACGGACGATTGCAGGCCACCTTGCCGTCGGGTCCCACGCACCCGGTTGTGATGAAGGGCTCTCCCGAATCGATGACCTCGGTCAATTCCTCTGAACGAATACCAAAGTGACGGATTCGGCCTTTGTCGTCGAAGCCCATCCCGGCATAGGAACTCCGACCCTCTTCGATGAGATAACGCGCCAACTGGATCCTGAGATAGTTATCCCAAGCGGGTTGGGGGCGCCCGCCCAGCCGTGAACCTTCCTCGGCGAAAAAAGAAAAGAGATGGTTGACGATCCCGAACTCCCATAGCTTGCTCATCAAGACGACCATCTCCTTTTCCGTCTCACCCATGCCGACCATGAGGTGGGCCCCCACGTTCCCGGAGCCAAAG
>CAZAGT010000016.1:0-24747 GCA_964484515.1 uncultured Desulfobacteraceae bacterium | reverse complement strand
GATATCAAGGGCGGTCAGGAGGGTATCCCAATAGGTCTGCCAAACATGGGGTCCGTTGACACCGCGCCCTCGGTACTGGTCAAAGAGTTGGGGTGTGACAAGATCCAAAGCCACTCCCACCTTGTCGACCCCGCAGTCTTTCATGGCGAGGAGGTCCCCGTTCTCAAGAACCGTCGGGCTGAGGAGAACGGACAGAGGCAAAGAGGTCTCCGCTCCGAGGCGGCGGGCGATTGCGGGCGTATCCTGACGGCATTTGCCGTTCGTAATCATGGAGATGCAGGTCCTCTTCACATAGGGAGGCGCCGCTTGAATGGCGGCAATGACCTCTTCGATCGAGTAGATGGGCCAATCCACATGAATGAACGTCTTCTCTTGATACGCCCCGGGCCGTTTCTTGGCCAGACCGCAATAGGCGCAGTTCGCGGTGCAGCCCTCCGGATAGTGGACGAGCAGATTTACGCATCTGTTCACGGCTCCGCGAAACATCCTACCCCTCATCAAGCCGAGAGAGATGGTCGTGGCGTGGCTCATTTTGACGTATTCAGGGCTTTTCATTACTCAGGTGTTAAGGTCGAAGACTGAAGCACTTAAGGCTTTTTTTGACGGGATCTACAGGATTGACTGGATCTTTATCCAATTACAGGCAACTTCTGCTCACTGACGTGAGCATAGGCTTCAAGATCCGCTTTGCAGCGGGACTGCATTCCCCGTGGAGCGGACTGTACGACTCCACACCAGCAAAACTCCGATAAGAAGCTTCAAGAGGGGCCTTTCCTAGCACGCAGATCCTGTAAATCCTGTCTGATTTAACCCTGGGCTTACCGACTAGAGGCGCACCTGGTTCTTTTTGGCCAGCATGATCGCTTCCGTCAGGGTCGGCACATCAACTCCGTAGATCATATCCTGACGCCAGACCCGGGTGAGGTTTTCCCGAACGGTTTCTTCGCGGGAAGAGGTCCATTTCAAGGCCCTTTCGAGTTGGTTCAGGTCTTCACTGTTTGCGAAGAAGTCCCCCGTGATCACCACCTGATCGATCGACCCCCCCGCCAACGAGAGATAGATTTCCAGCAAGCCGCCTTTGGTCTTCAAGCGCCCGACACCCATTCGGGCTCGTGGGTGCCTGTGAGAAAAGATCCAATCCCGATTCGTATATCGTTGCTGGATGAGCCTGTGAATGGTGTCTTGCTCCCAGGTATCCGGTTCGTCGTGCTGAAAGCGGATACCAAACTCGACCTCAAAGGATTCATGAATCGCATCCATCATGGCCTCGACCGAAATCTCCCGGCCGAGTTCAGCCCTGACGGTCGTCATCCGCTGACTGAAACAGTTGTATCCCTTGTCCTGTACCTTGATCAAAGGGGTCTTCATGATGTCCAGCATGAGGGAGACGTCGAAGTCGACCAAGAGGCTGGTATGGAAGAGCAGCCCCTTGCCGTTTTCACAAGCCGCCGACAACCCGGCAAGCTTCTTGCCCGCCACCTCCAGGTCGTTTTTCGGTTGAAACCCGGACTGGACGCCGAACCTGGCAACGGCCCTGATCAACGCCTGAGCCAGAGATTCAAAGATGCCTCCCACACTGGAATTCCGGAATCCGGGGTAATCGACGTTGATGCCCAGGCCCAGGGCGACCACCTCGGGCCCCATGATGACGGTTCCGCCGCCGGTGCTACGGCGGTTGTATTCAATCCCCCGGGCACGGCACCTTTCCAAGTTCAGGGCCGCCACTATATCCTGGTACTTGCCGACGATCACCGAAGGGACGAAGGTATACAAATGAAGGATAGGGGGCGAGCTATGATCGACGACCGACAGGGGCAGGCAGTCATCGACCGCCAGTCCCTCAGCCGTGGAGACTTGTCTGGAGGAATCCTTGAAGAGACGCCAGTGGGTGGTAGCCATCATTTCCGTAAGGCATGTCAGCGAAGTTGTCGAAAACCCTATTTCTCTGAGGCTGATGGAAAATGCCCAGATGCAAGGCCTCCGAAACCGGGGAGCCACCCCGAAGGAAAGAACGGCCGCTTCTAGGCCTGAGCCTTCAAGTCTTCGGCCTTTTTCATCTCTTCCTCGAGGAAGCTGACCACGGCCTCGCCCTGCATGAGGTTGCCGAGCTCCGAGTCCAAATCGCTGGCTTCGATCTTCAGGATCCAGCCGCTACCGTAAGGATCGCTGTTGATCAGGGTCGCGTCATCCTCGATGTCCTCGTTGATCTCCGATACCTCCCCGGATACAGGAGCGACCAGCTTGCCAATCCATTTGCGGGACTGGATCTTTCCGCACACCTCTCCCTGACTAACTTCGTCCTCTTCTTCTGGAAGATCTACAAAGACGATATTACCGGCTTCGCTCTGGAAGAAATCCGTCATACCCACGACCACGATGTTTCCCTCCACCCGGGCCCAGCAATGTTCTTCGTGGTAGTAAAGCTCATCCGGCATATTGAAACCTTGGATCTCGGCCATCACGTGTCCTCCCTATCGATGCTGATCGCTTGGAATGGATTTCCTAATTGGAAAGTGCGGTCCTCTCGACCCGCATCTTTGCCTGGGTTCCTACTTAAAACGCGCTTGGACGGCCTTGGCGTGGATGGGGAGCCCTTCGGCCTCCGCGAGGGTCACGACCACGTCCTTCAAGCCGGAGAGGCCCTTCTTGCTCAGATATTGAAATGTCGGCTTCTTGATGAAATCATCCACCGAGAGCCCAGAAAACATACGGGCACATTGACCGGTCGGCAAGACATGGTTCGTGCCGGAGGCGTAGTCACCCACCGGAACCGGCGCATAGGGACCCATAAAGATCGATCCGGCATGTTTGATCTTGTTCAATGTGATGAACGGATCCGCGGTCAGGATTTGAAGGTGCTCCGTGGCGTATTCGTTGGTGAAATCGATGGCGGTTTCCATGTCCTCGGCCACGAGGATATAGGAATGCTTGGTGATGGCTGATTCGATGATCTCTCTGCGCGGCAGGGATTCGAACTCCTGGTCTATCAAACGGCAAACTTCGTCGGCCAGTGCCTGAGAGTCCGTTACCAGTACGGCTGCCGAATCGGGATCATGCTCGATCTGAGATAGGAAATCGACGGCAATGAGCTCCGCGTCGCCGGTTTCGTCGGCCAGAATCAGCGCTTCGCTCGGCCCGGCAGGAGAGTCGATGTCCACTTGCCCATAGACAAGCATCTTGGCGGCGGTGACGTACTTATTCCCAGGCCCGACGATCTTGTCCACCCTGGGCATGGTTTCGGTCCCATAGGCCAAACTCGCGACGCCCCAAGGGCCACCGACCTTGAAGACGCGGTCACACCCCGCCACGTCGGCGGCGACCAGGGTCGCTGGGTTGGCCACCATCCCTTTGCCGGGTGGTGTGATGGCCACGATGGTCTCCACACCCGCCACCTTGGCCGGCAGCACCGTCATCAGGATGGAACTGGGGTACATGGCCGTCCCCCCCGGGATGTAGCAGCCCACGATGTCCATAGGTCTTGTCAAGCGGCCGGCCAGGATGCCGTCCCTGACCTCGATGGACCACATCTCCCTTTCCTTCTGGGCCTCATGGAATTTGGTGATGTTCGCCGCCGCGATCTTCAGGCACTCAACCACTTTGGAGTCCACCAAAGAGTAGGCCTGTTCGATTTCGGCCCGGGTCACCTCCAGGTCTGCGGAAGAGATATCCTCCTTGTGCTTCCGATAGTGGGTGACGGAGACCTCATCCCCCCGTGTCCTGATGTCTTCTACGATCTGGCGGGTCGATTCGTACACAGTCGAAATGTCTTCCATCGACCTTTCCATGATAGCCTGTCTTTTCTCGGTGGATAAATCCTTGATCAATTCTGGCACGATGATCATGTTTCTTCCTCGTTTCCTGCGATTTCAAGCGAGCGAGCAAATTCCCTGCAATCGTTCGTTCATTCCAGTTCCAGTTTTTGTCACCAGCGAAGGCCGCCGGTGTTCCGTTCAATCCCCGACGTGCCTGAGATGGCAGTAGTCTTTCAGGGCATCGATCGTACTCTGGAAGGCAAGTTCACCCCAAGGGATCTCCGTCGGCCGAATCAGTCTCGCGGCCTCGGTTTCATCACCGGCAATCAGCTTCCCTGACAGAAACTCGGCTACATAAGCGATGATGACAACCATCACCCCCGGGTAGGAATAAACGCCAAGCAGGTCCTTGATCCGCGTCCGCACTCCGCATTCTTCCTCTGTTTCCCGGACAGCCGCCGCCTTCACCTCCTCGCCGCGATCAACGAATCCTCCGGGTAGAATCCATTTGCCCCGCTGCGGTTCAATGCCGCGCTTCAGGACGACGATCTCCCCGCCCATCTCCACAACCGAGAGGGCTGCGAGTTTCGGATCGAGGTAAAAGACGAAGCCACATGCCGCACAGACAAGCCTCGTCGGTTCATGGGCCTTTAACTTGAGGGACTGGAGATCAGCGCCGCAAACCGGGCAGTATCGAAAAACGTCGTTCTGGTGCATAAGGCCGTAAGGGTAACCCGGAGGACCCACCGGTTATTCCGATCGGTTACGCCCCCCTGAGCAATCCGAGGTTAGCCAGACATAATCGGCGGTTTCTTTTTTGATGTCAACACCTTCATGCAGAGGAAAGGGCACGATCGTAATCATAGAAACGGGGACCCTCTTAGCCGTTCGATCCGGAATGCCGTATTTGTTGACGATATGTCCATTTCCGGTAAAGGCGACAACGAGGCCGGGGGTCTGTGCCAAATAGACGGCCAAACGATGGGCCATCGTGTCTTCCCATACGCACTGGGCCTCGTAGAAGTACTCGAAGTGCTTCAAGCGGTCGTGGGCATGCTGTTGGTAGACTTCACGCAGATAGGCCCGGTGAGCCTTATGGTCCAGGTCGATGTCCGGGGGCAGTTCGGCCCGCTCATCATCGCTTAGACTCTCCAAGCCATGCCTTGCGACCTTTCTGACGATCTCCGGGGGCGCGTTGAGGGCAATGACCCTGCAACCGTTCTGTTTCGCCGCGAGTATCAGGGGGCGATAGAGGTAGTAGTCGTAGCCCCACGTGTCCTCCCAGGCCGACTGGGCGAGAAACTCATGTTCAGTCAAATGGCCATCCAGATAGCGGTCGATGACCTCTTGCGTTGAGCTGGGCAGGTACTCGATAGCCACCGTGAGCCGCCCGCGACGCGCATACAGGGCCTGAAGTATCTGCGTCTGGATCAGGTGGTGTTCGGGGTTATCGTGGACCTCACCCACGAAGACCAGGTCAACCGCTGCAATACGATCAATGAGTTCCTCAAACGAGACGGCCTTCCCTTGCTGTAGATCCAGGATCTGTCCTCGTTCAAAGCGGTCCTCCGAACCTTCAATGGTCGCCCGCGGCGGTAATGGCCTTTTGGTCAGGGCACAACCCTGAGCACCGATAATCAGAACGGTCAATAAAAGCGCTAATCTTTTCAAAAGAACCCTCTTTGACGAAAGGTGAGCATCTCCTTGACGAGGTCAAGTCCTATCACTTAGGCTGAGGGCCTGCAAGCCTGCCCTAATCATATGTGGTCCATGGGGCTGGAAACAGGGGTCCTGATGGCGTTGAGGCAGATATATTGCATCTTTTGAAGTCAGCGCCGCCTCCTGCCGGAGGGTCACCGCGGAATAGGGCGGATTGACAGCCTTGGCGCATGTTCTGAGTCTGCTCCGACCGTCTTGCCCTCCAGAGGCGGACAAGCTTGCAAGCTTCTTCAGCGTTCGAGCAGGTAACGTTTCGTTTTTGAAAAGAGACCCCCATGACCGGGCGATAAGGTATCACAGACCTCATTTCACGGAGTTTCATCCGAGAATATAGAAGCATTATTTGAATGACGGGGTTATCTTTAACCTAGGTTTAGCGGGTCAACGTTCCCGGTTGAAGTGCCCGAATGGGTTCAAGGATATCGCACTCTTTGCCAATCGGGAAAGACGTTTTGCTTAACCCGATAGGTTAAAGGGATAAGTCCCAACTATTGACAATTGAGATCCGGAAATCGGCATCCTGTAACCTTTGACCGCTGAATCCGCACAGAGGCGGACGAGCCTGGAATCGATTATTTCCTGATTAAGCACGTTTTCGGTTGATCTGCCCTTAGGCGGGTACCAGTTTTGCCGGTTCATTTCTGCACAAAGGCGTAGGGTCAGAACCATGGAGCAAGGCGCATCAAATGAGTCCAGCCTCGATCCAAAGACGCTGAAATCGAGGCTGCCCGACGGGCCGGGTGTCTACCTTTTCAAGGACCGTTCCGGACAAGTGTTGTACGTTGGGAAGGCCAAGAGTCTCAAGAAACGTGTCCTTGCATACCTGAAGCCGGCCGGCGATCTCCCGCAGAAGACAGCGATCATGATGAGTCGGGCCCGGGCCCTCGATTTCATCTTGACGTCTACCGAGAACGAGGCGCTTATCCTCGAGAGCAACCTCGTCAAGCGTCTCATGCCGCGCTACAATATCGTCCTACGGGACGACAAGCAGTATCCCTGCCTGCGTCTCGGTATTGCGGACGAGTTTCCGCGACTGAGCATCGTCCGGAAGATGAAGCGCGACGGGGCGATCTACTTCGGACCTTACTCCTCCGCCAACGCCGTCCGCAGCACTCTCAAGCTCATCAATCGGATCTTTCAGCTGCGCAAATGCAAGGTTGCAGGGATGCCAAGCCGGTCGAGGCCTTGCCTCAACTTTCAGCTCGACCGATGTCTCGGTGCGTGCAGTCGGGAGGTGACCCCTGATGCCTATCGGGAAATCGTAGAGCAGGTTCGTTTGTTTTTGGAGGGTCGCAACCGGGAGTTGATCGATCAACTGAAGAAGAAGATGCGATCCGCATCGGAAAATCTGGACTTTGAGAGGGCCGCGCGGATTAGAGATCAGATCAGGGCGGTCGAAAAGACGACCGAACGGCAGATTATCGTCTCCCCGAAGATGGAGGATCAGGATGTTATCGGCTTGGCCCAGCAAGACGGTAAGTCTCAATTGGTTATCCTGTTCGTGCGAAAAGGACGTCTTCAAGGCAGCCGGGAGTATCCGCTTCATAGCAAAGGAGGCTCGGGATCGGAAGTCATGGAGGCCTTTTTAAAGCAGTATTATCCGCGGGAGTCTTTCATCCCGCCTGGTATTCTCATCTCCGAACCGGTTGCCGAGCTCGATCCGATCGGCCGCTGGCTATCTCAGATGGCGGGAAAGAAGGTGATCATTCATCATCCCATAAGGGGCGAAAAACGCCGCCTGGTTGAAATGGCGGTGACCAACGCCGAGGACATTCTCTCCCGCGCGGCGGAATCTCAAGAAGAAGATATGCTCGATTCGGCCAAATCGATACTCAAATTGAAAAAGCGCCCACAGACCATCGAAGGCCTCGATATCTCTAATCTACAAGGAGATATGGCCGTCGGTACAGTCGTTTCCTTCCTTGACGGGAGACCGCACAAGGCCGGTTATCGGAATTACAGGATCAAGGAGGTTGAAGGCATCGATGACTACGGCATGATGGCCGAATTGGTCACTCGACGGCTGTCCAAAGACGAGCCTCCCGATCTTTTTCTCGTAGACGGCGGCAAGGGCCACCTCATGGCCGTCAAGCGGGTTACGGATCAGTTGCAGGGACGAGCAGCCCCTGATTTGGTTGCGATAGCCAAGGGCAATAATGGCGATCGAGGCGATAAATTGTACATCCCCGGCCGCAAAAATCCGCTTACCCTGCGGAGTGATCATCCCGTGCTCCATCTGCTGATGCGAATCCGCGACGAGGCCCATCGGCGTGCCGTCACCTACCACCGCAAGCTTCGCGGAAAGGGCATCGAGGCGTCAGAACTCGATCAGATCCCCGGTGTGGGCGCTCGTCGGAAGAGGATCCTCCTCAAGCATTTTGGGGATGTCCGTGCTCTCGCTGCAGCCGATCTAGACGATCTCCAGGCCGTCCCCGGCATAAGCCGGGACCTGGCCAACCGTATCATGGAATTTCTGCAGGGCGGCACACCCGAAGGATAATTGGGTCGAAAATTGTGGTTAATATATTCTTCAACGGGTCCGATGATAGAATAGGGGGGCAAAGCTGTTTTCGGCAGATCGGTGGGCGCCTTCTGAATCGGGGTAGAACAATCTTCAGGTTGGGAGTTTTTTTGTGATTAGGATTTTGGCTCCCCTGAAAAGGTAGCACTAATATTTAGTTAATTCAATAGGTTGTAGTGGGAGGTCGGATATGGGCCAGTGCAACGGCATGGGTTATTCGTGTTGACAGCCCAAAACCCCTATGCTAGATTGCACTCACCCGTAGATCCTTTCCCCTTCCACCCCGATTTGAGGTTTAGCATTGGCTTCCAAAAAGATCACGATTATCTTTTTGCCTGATCGGTCCCACAAGGTTAGGCAGTTCAAGATGCCTCGAGGTATGTTCATCTTTTTCTGCCTGATCCTCTTGACGGGTATCCTTTCGCTGGCTTGGATGGTTAAGGATTACCTCCGGATAAAATCCCAGATACCGGCGCTGGCGAATCTACAGAAAGAGAATCGGCTCCAAAAGGGGCAGCTTGCCTCGCTCGCGCAAAAGATCGACCAGATAAGCCGCAAGATGATTGAACTCAAGGAGTTCGACCACAAACTCAAGGTGATGGTCAACCTCGAGACCGACGACGAACCGTCGAATTTCTTGGGCATTGGGGGGTCGGACCCATCCGTTCTCAACCCTGACTATACGGTCGAGGAGGCCCATCATAAGCTGGTCCGCCTAATGCACAAATCCGTCGACAATCTGGACACAGAAATTGATATTCAAATCAACGAAAAGGTAGAGTTAAGTCGATTTCTCGAAGAGCAGAAATCGATGTTGGCCTGCACGCCATCCATCTGGCCAACGAAAGGCTGGGTCAGCTCGCGCTTCGGATATCGAACCTCCCCTTTTACCGGCAAAAAGGAATTTCATCGGGGCCTTGACATATCCGCTCGGCATGGCACGCCGATCGTAGCACCTGCCGACGGAATGGTGGCTTCCGCGGGGAAGGATTATGGATACGGCAATGTCCTTACCGTTCAACACGGATACGGCCTGAAGACCCGGTACGCCCATTTGTCGAAAATACTCGTCAGGAAGGGGGAAAGTATAAGGCGGGGCCAAGAGATTGCCCTCATGGGTAATACCGGCCGCACGACCGGAACCCATCTGCATTATGAAGTCCACCTCAACGGGGTCGCCGTTAATCCCATCAATTACATCCTCAATTAGTGTCCAGCCGTAAATGGTCCTTTTCCCCCTGAGTCCCTGACAATTCGGGATTCTCCGCCAGAGGTTTACCCGCCTCAGGAGGGTGCATAAATTCGGGAATTTCAAGGTGCGACATATCCGGAAGGCCGAAGGTCGAAGGTATAAGGCTGAAGGCGAAAGGAGGAAGACTGCTTGAAGACTTTTTTGCCTCAAACCTCAGACCTCCAACCTCAAACCCCCACCCGCAGCTCTCGAAGGCCCCCGCGAATCCGTCGGTCCTCGCCGTTTGCTGGCATTACCTCTTTCGGAACGCTCACGACTGCTTATATTCTTATCATGTTGGTATGGCTTGATTGTCCCTCGGGTCAACGAGGGTTTCAGATTCCCTTCGGGTCTCTTTTGGTGTATATTATTGGGTTAACTGCCTGCAATTTATGCAAGCGATCCATTATTCCAAACATCCTGCACATAGAATGACGTGACATGATAGGCAACATAATAAAACGTGTTTTCGGCAGCAAGAACGAAAGGGAGTTGAAGCGGATAGCGCCGCTGGTGGAGGAGATCAATCGCCTGGAACCTCAGTTTCAGGGCCTCTCCGATGGGCAGCTCCAATCGAAGACGGTTGAATTCAAAGAACGCTACGGCAAGGGTGAAACCCTGGAAGAATTGCTGCCCGAAGCATTTGCGGCCGTTCGCGAGGCTTCGACCAGGGTACTTGGCATGCGTCATTTCGACGTTCAGCTCATCGGCGGCGTCGTTTTGCACGAAGGCAAGATAGCCGAGATGAAGACCGGTGAGGGTAAGACGCTGGCGGCCACGTTGCCCCTCTATCTGAATGCCCTCACAGGAGGGGGCGTCCATTTGGTTACGGTCAACGATTATTTGGCGCGTCGGGATGCCGAATGGATGGGCGGGATCTATCACTTCCTGGATCTCTCGGTGGGCGTTATCGTGCACGGGATGAATGATGAAGAACGTCGCGCGGCCTATGCCTGTGATATCACTTACGGCACCAACAATGAATTCGGATTCGACTACCTCCGCGACAACATGAAGTTTGACCTAAGGGATTTTGCCCAGCGTGGTTTTCACTACGCCATCGTCGACGAGGTAGATAGCATCCTGATCGATGAGTCCAGGACGCCTCTGATTATCAGTGGCCCTGTCGAGCACGGCGAGAACAAGATCTATGTGGATGTCAAGCCGGCGGTCATCAACCTCAAGAAGAAGCAGGCAACCGTCGTGCGTTCCTTGCTCAAGGATTTGAAGACCAGGCTGCAAAGCGGAGAGAACGGTGATCAGACCATTGAAATGCTCGTGCAGGTCAAGCGTGGGGATCCCAAGAACCCCGTGTTTCTGGATATCCTGGCCAAGGATCAGTCCCTCAAGAAACAGATCGACCGCATGGAGAATCTGCTGAGCGCCCAGAAATTGCTCCCCGAGCTCGATAAAGATCTCTACTGTACCATCGACGAACGCAACAATTCGGTGGAGATGACCGATAAAGGAATCAAGCTCCTCTCCAGCGGGGAATTTGGGGATTTCGTGCTCCCTGATATCGATCAAGATAGCTTTCGCATCCGGGAAGACGCAGACTTGGATGCCCAGGAGAAATCCGAGCGGCTCAAGGATCTTGAGGACCGCTATATACAGTCCTCTGAGCTTCTGCACGCGACTCAGCAGCTTATCAAGGCCTATTGGCTGTTTGAAAAGGATGTCCAGTATGTGATCAAGGACGGTCAAGTGGTCATCGTGGACGAGTTCACCGGACGAATGATGCCCGGTCGACGTTGGAGCGACGGCCTCCACCAGGCCGTGGAGGCAAAAGAAGGGGTCAGCGTGGCCGGGGAAAACCAAACATTGGCCACGATAACCTTTCAGAATTTTTTCCGGATGTATGAGAAACTGGCCGGAATGACAGGCACGGCCGATACGGAGGCGGCCGAGTTCAACAGCACCTACAAGTTGGACGTCGTTGTCGTCCCCACCAATAAGAAGATGATTCGAACGGATTTCCCTGACGTCATCTACAAGAGCGAGAGGGAAAAGTTCCAGGCGGTGGTTGAGGAGATCAAGGAACTCTATGAGAAAGAGCAACCCGTCCTGGTAGGTACGATCACCATCGAGAAATCCGAGATGTTGAGCCGGATGTTGAAACGGGCCGGCATCCCCCACTCCGTCCTAAACGCCAAACATCACCAGAAGGAGGCCGAAATTATTGCTCGGGCCGGGCAGCGCAAGACGGTCACCATCTCGACGAACATGGCAGGTCGAGGCACCGATATCGTCTTGGGTGAGGGCGTGGTGGAGCTCGACGGCCTTCATATTCTCGGGACCGAGAGGCATGAAAGCCGCCGCATCGACAATCAGCTCCGCGGACGTTCGGGCCGTCAGGGAGATCCTGGGACATCGCGCTTCTACCTGTCGCTCGAAGACGATCTTCTCCGCATCTTCGGGTCGGAGAGGATGGCGTCCATTATGGATCGTTTGGGCATGGAAGAGGGGCAGCCGATTGAACATAACCTCATCACGAAGGCGATTGAAAACGCCCAGAAAAAGGTTGAAGCGCACAATTTCGATATCAGAAAGCACCTGTTGGAATATGACGACGTGATGAACAAACACCGGGAGATCATCTATTCCCTCAGGAAGGATATCCTGGCGGACGAAGGCGTCGACGACATCGTTCAGACGATGATCGATGAGAAGGTGTCGTCGCTCATCGAGAGGTCCATCGACCCCAAAGAAGCGCCTGAGGATTGGGACATCAAGGGTCTCAAAGAAAACCTGACCAGGCTCTTTGGCTTTCGGCCGCTCATCGGGTCCGAGGACATGGCGGCCGAGGCCTTCGAAGATCTAACGGTTGAGTCCCTGACCGGTACGATCATGGATCAGGTTCGAGCGGCGTATGGAGCGCGGGAGAAGGAGTTCGGCCGCGACGACTTCAAATCGCTCGAACGTTTTATTATGCTACAGATCATCGACAACGAATGGGTGAGGCACCTTCAGGACATGGAGCACATGAAGGAGGGCATCGGGCTGAGGGGTTACGGGCAGCTCGATCCTTTGCGGGAGTACCAGAAGGAGGGGTACGCCCTGTTTGAAGAACTGATGGATCGCATCAGGGAAGAGACGCTGACGATGCTCTCCCGAGTCCAGATTCGAAGGGAACGGACGATGGAGGCGCCGAGAAAGAAGAAGGCGATGCATTACAGTCACGATGATGGAGGCGGCAAGCCCGAAACGATCAGGCGGGAAGGGAAAAAGGTCGGCCGGAACGCACCGTGTCCCTGCGGCAGCGGCAAGAAATACAAGAAGTGCTGCGGGGCAAGAGCGGCTTAGGGTTATGGGGGTTTTCTTGAAGGGCTTTTGCAATGCAGGCTCCAAGAGTCTGAATGCATGTTGGGTTCGACGAACATTCGGATGGATAGACTGAGGGTGGAAGCCCCTCGGCCGTGAGCGCGGGGCCGAAGGGGCTGAAGATGTTTCCAAGCCCCCCCGGAGGATGATCTCTGAGTGGTGCGCAAGCGGCCAGAGGCCTGCGTCGGGGAGAACAGGGGTGATTCGAGATGGGCGCAGAGGACTACCGAGTACCGGGTTTTCAGGCCGCAGCGACGGCCGCCGGTGTGAAGAAACCGGGGGGACTGGACCTGGCCCTGATCTACTCTGAGACGCCCGCCGCGGCGGTCGGGTTTTTCACGACCAACAGCGTCAAGGCGGCTCCGGTCCTCGTAAGCCAGGAGAACATCCGGGGTGGTCGCGCCAGGGCAGTGATCGCCAACTCCGGCAATGCGAACGCCTGTTCCGGTGAGGACGGATTGCTCACATCGCGTCGAACGGTTGCCCAGGTGGCCGAAGAACTCGGGATAGATCCCACGGAGGTGCTGGTTGCTTCTACCGGCGTGATCGGCACCCCGCTCAACTTCGCATTGATTTCCTCTGCGATCCCGAACCTCGTCACGTCCCTCGAAACGGGCGGTCTTAGACGGGCGGCCGAAGCCATCATGACGACAGACTCATTTGCCAAGCTAAGCTGCTTTGAGGGCGTGGCCGCCGGAAAACCATACCGGATCGTTGGGATAGCTAAGGGCGCGGGCATGATCATGCCTAACATGGCTACGATGCTCTGCTTTGTCATGAGCGACATTGAAATCGATGCCGCCAAACTGCGGGATGCCTCGATGCCTTGTGTTGAGAGTACGTTCAACAGGATCAGTGTCGACGGAGACACAAGCACGAATGATACGGTGCTGGTCATGGCCAACGGCCTTGCATCGAATGGTGCGCTGGCATCAGCCGACTACGAAGGCTTTCGAGATGGTCTGAGACAGGTCATGGGTGAGTTGGCCGCTATGATTGTCAAGGATGGAGAGGGGGCTACCAAGCTGGTCAGGATTCACGTGAGGGGCGCCCACTCAAAACAGGACGCGTTGATCGGGGCCCGGACGTTGGCGAATTCCTTGCTGGTCAAGACCGCCTTTTACGGGCAGGATCCCAATTGGGGGCGGATCATGGCGGCGCTCGGCAGATCGGATATTCGGATGCGGGCCGAAGATGTGGATATTTGGGTCGACGACGTACAGTTTGTCAGGGGCGGGCTTGGGATCGGGCTTGAGGCGGAAAGCGCGGCGGCCGAGAGGATGAGACGGGAAGATTTTGAACTCACCATCGATCTGCATCAAGGGGCCTTTGAAGAGCAGATCCTCACCTGTGATCTCACCCACGACTACATCAACATCAATGCGGATTATCGGACCTAATGCAGGTCCTCGGACGTAACGAGGTTCTTTTTCGGTCGTGTCAACGCGACGAAACGGAGGGCAAGATGTTTGTCGTCATCATGGCAGGGGGTTCGGGGACCAGATTCTGGCCTTACAGCCGCCAGGCGCGGCCGAAACAGTTTCTGAACCTAACCGGCCAGGGGCCGATGCTGGTAGAGACCTGTGATCGCCTGGGTCCCTTCGCTCGCGACGAGGAGATGATTATCGTGCTGGGGCGAGAACATCTCGCAGAAGCGCAGGCCCTGTTCGAGGGCCGGAACGTTCACCTGGTCAGCGAGCCCGTAGGAAGAAATACCGCACCATGCATCGGCTTGGGGGCCCTCCAAGCTGAACATCTCGGGTGTCACGGCCCGATCGCCTTTTTGCCGGCTGACCATTTTATCGGCGATAGGTCCGCGTTTCTGACAGCGCTTCATAAGGCGGCGAAGATCGCCGAATCCGGAGCGATTGTGACACTCGGTATCGTGCCTACCAGACCGGAAACCGGCTACGGCTATATACGGAAATCGAGTTCTCAATCCGAACGCGGCGAAGACGGGGCCTTTCGCGTGGCCGCTTTTGTCGAGAAACCGGATTTCGAGACAGCCCGGCAGTACCTTGCGAGCGGGGAATACCTCTGGAATGCAGGTATCTTTGTGGCCTCGAGTGCCACTATCCTGAGTGCATTGGAGGAGCACATCCCCGATCTCCACACTGGTCTGATGCAACTCCAAACGGCAATCGGAACCCCGTCCTACGAGCACGAAATGGAAACCCTCTACCCGGCGCTGACCTCGATCTCTTTTGATTACGGGGTCATGGAAAGGAAGGAGGATTCCGTTTTCGTGATACCTACGGAATGTGGCTGGAGCGACGTGGGGTCGTGGCTTTCTCTCCACGAGCTGCGATCAAAGGCCGATGAGGCGGATGAGAACGTCGCCGAGGGAGATTCTTTGCTCATCGACTGCAGGGAGACCTTGGTCTCCGCACAGGGTGAGCGTTTGGTGGCCTGTCTCGGCCTCAAAAATTGTCTGGTCGTCGATACCCCGGAGGCCCTCTTGGTGGCCGACCTTAAAAGGTCGCAGGAAGTCAGAAGGATCGTTGAGGCGCTGAAGGAGGGTCAGAGGGAAGATCTGCTCTAAGCTCCTCCGTGCACGAACCTACAAGCCCGCCTTCCTGCATACCTGGCCGCATTAACCGTTCCGTTCGGATGGTAGGCATGCGATATCTTTTCTTCGATTCCGGGGCTCCGGGTCTGGTCTTTTCTATGACCTATCTGCGGGGGAGTTCTGCCCCCCTCCGACATTCTCCACCTTCGGTGGAGCTGCGGTTTCCCCCACAGATAAGCCATGAAAAGACAGCGCCCTCCCGCCAGTCACTTCGAAAAGAGATCGCAGGCCTACCACCCTGGAGGCCATGAAGAGTTTTTTCGCTCCAGAGCGCTTGTGGAGGAGCCCGAGCGGAAATACCAGAATCGATTTGAAAAGTGAGCAGATCGATGCACAAGAGACCTCTGATCCTGGCGACACGAAATCAGGGCAAGATCGAAGAGTTCAAGGAGTTGTTCGCGGGCTCCGGGATCGAAATAATGAGCGTGAGGGACTTTGGACCGATTCCGCCCGTGGTAGAAGACGGGGCGACCTTTGAAGAAAACGCTTACAAAAAGGCCATCCATACGGCGCGGATGTTTGGCTTTCCCTCTTTGGCCGATGATTCCGGCCTGACGGTGGCGGCCCTCGGGGGCGCTCCCGGAGTTAAGTCGGCACGCTACGCCGGGGAAGAGGCCACCAAGGATGACAACAATCGTAAGCTCTTGGCGGCGATGGAAGGCGTCTCAGACAGAAAGGCCGCCTTTGAATGTGTGTTGGCCATCGCGGTACCCAGAGGACCGGCACTCATCTATGAGGGCCGCTGTGAAGGAGAGATCACGAATGGATTGCAGGGAGAGGAGGGTTTTGGTTATGATCCCCTCTTCTACTATCCACCATTGAGAAAGACCTTTGCCCAGATGAGCCGCGCTGAAAAAAACCGAGTAAGCCACCGGGGAAAAGCCATGGCCGAGCTGAAGAGAGAGATCGACAAGGTCCTGATTTGGCTGGAGCAGCGGTTGGCGGAAGAGCCCTTTTAGGGATGGCGTGGGACGGTTTCACGCCTCCTGATGGGGAGACGTGAAATGGAGAAGAAGGGAGGGAATATGGCAACTCATTATGCGGAAAACGACTGGCGAAAACCGATTCAGAAGATGGAGGTGGGAGACAGCCACACGACCAAGACCAGGGTGATTACGAGGACGGATGTCGAAGTGTTTGCCCTCTTAGGCGGCGATATCGCTCCCCAGTTTCTCAGCGGTGAGGCGTCGCGCGAGAGTGGCTGGAAAGATCAGCTTGTGCCGGGACTGTGCACCCTAAATATCGGCTACGGTTTGCTCATTCAGTCCGGGTTTATTGCCGATGTGATCGCTTACATGGAGACGAGCAGCATGCGATTCAAGGCCCCCGTTTATCCGGGCGATACGATCAGAATGGAGACCAAGGTCACGAATAAGAAGAAGACCCCCAAGGGGTGGCTGTGCGAGTATGACTGGACGATCCGAAATCAGGAGGATCACGCCGTAGCTGAGGGGCACAACGTCTGACTATTTAAAGGCGATTGATACTGCGGTTCGCAGTACCTCAAACTTGGACTCACGGAGACGGTTTCCCCTTACGAAATCCGTTGACCTCCCATATGCCCACGGCCGGGCTTAGACCCCTACAGATACACACCAAGATTGCGCCGATGACAGAAATAGACGATCGCCGCCCCGAGATTCATCAGGCACTCAACTGGAATTTCTGGGGCCGGGCCTTCGTCATGCTTTCGGGTCTTTTCTTTAGCCTGGGAGGCATTCTCGTCCGCTTGATTGAAGAGGCGAGCGCGTGGCAAATCGTCTTGTATCGTTCCCTCAGCCTTAGTGTGACCATCCTGATCGTGGTGGCGGTGCGGCAGCGGAGGTTGCCAGTGAGGAGTCTGGTGCGGGCCGGGGCCGCGAACTACGTCGCGGGACTCTGCCTGGCCGTCACGTTCATCGGCTTTATCTTTTCGCTAAAGCATACAACAGTAGCAAACACCCTCCTGCTCATGAGTACCGCTTCGTTCATGGCGGCCATTTTGGGTTGGCTTGTCTTGGGCGAACGGGTGCCTCGGGTCACGTGGATGGCGATGGTCGTGGCAACGGCCGGGGTTGCCGCCATGGTGTGTAAAGGAGCGGCAGTCGGAGGATCCATCGGTGATGTCTACGCACTTCTTACGGCCTTTTTTTACGCCTGTTACGTGATTGTGCTTCGCCGCGGCCGGAGCATCGACATGCTTCCGTCGGCCTACTTGGCGGGCCTCATCGGTGCCTTCATTTCAGGCGGTGTGGTTATCATCCACCAGCAGGGATTGCAGATTCCGGGGCGTGATCTGCTGCTCTGTACGATCTTAGGTGCCGTGCAGCTCGGTTGCGGGTTTCTCTTGTTCACCTTTGGTTCGCGACACGTCCCGGCCGTTGAATTGATCTTGCTTGCCCTCACAGAGGTGATCCTGGCACCCATATGGGTAGGGCTGTTTGTCAGGGAGATCCCCAGTCGTTTCACCTTTCTGGGTGGGGGTATTCTTCTGGTGGCCGTGGTCGGCCAGGCGCTGGCAGGGACGAGGGGGCTGCGTCACGTAAAGCCGGTACCCCGACCTGAAGAAGCTCTGCCTATTCGTGAATGAGATCCGTGATCACGGACCGGAGTTCGTCTAAAGCAATTCCCTCGATAACCGCCCGGCCGATTCCCGCTAGCAGGACGAAATGAACGCTGCCGCCTTCCCGTTTCTTATCCTTCCTCAGGGCGTCGAGGATCCTGTCAGGGTTGCCTCGAAGGGTTGTCGGGAGTTTCAGCTTCTGAAGCAGGTTCGCGATCCGCGCCGCTTCGCCCTCCGCTAAGAGACCCCGACGGACGGAAAGCGCCGAGGCTACAACCATCCCAACGCTGACCGCCTCGCCATGGGAGAGTCCCACGGTCTTTTCGACGGCGTGGCCGAAGGTGTGTCCAAAATTGAGTTTTCGGCGCTCACCGTGCTCCTTTTCATCTCGATTTACGATCGCTGACTTCAATTGCACGGAGTCGAAAATGATTCGCTCGATAACACTCGGCTCAAGCTTCAGGGCATCTTGGGCGCGATCTTCCAGAAAGGTGAACAGGTCGGGCCTTTCGACCGCGGCGTGTTTCACGGTTTCGGCCATGCCGCACAGTATTTCCTTTTCGGGAAGGGTTCGCAAGAGACTGACGTCACAGATGACAAATTCGGGTTGATTAAACACCCCGACGATATTCTTGAATCCAAGGAAGTTGACCCCATTTTTTCCGCCCACACTCGCATCGACCTGTGCGAGTAGGGTAGAGGCTACGAAGCCGAAGCGTACTCCTCGCATGTACGTCGAAGCGACGAACCCGGCTATATCGCAGACGATCCCACCACCAATCCCGACAATGAATGACGACCGATCGGCCTCGAAATGGAGTAACCTTTCATAGACGTCCTGCACGGTAGCCAGGTTCTTGATCTCTTCTCCGGTGCCGATCTGAATGACCTGCTCGGTGGGAAATAGATGTCGATAGTGCTCGCAGACGTTCGTGTCGCTGATGGCGATGGTCCGATTCAAACCGGTGGGAAGGTATTCTCCAAGGCGCTTCAGGGTCTCCCCTATAAGTATCTTTGAGTTGCCGCTACTTCCATGGATTTCAAAGGTCTTCACCGTCATTGCTCCACTCAACGAGGTTCATTCCGACTCGGAATGCTTCCTACATATAGAAAGCAATTCTTAACACACCATTGTGAAATCGCAACCTCGAATTTTGACTCGCTGAAGCAGTCCCGCCCCCAACATTGAGCGAAGATCGAAATCCGACAGGGACACGGAATCGTGTTCCGTTTTCGTTGAGGCTGTCGGAAAACGCCCACCTGCCATTCGACATGCCGTTCGACACGCTCACGGTCCTGAGCAGAGTCGCAGGACTCATGGCCCTGATCAAGACCGAGGGGCTGCGCTACCCTGATCCCTCGTCACTGCGGCATATACAGAAGGTCAAAGGTAGAAGGCTGAAGGCAAAGGAAAAAAACCGCCTGAAGTCTTTTGTTTTTGCCTCGAACCTCAGTCCTCGAACCTCGAACCTGAGGGTTCGTACGCCTCATTCCGTGGGATTTCTTTACTTTCGCCCCGCTCAGTTCAGTCCCCGACCCTGCGGGGCGGGTCTCCGGTTTCGGAGGCCTTGCATCTGGACATTTTCCACCGGCCTCGCAGAAGTCGATGTTCCACAGTCTCTTAGTATATAGGTGCTCAGGAGAAATAAATGAGTCCTGTCGCTAAAGAAGGCTTGACAGCCTGAATCGAATGGCGTATGGGCAAAAGATATACCAATAGAACAAGGTGAGGGTTCAAGATTGACAGCTCCGGGACGGTTCTTTTGCTTTTTTAGAAGCGTCCATTCGGATCCGTAACGTGCGCGTTGAGTGACCCGAGTGGACTTGAAACCGGTCTGCTCGGGGTTTAGACTATATATGGCCCCGAGACGATTCTCTCGGGGCTTTTTTTATGGGAAGGCTCAAGCGGGTACAAACGTGACTGTCGTCTTGAGGGTAACGTGTTTTTCATCGTCCTGCTAACGATAGGGCTCTAAGGAAAGGCAGAGTCTTTAGATTGAAGGGAGGCTTGACCATGATTCTCGTGCTGGAGAAGGGGATTACGGAGGACCAGAAGAACCACATTCGGAGCGTCCTTTTCAAGGAGGGTTGCATCGTTCGCGAAATGACGGATGCGGGCCAAAGTGTAATCGGCGCCATTGGTAAGGGCAATCAGGATCGAGCCTTTTTTGAGAGGCTTTCCGGAGTGAAAGAGGTCATACCGGTGTCAACGTCCTTCAAGTTGGTCAGCAGGCAGATGCATCCCGATGACACGCTTGTTCGGGTCGGGAATGTGACGATTGGGGGCGAGAGGATCACCATCATTGCAGGACCTTGTGCGGTCGAGAGCCGTGAGCAGGCCTTCGCCATCGCTGCGGAGGTAAAGAAATACGGTGCCCTCCTCTTCCGCGGGGGGGCCTTCAAACCGCGGTCGTCACCCTATTCCTTCCAGGGACTGGGAGAAGCGGGTCTGAAGATCCTGGCAGAGGTTCGCGAGGAGTTCGGCCTCGGAATCGTGACCGAAATCACCTCGCCGACGCAAGCGGACCTTATGATGAAATACGTGGACGTCCTTCAGGTGGGTGCCCGTAACGTGCAGAACTTCGAACTGTTGAAATGCGTCGGACGGATGGGAAAACCGGTCCTCCTGAAACGCGGCCTATCCTCGACGATCGAGGAATGGCTGATGTCGGCCGAGTACATCCTGTCAGAAGGGAATGAGCAGGTCGTATTGTGTGAGCGCGGGATCCGAACGTTTGAGCCTTACACGCGCAACACGCTCGATCTTTCTGCCATTCCGGTGCTCAAGAAACTCACCCACCTGCCGGTCATGATTGATCCGAGCCACGCGACGGGTATTCGTGAGAAGGTCAGTCCGATGGCGCGCGCGGCGATCGCGGCCGGGGCCGATGGGCTGATGATCGAGGTCCACAACAACCCGGATGAGGCCCTTTCCGATGGAGCACAGAGCCTCTATCCGAAGCAATTCGGACAATTGACACGTGACATTTACGTCATTGCCCCGGTGATCGGAAAGCAGCTCGATTTTGGCTACCTTGAGAAGGCCAAGGCCGTGGAGCACTTGAACAAAGCGAAAGGGAAAAAGAGCCAGCGTGCGGCGTTTTTGGGGGAAATAGGCACCTTCAGCCATAAGGCCTGTACACAGTATTTCGGTGAAAGGGTCGCCCCAGTGCCGTCTCCCTCTTTCCGTGGAATCTTTGAGGCGGTCAAGATGGGGGAAGCAGATTTTGGTGTCATCCCTTTGGAAAACTCCCTTACCGGGAGTATTCATGAAAACTACGATCTGCTTCTTGAGTACGATCTAAAGGTCGTTGATGAGATCACCCTGCGGATTATCTATCATGTGATCGCCAAATCAGGGACGACGATCGAGCAAATCAGGCGCATCTTCGCGGCCCCGCAGGCCTTTCAGCAGTGTCGTCAATACCTGGAACGGCACCCCGACTGGCAGCAGGTCCCGGTCAACGATACGGCGAGGGCCGTCATTGAGATAAGCAGCGGTAACGGCGACAGTGACGCGGCCATCGGTGGTAAGGAGGCCGCGGAAATTTACGGGATGCAGGTAATCGAAGAAGGGATCGAGACAAACCCGCGAAACTTTACCCGTTTTGTGATCATTGGAACTGAGCCCCTCGAGAGCGGTCCACGACATAAGTCCTCGCTCATCTACTCAACCGGAAATCAACCCGGCGCCCTTTTTGAAACGCTGAAGGCATTTGCCGAAGGGGGGATCAACCTGGTGAAATTGGAGTCGCGCCCCATTCATGGCAAACCCTGGGAGTACATGTTTTACGTCGATTTGGAGGCCGATGCCGAATCCGAGGTGTTTAAGCCCGTCTTGGATGTGCTCAAAGCAAAGACCGACTATCTGAAAATCTTGGGCAGTTACTGACTCGCGTCGCCTGGCGTCTCCAGATAGTATCCCGCTCGCATGAAACACACACCTGGTTGAAGTATTAAAGCCAGTTATGTATATTCGGTCACGCGGAGCCGGAGACGTTGAAAAAGCGCGACATGTGCCCCGTAGGCGCAGCGTTGGGTGATGGAGAATGTCGACACACCAGGGCAACCGATGGCGAATGTACTGATTATCGATGACGATAAGGCCGTATGCGATGTCATCGCGCAGATGGTCGCAGGCCTCGGGCACGAGGCCAGTCAGGCACGGACGCTGAGAGAAGGACTTGAGATGGCCTCTGCAACGGCCTTCGATGTGGTATTCCTCGACGTGCGTTTGCCGGATGGGAATGGACTTGAGGCGTTACCAAAGCTCCATGGAACGCCGTCATCTCCTGAGGTCATCATTATCACAGGTTTCGGCGATCCTGACGGGGCTGAAGTCGCGATCAGAAGTGGGGCTTGGGACTATCTGGAGAAACCCTTTTCACCCAAGAAAATAGCCCTGCTCCTGAAGCGAATTATTCAGTACCGAGAAGATGTCGAGAAGGCCCGCAAGCCGGCCGTGGCCCTCAAGACGGAGGGGATCGTGGGCGGAAGTCTCCAAATGAAGACCTGTTTGAATGCGCTCGCACAGGCCGCGAATAGTGAGACGAACGTCCTCATCACCGGGGAGACGGGTACCGGCAAGGAGTTGTTCGCAAGGGCCATCCATGCCAATAGTCCGCGCGCGGACAGGAACTTTGTTGTGGTCGATTGCGCTGCCCTGCCCGAAACGCTCGTCGAAAGCGCCCTTTTCGGTTATGAGCGGGGAGCCTATACCGGGGCGGTCAAGTCCCAGGACGGCCTTATTAAGCAGGCCGATGGAGGAACTCTTTTTCTGGATGAAGTAGGGGAACTTACCCCATCCATCCAGAAGTCCTTTCTGCGCGTCCTTCAGGAGCGATTATTCCGCCCCTTGGGCGGGAAAACGGAAGTACAAAGTGATTTTCGATTGGTGGCCGCAACGAATCGAAACCTTGATCAGATAGCCGACGCCGGAGCGTTTAGGAGGGATCTCGCCTATCGTCTTCAGTCTTTCAACCTAGGGCTGCCGCCCTTGCGAGAACGCGATGGAGACGTCAAGGACCTCGTCCTGTTTCATATGAACCGCTTATGCGAGAATTATGGTATCGGGCCAAAGGGCTTCTCTCCCGATTTTTTCGATTTGCTAGCGGCTTATGATTGGCCCGGAAATGTTCGGGAGCTGTTCAATACCATTGAAAGGATCCTTGCCGAGGCCCAATACGAGCCTACGCTTTTTCCTAAACACCTGCCGGAGCATATCCGCATCCACGTTGCCAGGGCCTCCGTTGCCAAGGAGAAGGCGTACCCGGCAAACGACAGTGCGTCGACCGAATCCCCCAAACGAACCAGGTCCCTGCCGAAGTACCGCGAATTCAGAGAAGATTCCCTTGCGGATCTGGAAAAAAGGTACTTCGAACAGCTCATGGAAATGACGAGAGGAAACATCAAGGAGGCCTGCGATGTTTCGGGGCTCGGGCGCACGAGGTTGTACACCCTGCTCAAGAAGTACGGCGTTTCCAGATTTGGTTGGCCGGCTCAGGGAGCTACCCCAGATTGATTCAAGTTTTTTGAACATATGTTCAAGTTTTTTGAACATATGTTCTGCTAAAATGGAATACCCCCACCACATATTTCCAACCAAACCCAGCCTCATCATATAAGATATTGAATTTATGTAATATATATCGCTTGCCACTTATTGGCATATTTCTTGCTTATGATCTAAGACATGAAACGAAACGCCGCTTTCAAAAAGGTAGCCAGAGGTGAAATGCCGAGTTCGAAGGTGATTCTCTATGCCCGTCTCATGGAGGGAGCGGGCGAGAAACTGGTTGGTCTAATCCAAAGAATGGCACCCGCTCAGGACACTGAGATCTACGATTCTATGGATCAGTTTTCCCAAAGACTTCGGCAACCGACGGGCGAACTTACGGTGGCCGTTATCATCGCCAACAGTAAAGAAGACCTCTTAAACCTCCTTTTCATCCGCAATTTGCTTCAAGATATCCGCATCATCCTTGTCTTACCCGACAGGGAAAAGGACACGATTGAAAAGGGTCACAGACTGTATCCTCGCTTTGTGACTTACTTGGACAGCAACCTGGAAGAAGTCGCAGCCGTATTGAACAACGTCTTGATGGGTTAAGAAGCATGGTCTAGAAGGCAGAGTCAGGTAGAGTCCAACGATGCCGAACATCTTGATCGTAGATGATCAACGGTACGTCAGAGAGCTCCTTTCAGAGGAGTTGACGGACGAAGGCTATCGGGTCTCTTGTGCCGGGGATACCGAATCGATCTGGACGTACCTCAAGGATTCACCGCCTGATCTGGTCTTACTCGACCTCTGTATGAACGGTTTTGAAGGCTGGGAGGTCCTTCAGAATATCAAGCGCGAGGTTCCGAATTTGCCCGTCATCATTGTAACCGCTTACGATAGCTATGCAGACGATCCTCGACTGGCGCAAGCCGCCGGCTACGTTGTGAAGAGCTTCGTCTCCTTTGGAGAACTGAAGCGGAAGATCGCAGAGGTCATCCTGCATTAGATCACTTGCGCGACATGGGCGCGGCGGTCGTCTGTGCAAGAGGGAGGACGGAAAAGAAGACAACGAGGCGACTCTAGTGTTTAGCAGGCTGCAGAGCCTGGCAAGGCAGTCATTAAAGGTTCACCGGCTTCACGCAGTTGTGCACAGATCTTCTCGGGTGTGCGTGCATCTTTCCAACCGGACGACTCCAAGAAGAGGGAGATTAGAATTGTTCCGGGGAAAAAACGGCATTTTGGGAAGAGATGATAAGAGGCCCAGTTGGATAGTTAACAATCAGCCCAACCTCAAGACTTCGGACAGGTGATTTTTGTCACAATCAGCCTAACTCTACACAATAGATTCGTTGGTTAGTTGACCATCAGCCTAACCTCCCTTCAAGGCAGAGTTCCTGTTGGCTCTGCCTTTTTTTTGTTCCCTAAATGACAATGCTGCCAAAAGTGGGAATTCGTCATGCCGGTCCCGGATCAAGTCAGGGATGACGGATCCGGCATCCGGAAAATTCTCGTATGAAACTTTATGAAATGAGGTCTCTGATACCTTATCGCCCGGCCATGGGGGTCTCTTTTCAAAAACGAAACGTTACCTG
>CAZAGT010000015.1:0-29489 GCA_964484515.1 uncultured Desulfobacteraceae bacterium | reverse complement strand
GCATCAATCAGCTGGCCTGCCCGGCCATGGCCCTGGAGCACAACCGCGTCATCATCAACAAGGATATGTGCACCGGCTGCTCGGTGTGCGCCCAAATCTGCCCGGAGAATGCGATTGCACGTGTGAAGAAATAGGTCTGTTTAAGGGCATGATCCCGAGATGATAGATGGGCGAGGAGAAGACCTATAGATGATCGAAAATGACAAAATGGAAACGAAACGCTGTGTATTTGTCGGTGTAGGCGGTCAGGGAAACCTCCTGGCATCACGGCTTCTCGGGGAAGCGGCTTTGTCCCAAGGGATCCCGGCAGTCGTCAGTGAAATTCACGGAATGGCCCAGAGGGGCGGGATCGTCGAGTCCGCCGTGCTGCTAGGACATGTGACCAGCCCGATCGTCTCAAAGGGAGAGGCTGATGTCCTCATCGGATTCGAGCCGGTGGAAACCACGAGGCATCTTGATAAGTGCCGGCGCGAGACCCTGGTGATCACCAATACCCAGCCTCTGCCCCCCTTTACGGTCGCTATCGGGCAGGGGATCTACCCCCCCGTGGACGAAGTCCTGGATCTCATTCAAACCAAGGTCGAGCGTGTTATCGCCCTAAACGGCAACGAGCTCGCTGAAGAAGCCGGCAACCACCTTTCCTTGAACATGGTCATGCTGGGAGCTTTGATCGGAGTGGGGGCGGTCCAGATTACATCAGATGTCATGAAAGCGACGATCTCCGAGTCGACCAAAAAGGCCTTTTTGGACGCGAACATCAAGGCCTTCGATCTCGGTCGGGAAGTGGCCGTTATGCTCTCAAAGACGGGATCAAAGGGCTGATGTCGCGGGCCGTCGCCGTCGATTTGGCCCGGATGGACTATGAGCAGTGTCTGGCGCTTCAGCGTCGTGTTCATCAGGCTCGAGTTGATGGCCTCATTCCGGATTGTCTTCTCTTGGTTGAGCACCCCCACGTGCTGACGATCGGCAGGCGCGGTAAGACCGACAACATCCTCGTGCCGGAGCAGCTTCTGCGAACACGTGACATCCCTTGCGTGGCCATCGAAAGGGGCGGAGATGTCACCTATCATGGCCCCGGGCAGCTCATCGGCTATCCGATCTTCGCGCTCAGGGGAAGGGGAAAGGGCGTCAGTGAGCACGTCGAACGCCTGGAAGAGGTGATGATCCGGGTCCTGCGGGATTACGGAATTTCAGGTGACAGGAGTGCGAAGAACCGGGGCGTCTGGGTTGGAAATGCAAAGATCGGATTTGTGGGTATCGCCGTCAGAAAGGGAGTCAGCCTGCACGGCATTGCCCTGAACGCGGCTCCTGACCTCTCGTTTTTCGAAATGATCCACACCTGTGGCCTTAAGGGTGTCGAAGTGACATCCATCCAGCGTCTCCGAGGAAGCGAGGTTTCTTTCGAAGAAATCAAGACGCGTGCCATTTTCCATTTCGAGGAGGTCTTCGATCTATCTCTTGAAACTATCCGGCTTGGCGAACTCGAGGAAAAGATAGCACCAAAATCGTGAAGAAGAGGCATTTCGAGCTGGTAATAAGCGAGTACCTAGAGGGATCGGTTGCAGGTTCAGGGGTCAAAGGTCGTAACATCTGCCATTCGGCAACTTGTGCTCCATGGGTTGGATTGGCCGCTGTCAGCCATTGGATGAAGCATGAATTTCGACCCGAGCGACGTGTAATAGAATTCTTAGAGGGCAGTCAACCCGGCCGCTGGCCGTGGAGGCGGCCAGTTTGATCGACCGGGAGACTTCATGACGTTGGCAGTCGAATTTGACATTTTGAGATTGTTCGACGTCTGTCGCCTGGCCATGGGGGTCTCTTTTCAAAAACGAGGAATTGAGTGCGTTGTCTCCGCACAAGGCGCTACCCGAGGCGGCCGGAGGGCCACCGCGGTATTGGCCGGATTGACAGCCTTGGCGCATTCTCCGAGTCTGCTCCGGCCGCCTGGCTTGCATGCCTCTTCAGCGTTCGAGCAGGTAACGTTTCGTTTCTTGAAAAGAGACCCCCATGGCCGGGCTTTGAGGTGTCAAGAACCTCATTTCATGGAGTTTCATACGAGGGTCTATAGCCGGCCGCCTGAGGTGGATAAACGTTGAATCGCTTAACCTAGGTAACTGATCTAATGAGGGTAAAGTTATGAAAGATGTAGTCGTAATTGGAGGAGGGGCCGGCGGCGTGCCCGCTGCCGTGAGAGCGGCCCAGCTCGGCGGCAAGGTCGCGATCGTTGAGCGTGACGACTTTGGCGGGCTCTGTATGAACCGGGGCTGTATCCCATTCGGACACATGATGGTTGCCGCCAATATCCTCGGGAGTCTCGGCCTTGCAAAGGATCTGGGGCTTAAGATTACGGGCGTTTCCAAGGACTATCCTACGCTGAAGAAGCGGCAGGATGAATTGATTGAATTCATGCGCCTCGGTGTTAAGGGGATGCTTAACAAGAACAACGTCGAGACGGTTGCAGGGGCGGGGAAGATTGCCGGACCGGGCATGGTGGAGGTCAACGGACAGATTATTGCCACCCGCAATATTATCTTGGCGAGCGGCGCAACGTGGAAAAAACCGGACTTCCCCGGCGCCGAATACGAGGAAGTCATCAATGGTGACGAATTCTTGCGCCTGGATCGACTACCGAAGCGCTCCTTCTTGTGCGGTCGCAGCCCATGGGTCCTCGAGATCGCACAGTTTCTTCGCAGTTTCGGTTCAGAGGTCCACCTCGCCTGCGAGGATAAGAATATCCTTCCCGACGAAGGCAAGACGATCAATTCGCGGCTTAGAAAGGCCCTGACCAGCGGCGGCATCGATGTCAAGACCCGCACAAACGTTGTCGGTGTTGCGAAAAAGAAGGACGGCCTGCATGTCGAGGTTAGCTCAAAGGGTAGTAACGAAACTGTGGTGGTCGACTCGCTCATCTACGCCGACCGGGTCGCCGCGCTCAAAGACCTTGGGTTGAACAATGTCAATCTCGATGAAGACGCCCCTTACATCAAGGTGAGTGAAAGAACGGAAACCGATGCGAGGGGGGTCTACGCCATCGGCGACGTCACTGGACCTCCCGCAAGGCATTACTCCCATTTATCGTCGGAAGGCGGCATTGTGGCAGCCGAAAATGCGATGGGGCAGGCGGCTGCGATGAATCCTATGACCTTTACCCGGGTGCTATTCACCCAGCCGCAGGTGGCTTGTGTCGGTTTGACCCCCAAGGAAGCCAAGAATGCCGGGTACGATGTCCTCTCCGGTGCAGCACCTCTCAGCATGAACCCCTTTGGTATGATCATCGCCGACACGGCAGGGATCGTCGAGATAGTAGCTGATAAAAGGTATGGAGAGATCCTCGGGGCCCATTTTATAGGACGGGATGCCGCTGATATGGCAGGACAGGCCGTACTGGCCATCCAGATGGAGGCGACCCTAGAAGATCTGGCAAGGGCTGTCTTCCCTCACCCGACCCTGAGCGAATCGTTGACAGAGGCGGCCCGGGACGCTCTGGGACGGGCGATCTATCTGCCTTAGGAGGTTCCAAGAACGAGGAACGAGCGAGAGAAGGATCCCCCGCCTCTTCCTTGCGCCTCGAAGGCGTTCTCGGGTTCAAAGGTTCAGGGGTTCAAAGTGCGATTCTCGTCCCCGGGATGCATTATTGATAGCCTTGGCGCATTCTCCGAATCTGCTCCGGCCGCCTGGCTTGCAAGCTTCTTCGGCGTTCGAGCAGGTAACGTTTCGTTTCTTGAAAAGAGACCTCCATGGCCGGGCGTTAAGGCTTTAAAGACCTCATTTCATGGAGTTTCATACGAGCTTCGTCCGGCATCATCCGAAATTTGGAGCCAAATTGGCAATTACTTGGAAAATGGGGCTTTTTCTAACGAGGCCTTAAGGTCTTTCAAATGCCTTCTCTGTCCTTAACCCTGAGCGTTGAACCCTGAACTGCGAACGGTTACTGAGCCTCCTACACAAACATAAGGAACGGGGCCTCAACCAGTTCTTTGACGCGTCTGAGAAACTTGGCCGCCAGCACACCGTCTACGACGCGGTGATCGACGGAGAGCGAGAGCTTCATGCAGGACCGCACTTCGATCTCCCCATCTATGACCACCGGCTTGGGAATAGCGGCGCTCACAGCCAAGATACCGCTCTCGGGGGGATTCAAGATGGCGTGAAAGGTCTCCACCCCAAACATCCCTAAGTTGCTGATGGTAAAGGTCCCTCCTGAGTACTCATCCGGGAGCAACCTCTTGGCGCGCGCTCTTTCCGCCAGGTCCCGCACCTCCCGGCCAATCTCCGAAATCGTCTTGCGATCGGCGTTCTTGACGACCGGAACGATCAGGCCCTCCTCGATGCCCACGGCCACACCCACATTGACGGCCTTATAGACCCTGATCCGGTCATTGATAAGGGCGGCGTTGACCCTCGGAAATTCTTTCAAGGCCTGGGAAACCAATTTGACCAAGATATCGTTGATCGTGATCTTGGTCCCCACCTGCTCGGATTTCTTGACCAGGTCCTCCTTGAGCTGAGTGATCGCCGTCGCGTCCGCGCTCATGTCGATATAGAAGTGCGGGGCCGTCCGCTTACTCTCTGACAAGCGCTGAGCGATAACTTGGCGCATCTTGGTGATCTCGATCTCTTCAAAGCCTTCATCGACTGTTGGGGCTTCACGAACAACGGCCTCCGCCGGGGCCGACGGCCCCGCGGTCCCTGCAGCCGCCCTTTCCACGTCCTGTTTGATAATCCTCCCCCCCGGTCCTGAGCCCGTAAGCGTTGTGATATCGATGCCACGTTCCTTGGCGATCCGCCGGGCGAGGGGCGAGATCTTGATCCGCTTCCCGGTCTGAGGTGCCTCCGCCCTTGCCGTTACCGTAGGGCTGTCTTCCTCCTCTTTTGGGGCAGAGGCCTGGGCCGAGGCTACCTCAGGTATCGAACCGACGTCTTCCGCCATCGTCTCGGTGACAACCGCGAGGGGCGTTTGGACAGGCACCTCGGTCCCAACCTGAACGAGTATCTTTCGCAGGAAGCCCGTGGCAGTGGATTCCACCTCCACGTTGGCCTTGTCGGTCTCAACTTCAAACAGGATTTCACCCTCCTTCACCTGGGTGCCCTCCTTCACGCACCACTTCACGACCTTGCCCCGTTCCATCGTGGAACTCAGAGTCGGCATCTGAATGATCGTCGGCATGTGTCCTCCTTCAGCTCGCCTCGATGAGGGCTTACGCAGCAATCATCTAAGGGTTGTTAGACATCCCGGGTCATATTGCGAGATCCCTGGTGTTGTCAAGCCAAAACCAGCAGAATCAGGCGTCGGATCGGTCGCTGATTTCAGCAGCAGAACGCCGATTGCGTCGAGGATGATGTCCTCTCCGACCATGCGGGTTATGCCTTCTGGTAAAGCGCCAGGATCCCCTGGATCGGCCGTCGGGGCGTTAGGAGGTGCAGACCCTCGAGTCGGGGGAGTATGCTTTCAACCCCGTAGAGCATAAATACCGATCCCTTCTTGGCTTTCTCGGCGATCACCTCCGCGAACTCTGCATACATCGACAAATAGGTGTAGAAAAGATCGAAATCTGTCAGACCAACCCCGGCCTCTTTCTCGATCCGGTGGTATACCTCGTCCTCGGTGGAATTTCCATGATAGAGAAGTATATTTGCCGGAGGCTGGGTCAGGGCATCGGATCGCAACGATGCCTCCAGTTCCATTTTGAGAGGGCCGTACTCTGCGAGGGTCCACTCATCGAGTTCGACCCCGATCGACCTCTCCACAAGATAACTCAGCAGGAGATTGACCCTTCCGTCCGCGCAGCCCATGTCCAGGAATCGTGATCTACCGGGGACAAGATGACCCTCTTGGATCAGAGGTTCAAGGCAGGCTGACAACCTTGCGAGATCGGTGGATCTGCGAAACCCCAGGGCGCCGATGTCACCGACCTTCCTTTGGTCGAAGAACCAAGCCACATGCCTAAGGGTCTCTCTAAGTCTTGGATCAAGCATGAGGGTTCTCGGAGGCTTTCGGATAATCGGCAAGCGTCATGCGGGGGACGACAATCTGCCATCACAAGGGAGGGGAGTTCGGAGCAAGGTATGAAGTCGTTCCTGCAAATGAAAGAGGCACTCCAGTTCGATACCCTCGCGCGCACGGAGTTCGGCAATGTTCTGCGGGTCCTTCCCTTCGACGGCTTTCGTGCATAGGTAGTTGACGCAAAGGGTGTGCCGGGCGCGAAGTGAACATCCGGAACGTTCCAGAAACCAGCAGCTGGAAGGATTTAGCCTCTGCTCCGGTATTCGTGCTCCCAAAAGAAGATTGATCAAAAGAAGGAGACTACTGTAGCGGTCTTCGATTCCGGCCCCGCAGCAGGAGCCGCCATCCTGCTCTTCGCAGTGTCGGCAGGTGTCAACCACGCCGGCAACTAGCATCGCACGACGGGTAGCGCCGATCGCCTTCGCAAGTCGGTCTAAGAGATTACTGACCACCCCGTCTGCGAGGAAGACCTCTTTCGCCTCACGATAGCAACGCCTCGCCCAGGCAGCCTTTTCCGCAATCGGACGATTGAGGGGCGGGGGTTGAACGGGCCTGTCATACCTTCTTTTTCGCCTTGCCTGCCCTTCCCCTCTCATCTGCTTCGTCTTCCTGCTTGCCTTCCTCTCCGAAGCTCTTAAGGCCTTCCGCCAACTCCGCCAATTTCTGATTCACCAGGGCGTTGACAGTGCCCTTGGGATACGTGCCGTCGGGTTTGAGCTCTCCGGCCTTTTTGTCAGTCAAGATCTCGACGCCTTCATCGATGGTCGTGACCGCATAGACATGAAACTTCCCTTTGGCGACTGCATCCACCACATCCTTGCGCAGCATGAGGTCCTTCACATTACTCTCCGGGATCATGACCCCCTGTTTACCGCTCAGGCCGGCCTTGCGGCAGCAGTCAAAAAACCCTTCAATCTTTTCGTTCACCCCGCCGATAGCCTGGACTTCACCCTTTTGGTTCACGGAACCCGTGACTGCGATGTACTGCTTGAGGGGGATGCCCGACAAACTCGAAAGCAAGGCATAGACCTCGGTCGATGAAGCGCTGTCGCCGTCAACACCGCTGTAAGACTGCTCAAAGGCAATGCTGGCACTCACGGTCAGGGGTTTATCCTGGGCGTATTTCTTTCTCAGATACCCGCTCAGGATCAAAATACCCTTATTGTGCGTGCTTCCGGACATGTCGGCCTCTCGCTCGATGTTGATGATGCCGGCCCGGCCCATGGAGGTGGAGGCCGTAATACGCGACGGCTTGCCAAACATGGAGTCCCCGAGACTATAGACGGCGAGCCCGTTGACTTGACCCACCACCTCCCCATCGACGTCGATGAGGAGCGTGCCGCGGTCAATCATCTCCTGGATGTGTTCTTCGATCAAATTGGATCGGAAGATCCTCGCCTCAATCGCTCTATCTACGTGCGTGTCCCGGACGACATCCTGATTCTCCTGCCCAGCCCAGTAATCCGCCTCCCGCAGGAGATCCGTGAGGAGCGGGAAACGGGTCGATATCTTCTCCTGCCGACCGGTCAAGCGAACGGCCTGTTCGACCAGTGCAGCGACCGCCGATCGGTCGAAGGGCCTTAATTCTTCTTCATCCTTCTTGGCCTTGACAAATTCCGCCACCTTACTGATCGCCGAGTCATCCTTGTCCATGGCGGTGTCGAAGTCGGCCCGCACCTTGAATATCTTACGCGCATCCTCATCGTAGGCCTGGATCAGGTGATAGACATAGGGATCGGAGACGAGGACGACCTTGACATTCATCTCGATCGGCTCAGGTTTCAGGCCCGTTGTGGTGAAGAGGTAGAAAGGGTCGTAGGTCTGGATCTCCATCTGTTTGGTCTTCAAAGACCTTTTGAGCGCCGGCCAGACACCGGGTTCCATAAGGGCGTCGAGCAGGTTGAGGACCAGATAACCGCCGTTTGCCTTGACGAGTGAGCCCGCCTTGACTTTGCTGAAATCGGTGCGCCACACACCGCTTCGATCGACCACCCGCTCGATGCTACCAAAGAGATTACGGTAGGTTGGGTGGGATTCAATCATCACCGGAGGACCGGCCTGATCCGAGTTGTCCACGATCAGATTGACCATGTAAGGTTGAAAGCGATCACCTTCCGGTAGGAAGAGCGGCATCCCGGGGATGGCCTGCTGGGTCTGCTGCGTGAAGATCTCCAGGTTTTGCGTCATATCCTCAAGCATCCCGTTGAAGAAGGCTTCGATCTTCTTGCCCGCGTACTTCTTACGGATCGGCGCTGCATGTTCCGTGGCCACCTTTTGGAACATCAGCCGATCCATCTTTTCGATACTTTCTTGAACCCCCTTTTGGAGGTCCCTGAGCTCAAGAAAGATTTGATCGATCTCCGCCCGCAGGTTGGCCTGCTTCTTCTTCATCTCCTCAAACTCTTCCTTGGGATATCGGCCCTTCTCCACCATGTCCTCAACCTGATCGATATGCGTGGGCTTACCGTCGACCAGAGGCACGACCTCGGGTCGCTTGATCTGACCCATCTGGACGTCAACGAGAGTAAACCCTTCCTCCCTGACCTTCTTATCCAGATCCTTGAAGAAGGTCTTGCCGCTGTTCTCGTACTCCTCCATGACCTGTTTCTTACGGTTGAGATACTCCTGGCTCTCGAAAAGCTGAGGGATTTCCTTTTTCAAGGTCTCTATGAACCCTCGGACGTCCTTCTTGAAGCGTTGCCCTTCGCCGGCCTTGAGACTGATGAGGATCGGGGCCTCGGAATTCTTGAAGTTATTGACGTAACAAAGATCATCCGGCACCTTGCCCTTTTCCTTGGACATCTCCTCAAGCAATCTCCGAACGGTAGACATCCTTCCCGATCTCGGAGCCCCCGTGACGAAGACATTATACCCCGACTGGCGCATGCCCATGCCAAAGCGAAAGGCCTCCACACCTCTCTTTTGACCGATGATCTCTTCGAGCGGTTTCAGATCTTCCGTTGTCTTGAACGGTAAGGTGGCCGGATCAAGCCGCCACCTGAGTTTCTCAATGGGAACCCGTTTGTCAGACGATTTCTTGGGCATCTGCGACCTCCTTGATCAGCGTAACACCTTTATTGAGCAAAAACGCTCAATGTCCATGGTCCGTCATCGGTTGGTAAAAACAGGGAGCTGAACCCTGATGTGATGATCCAAATAGCCTACTACCTATCCACCTGATTCGTTACCACGCCCTCTCTCTTTCGGTTCAGAGGAAGGTCTTTTCAGCCCCGCCGCTTGCCGCAGGAGTTTCCCCGCCTTGGGAGGGCGCCCAGGTTGTTCGACCGGGGAACGTGTTGAAGATGGTATTTGAATTTGCCATCTTTAGATACTTCAATGCATGTCGAGTTGAGGTATCAAGACCTCCTTTCATGGAGTTTCATACGAGAACCTGTGAAGAGTTATGTGGCCCTGACCTTGATTGTACGGCCCTGCTCAGGCTTGCACTTCGGCAGGTTGATCCTCAGCATGCCGTCCTTATAGGTCGCCGACACGTCGTCGACATTGACATGGCAGGTCAGACGAACGGAACGCGAGAAGGAATCGTGGCTCCTTTGGACCTCGTAAAAATCTTCATGCTCACGATACTGCTCGCGTTTCATGGTCCCCCGAATGGTCAATACATCCTCGGTAATGGAGACATCCAAATCCTTTGGATCGACACCAGGAATCTCGGCCGTGATCATCAGGCTCTCCTGACTCTCACTCAAGTCTAAAAAGGGGGCTTCTCTTCTCGTCTTTGGAAGTACCGGCCTACAGAAATCGACCCAAAGCGCTTCGAGGAGCCGATCGATGTCTCGCTTCAGTCGGCTGATTTCGCGATCCTTCCAGGTGATCAAGCCCGGCATCTTTCCACCTCCCTCTTACTTTTCAGTACCCTGTTGAGGCCGTCGGGAAACGCCCATCTGTCCCGATTGCATCGGGATGACTCTCATCCCTCGTCACCCCGGCGAAGCTGGTGCCGGACTCGATCCGGTAGCCAGAGCCCAGAACGTTTGGACACTACTGGATTCCGACCTCCGCCGGAATAAGCAAAGGAACAATGTCCGGATCTATCGATAGAACATCATGTTTCGTAATCGATCAAACTGGCCGCCCTCCTGAGGCGGGCAAACTCCTGCGACAAGCAGCTAGGCAGAGTTCTCGTCATTGCTCGTTAACAGTCAATTCGGGCTACACACCATATTAGAAACGGGCGACTGAGGATGCAAGCGATTTCAGCGCCAAAACGCGGCATAGAGCGCGGCGCCGAAGGTAATCCCGGACTCATTAGGCGGCGGGAGGGTGGAGGTGATGAAATGGTCGCCGAAGAGGTTTTTCCTGAGGCTCAGACGGGTTTCTTAATCTGTTTTTTTTCTTGACAAAAAACCCCATTTGGCCTTAAAGTGTCACAAAGTGTAACAAAGTGCCATAAAGTGGGAATCAAAAGTGTTTAGAGGCCGCTCAAAACATATTCTGGATGACAAGGGCCGTTTAGCCATTCCGACGCGATTCAGAGAGGTCCTTAACCGAAACGAGCAAGACTGCCTGGTCCTGACCAATCACGACAGCTGTCTGTGGGCGTTCACCAGCGAGGATTGGAGTGTCATCGAAGAACGAGCCTCTAGTCTGTCTCTATTCGATCACGCTGTCAACACCTATCGTCGCTATTTCATCTCAGGCGCGCAAGAATGCCCCGTCAAGCAGGGCCGGATTACGATCCCCCCCGATTTGAGGGAAATCGCCGGGCTAAAAAAAGAAGTCGTCCTCGTGGGTGAGTTAAAGCTTTTTGAAATCTGGGACAAGGACCGGTGGGATGAAGAATTCAACCGGGCCAAGTCGAGCTTTCGAGAGGTGAGCCAGTCCCTATCTCAAATGGGCATCTAGATGCGGCAGCACCGCAATACCCCCATCAACCGGTCCTTGTGGATCAGGTCGTCGAAGACCTCGCCATCCTGGCAGACGGCATCTACGTGGACGGAACGGTCGGCACCGGGGGACACAGCCTGGCTATCGCCGAGCACCTCGGCCCAAGAGGGCTTCTCCTTTGTCTAGATCGGGATGCCGACGCCGTACGTATCGCAAGGGCTAGACTCTCCAACCTGAGCGCGCCGGTCACCATCTTGAAATCGAATTATGCCGAGCTAGATCACGTCCTTCAAGGGATGGGAATCGTAAGCGTCCAGGGTGTCTTGTTGGACCTAGGGCTTTCATCGCTCCAGTTGGAGCACTCCGGTCGGGGATTCAGCTTCAACCGTGATGAACCGCTCGACATGCGGATGGATGCAAACGACACGATCACGGCGCGGCAGCTGGTGAACGAACTGAGGAGAGAGGAACTGGAAACGATACTGCGGGAGTACGGGGAAGAGCCCCGGGCGAAGGCCATTGCCAGGATCCTCGTCATAGAACGTGAACGGAGGCCCATTGATTCCTCGCTCCAACTAGCCCGGTTAATCGAGTCGGTTGTTCGACCTTCGCGGCGGCCCTCAGCACGACATCCCGCTACAAGGTCGTTCCAGGCGCTCAGAATCGCAGTCAACCAGGAACTTGAGAATCTGAGGATCTGTCTGAGCCGGATCCCGTCCCTGCTCGCGCCCGGCGGCCGTTTCGTGGTTTTGGCCTACCATTCCTTGGAGGATAGGCCCGTAAAACAGGCCCTGGCTGACTGGGAAAGGGGCTGTGTCTGTCCGCCCGACCTTCCGGTCTGTGTCTGTGGCCGAACGCCTCTCCTGAGGCGAATACGCAAAAAGGGGAAAAAGCCGAGCCCGGACGAAATTGCAGCCAACCCCAGGGCTCGCAGCGCTATCTTGAGAGTTGCAGAAAGGATTTGAGGTGGTCAGATCAATAAAGCGATCGGAAATAGAAAGACGAAGAAACGCAAAAACGGGCATCCGGGTTCAGAACGCCAAGGTCAAGAAGCGCCGTATCCATATCACCCCGCGTCAGGTCTGTCTGATTACCTTGCTCCTCTTTGTCTTCATGGGAAGCGGTATCGGATACGTTTGGTCCACCCTCGAGGGAACCCAGATTGGATACGACCTCAGTCGGCTGCGAGAGGAAGAACAACGGCTCAAGGCCTTGAATCAGAAGCTCAGGGTCGAATTGGCGACTCTGAAATCACCCCGTCATCTTGAGGAGGCAGCCCTCAGGCTGGGCTTGCGCCAGGCCTTGCCGGAGCAAATCGTCATTCTGCCATGAAGGTCAAGGAAAAGAAATGGATCAGGTTGAGGATCTACGGCGTAGCAGCCTTCTTCACGTGTGGCTTGGGCACCGTTCTGGTGCGCGCCTACCAGCTTCAGGTTATCAAGAGGGACGAACTTCATGCAATCGCCCGCGAGCGATACCGCGTCATCACGAAGCTCCCACCCAAGCGAGGGATCATCTATGATCGCGACGGACATGAACTGGCTGTCAGCGTTCAAGTCGGCTCCATTTATGCCCATCCTCGCCTTGTGCAAAACAAGGCTCAAACGGCCAAGAAACTCTCTAAGATCCTTCGCGCCAAACAACGGGTGATCCGCCTTGACCTAGAAAGCACGCGCTCCTTTGTGTGGCTTGAAAGAAAAGTCAGTCCCGAAAAACTGGCCGCGGTTAAAGCCTTGGGGCTTCGCGGAATCGGATTTACCTCGGAGTCGAGGCGCTACTATCCGGGGAAGGAGATCGCCGCGCACGTTATCGGATTTTCAGGTGACGACAACCAGGGCCTTGAAGGGCTGGAAAAGAAATACGATCGACTCCTAACCGGACCTCAGGCCTCCCTGCTCGAGATGCGCGATGCCTTGGGGCGTCCCTTTTCGATGAGTGTCGCCGCCAGTGAAACACGCACGAGCCACAACCTTATCCTAACGCTTGACAAGGACATTCAATACAAGGCCGAACAAATCCTTGCCGCTGCCGTGAAGAAACACGCTGCCAAGGCTGGGCATTGCGTCGTGATGGATCCGGCAACCGGTGAAATCCTGGCGATGGCTGTTGTCCCTCTCTACAACCCCAATGAGTTTCGGAGATACCGGCCTCACCAGTGGCGAAACCGTGCCGTGACAGACTGCTATGAGCCCGGCTCTATCATCAAACCCTTCCTGCTTGCAGCGGCGCTCGACAGGGGCGTCGTCTCCCCCCAAACGATGTTCTTCTGTGAACGCGGTGAGTATACGGTGGCCAATCACGTGATTCATGACACCAAAAAGCATGGCGATTTGAGTGTCGCCCAAATCGTCTCCCTCTCAAGTAACATCGGCGCCGTCAAAATCGGACAAGAACTGGGCTACGAGAAGTTCTGTGATTATCTTATTAAATTTGGGTTCGGCGCCAAAACCGGGATCAATCTTATTGGCGAGCGCAAAGGGTACATCAGGCCTGGAGCCGAGGCGAAACCACTTGACAAGGCGACCCTCTTTTTTGGGCAAGGCATGTCTGCAACCTCGATTCAGTTGGCTGCGGCCATGTCGGCCATCGCCAACGGCGGCACATTGATGCGCCCCTACGTGATCCAGGCCATAACGGACGAACACCACCAAACGGTCTTGCAGGCCCGCCCGCAAAAAATCAGGCGGGTTTTGTCACCCGCCATCGCCGGCAAGGTCTCCCAAATCCTTGAAGGGGTTGTTGCTGATACCGGCACCGCCCCCCTTGCGGCCATTCGAGGCTACCGCGTTGCCGGCAAGACAGGAACCTCTCAGAAGATTGATCCGCGAACCAAACGGTACTCAAGAAAGGACTACGTGGCCATCTTTGTGGGCTTTGTCCCTGTCTCCAAACCCAGGCTGCTGGTTCTGATCATGATCGATGAGCCTCAGGATCGAAAATACGGGGGACTCGTGGCCGGGCCTGTCTTTCGTCAGATCGGTACCTGGGGGCTTAATCACCTGGGGGTCAATCCCAGCGTGATCCTTGCTGGCACGCAAAGCCCTCCGGCCCAGTGCCCCCCTGACATTGTCCGGGACGATCCAAAGCCTAAGCGGCTCGCTGCCGCTGGGGGTGTGTTACCTGATTTCACGGGACTGGGGATGCGCGAAGTCCTGCGAAGGGGCACGGCCCTGGGCCTCCGTGTCGTGCCCGAAGGCACGGGATTGGCGGTGACCCAAAAACCGGAGCCCGGTTCCGCCCTATCCAAGATCACGACCGTCAAGGTCAACTTCAGACCGCCAAGCTAAGGGACTGTTCGATTCATGCGCCTTGCAGATTTACTATCGGAATTGAAGCAGGTCGATTTCAGGGGAGACGCTGAGATCGAGATCACAGGTCTGGCCTACGACTCGCGTCAGGTCAAAGACGGGTATCTCTTCGTCGCCCTCAGAGGACATAGTCTGGACGGGCACGATTACATTGAAGACGCTGTTGAGCGAGGGGCGGTCGCACTGGTCACGGAGGCCTTCAACGGGACCCCCGAGAAGATCGCCGCGGTCCGTGTGCCGAATTCCCGCGAGGCCCTCTCCAAACTCGCCGCCCGATTCTATGATGAGCCCGCGACCGGCCTGAGTCTGGTCGGAATCACGGGGACGAACGGTAAGACGACTACCAGCTACCTGCTTGAGTCGATCCTGAGGGCGGCCGGCGCAAAGCCCGGGGTCATCGGGACGATCAACTACCGCCTGGGGGGCAAAACCTATCCGGCGCCGGTGACGACCCCGGAATCCCTTGATCTCATGCGGCTCCTGCGTGAAATGGCCGACGAGGGTGTCACCGATGTGATCATGGAGGTCTCCTCCCATGCCCTCGATCAGAACCGGACCGCCGATTGCCCCTTTAAAATAGCCGTGTTCACAAACCTTTCGCGCGATCACTTGGATTATCACCAGACCATGGAGGCCTATTTCAAGGCCAAGAGCCGGCTCTTCAGCGGCCTTCCAGCGACCCAGGGAAAAGGCCCAAATTATGCCATCATCAATCGGGATGATCCAAAAGGGACTGAGCTGATCCGGCTCACGCAGGCCCCCGTCATGACTTACGGTTTGGGCAGAGATTGTGACCTTCGCGCTGATGGCGTTACAGCAGACTTCACCGGTATCGGGGCGCGATTGATCACACCGGTCGGAGAGGCCGCCGTCCGGTCGCCTCTCCTTGGAGTGTTCAACATTCACAACATCTTAGCGGCAACAGGTGCGGCCGTCGCACTGGGAATCGCTCTCGATGATGTCGTCACCGGGATCGAGCAACTCCGTGTGGTCCCTGGCAGGCTCGAAACCGTCCCGAACACCCGCGGCCTGCGGATCGTCGTCGACTACGCCCACACGCCCGATGCCCTTGCGAAGACGATGCAGACATTGAAGCCCCTCGCGGAAGGGAAGTTGATAACGGTTTTCGGGTGTGGCGGCGACCGCGACAAGGGGAAACGGTACGAGATGGGTCTCGCAGCAGGACAGCAAAGTGATCTGGTCGTGATCACGTCTGACAACCCACGGAGCGAAGATCCGTCCTCGATCATTGCCCAGGTCGAAAAAGGGATCCAGGAATCGGGTCTGCCAAAGGGGAGATGGTCGTCATCCCGGCCAGGGTCACCGTCGCGGGGATACCGCGTCGAAGTGGATCGCAGAAAGGCGATCCGGATGGCTGTTGCCATGGCCAGCACGAAGGATCTGGTGCTGATTGCGGGCAAAGGTCACGAGGATTATCAAATCATCGGTGGTAAACGTAGACACTTTGATGATCGCGAAGAGGCAGGCTTAGCCGCTTCGGAAAGGGACTAGATGGCCGCTCGATGGGGTCAAATTACAGCGGGCGAAATCATGACGCCGATCCGGGGTAAACTGATCGCGGGGGACCCGAAGACCACGTTTGAGGGGCTTTCAACGGATTCCCGCCAGATGCGATCGGGCTTCCTCTTTGTGGCTATCAAAGGGGAACGTTTCGACGGTCATCAGTTCATCGATCGAGCCGCGGCAGAGGGTGCTGCTGGGGTTGTCATCGACAAAGGCGTCCGACCCTCATTCTCACAGCCCAGTACTCCTGCGGTGATCACGGTTGACGATACCCTCACCGCCCTTGGCGACCTTGCCGGCTGGTGGCGCCACCAACATGGTGCTCAAATCGCGGCCTTAACCGGGAGTGTCGGCAAAACGACGACCAAAGAGATGGCAGCGGCGATCCTCACTCGCGACGCCAAGACCCTCAAGAACGAAGGGAACCTCAATAACCTCGTCGGATTGCCCCTTACTCTATTCCTTCTTGAGGATGAACATCGCCGGGCGGTGCTGGAGATGGGGATGAATCGGCCCGGGGAGATCGGACGACTGACTGAAATCGCTGACCCGGATGTCGGTCTTATCACAAACGTGGCCCGGGCACATCTTGAGGGTCTCGCCGACCTCGACGGCGTGGCCAAGGCAAAAGTGGAACTCGTTGACCGGATATCCCCGCAGGCCACGATGCTCCTCAACGGGGACGACGACCTGCTTATCCGGACGGCTTCTCGTTTTCAAAAGAGGATCGTGAGTTTTGGGCTCGGCCCCCGAAACGAGATCCGGGCCCAACGTATTCGCCAGCTGGGTCGCGAAGGCGTCAGCCTGGAGATCGAATACCATGGGGAGTCAACGATGGTCAGGCTGCGCATTCCGGGACTTCAACATGTCATGAACGCCGTGGCGGCTGCGGCGATCGCCCTATCCTTGGGTATCTCGTGGGATCAGATCGCCGACGGACTGGAGCACTATGCGGGCATTAAGGGTCGTTTCATGCTCAAGGCGTTGCCCGGCGGCGCCACGGTGATCGACGACACCTACAATTCGAATCCCACCTCCCTCCGAGCCGCCCTCGATTCGCTGAAGGCCCTGAAGGATGAAACCGGCCGGGTGATTGTGGGTCTGGGCGAGATGTTGGAACTGGGTGCTGAAACGGTCCCGGCCCACCGGGAGGCGGGTTCGATGGTCGCCGAAATCGGGGCAAGCACCTTTTTGGCGCTCGGCGAGCACGCCGAGGAGATGTCAGAAGGCGCGGTGGACGCCGGGCTTCCTGCGGACAGGGTAATTATCGTCACCTCCCGCGAGGAGATGACGCAAAGAATTAAGGAGGAGATGAGATCGGGAGATCTTATTCTCCTCAAAGGCTCTCGTAGGATTGGCCTCGAAAGGGTCGTAGAGGGTCTCCAAAACTAAACGAGCGAGGTGTTGTCTATTGGCGCGATCAAAGAAGATCTTGGTGGTCGATGATGAAGTAGGAATTAGAGAACTCCTTTTTGATGTCCTCTCCAACAGCGGTTTTAAGGTCACACTGGCCAAAGACGGAGTCGACTCCCTGGAAGTGATGCAGGAGAGGCACTTCGACCTGCTGATCACGGACGTCCATATGCCGCGCTTGGACGGCATCGGACTCCTGAAAAGGATGAAGAAGGCGGGACGTAGGGAGCGAGTGATCGTCATGAGCGGTAGCCCCACGCAACGATCGTGGGGATGCGAAGACACCCAACCGGTGTATACACAACTATCGAAACCATTCCCGCTGGATAGTTTCTTGGATGTCGTCTCCTCTGCGCTTGCCCAGCCCGCAGCGAAGGGCCGGCGATCAATGAGACCGAACTAGTACGTGGAACGGGTAAAGGAATAGATGTTCTACAAACTGATCTACTTCTTCCATTCCGATTACTCCTGGCTGAACGTGTTCAGATACATCACGTTCAGGACCATTATTGCGACCCTCTCCTCGCTGATCCTCATCTTCATCTTCGCGGTGTGGGTCATCGACCGGTTGCGGGCCATGCAAATAGGTCAACCGATCCGGGATGACGGGCCGCCCAAGCACAAGGACAAGGCCGGGACCCCCACCATGGGAGGCTGTCTTATCCTTCCGGTCATTCTCCTTTCCACATTCATGTGGGTTGATCCCCTGAATGTTTACGTCTGGGTGGCCATCTTTACGGTCATCTGCTTTGGTTTGATCGGGTTTGCCGATGATTACCTCAAGATGTCCCGCAATAGTAGCAGCGGGCTGAGCATCAAGGCCAAGTTCGGTCTCCAGATTCTCGTGGCCCTCGTGGTGGCGCTGAGCCTCTATTTCTATCCCGGGTTCGACTCCCATCTGAATCTGCCCTTTTTTAAGGCCGTCAGGCCCGATCTGGGGCCGTGGTATATCCCCTTTGCCATGATGGTGATCGTCGGGGCCTCTAACGCGGTTAATCTCACGGATGGACTCGACGGGCTCGCGATCGGCCCGATCATTATCGCCTTTGCCGCCTACCTGGTCTTCAGTTACCTCGCTGGACACGCAAAAATAGCCAGCTACCTTCAGATTCCCTACGTCGCGGGCACAGGCGAGCTTTCCGTGCTTTGTGGAGCCGTGTTCGGTGCCGGGCTCGGCTTTCTTTGGTACAACACCTTTCCCGCTGAGCTCTTTATGGGTGATGTGGGGTCTTTGCCGTTAGGTGCCGCCTTAGGCACCATTGCTGTGATCACAAAACAGGAACTCGTTCTCTTGCTTGTCGGCGGCCTGTTCGTGTTTGAGGCGCTCTCGGTCATCTTTCAGGTGGCCTATTTCAAGGCGACCGGCGGCCAGCGGATCTTTCGGATGGCACCCATCCATCACCACTTTGAGTTGAAAGGCTGGCCCGAGTCCAAGGTGACCGTCCGTTTCTGGATCATCGCCATCATCCTGGCCCTGCTATCAATCAGCACCCTGAAAGTGAGGTAACCGTGCCGTCCTATCAAGCCCGGATTCAACACATGACCAATCCTTGGCACGTCTACTGTCGTTTGCGTGACTGTGGATTTAGCGCAAACTTATCAAGGCGCTTGGCCGCCCTCTACGAGAGATATCTTCACCGTTCGATATTGAGAGGCTTGAGTTCCAGGTGGAGCTGGACCAGAAAAAGGTCGTGGTCGTCGGTTTAGGCCGATCAGGGCTTTCGGCGACGCGCTGGCTGAGCGCTAGGGGGGCCGAGGTCACGGTGAGCGAGCTGCGACAAGATACGGAGATCGACCGCGACGCACTGAATGAAATCGATGTCTTAGGCGCACGGCTCGAGACAGGCGGCCACAGGAGGCAGACCTTTTTAGATGCCGACCTGATTGTGCTAAGTCCCGGGGTCCCCCATGACATCGAGCCCGTCATGGCCGCCAGGCGAGCGAACATTCCCGTCACCGGGGAGATGGAGTTGGCGGCCAACTTGATCGACATCCCGATCGTTGCGGTGACGGGGACCAACGGCAAATCGACGACCACCGCCTTCATCGGCGCCATGTTTCAGAACGCAGGCTTGCGGGCCTTTGTGGGCGGCAATATCGGCACCCCCCTGATCGATTATGTGGCGGGAGACCGCGGTGCCGACCTCGCCGTGGTTGAAGTGAGCAGTTTCCAGCTCGATACGATGGAGACCTTTCGTCCGAGGGTGGCTTTGCTCTTGAACATTTCGCCCGATCACCTGGACCGATATCCCAGCTACGAGGACTACGTGGCTTCCAAACTGAAAATATTCCAGAACCAGGACGCGGGACACTACGCGATCCTGAATGATGATGATGAGCGTCTGTCTTCATTCCAGCCCCAGGGGACCGGGACCGTCCTCCGATATGGGCTAGTCGAACGTGCCGGCCGGCAGGCGTTTATTGAAGGTCGGCAATTGAGGGCCTCTTTGCCGGGCGGGGTGACCTACCCTTTTGATCTTAAGGGATTCAAGCTCCCGGGGAGATTCAATCTGGAAAACCTGATGGGTGCTGTCCTCGTCGGTCTGGCATGTGACCTAGCGCCCGAGGCGATCCAAGCGACCATCGATACCTTCACAGGTCTCCCGAACCGTCTCGAGCGAGTCGCAAACATCGCAGGGATCGAATTCTACAATGATTCGAAGGCAACCAACGTATATGCGGCTTTGAGATCCGTCGAAAGTTTTGAACAACCCCTCATCTTGATTGCCGGAGGCCGTGACAAGGGGGGTAGTTATCTCCCCCTCGTCGAGGCCGCCAAGGGGCGGGTCCGACGGGGCATCCTACTGGGAGAGGCACGGGATCTACTGGCAAGCGCCTTTGGGGCCCACATCCCCTATGCATTCGCAAAGGACATGGAAGATGCGGTCTTCCAGGCGTTTGCGGCCGCCGTGACCGGTGATGTGGTCCTCTTGGCCCCGGCCTGTGCCAGCTTTGACATGTTCTCCGACTACGCCCAAAGGGGCGCCGCTTTTCGGGCGGCCGTCGAAAGGCTTGGCCATGGGAACTAAGAAACACCAGCTGGATTATGATTACATCCTCCTGATTCCAACGCTCTCCCTATTGGTGCTTGGCCTTGTGGCGACTTATAGCGCGAGCTCGTACCTCGCCTCTCACGAGATCGGCGACAGCCCCCATTACCTGAAACGACAGGGCGCCTTCTGTCTGGTGGGCCTCATCGGGATGATTTTCGGTAAGAATCTCCCAAACGGGTTCTATCGCCGTCTGGTCTACCCGATTTTGCTGCTCAGCCTGGGACTCCTGGTGCTTGTGTTCATTCCCGGCTTTTCTGTCAAGGTAGGCGGGGCAAACCGGTGGTTACGAATCGCTGGGCTCTCCTTTCAGCCATCGGAGTTGGCCAAGTTATCCCTGGTCTTTTATGTCGCCTACTCGATGGCCAAGAAGGGGCCCAATATGCCCATCTTTTCCAAGGGCTTTTTGCCCCACTTGCTGGTCGCCGGCACGTTTATGACGTTGATCCTGCTCCAGCCGGACCTGGGCACTGCGATTATTATCGGCTGCTGGTTATTGATCGTCCTTTTCGTGGGGGGTGTGAACCCGCTTCAACTTCTCGGTCTGGTCCTGGTGTCGATTCCGATCTTGTTCTGGTTGGTGTGGCAGGCGGATTACCGCCTTCGGCGTTGGTGGGCCTTTCTTAATCCGTGGGATGATCCGCAGGGCCTTGGCTTTCAGATCATCCACTCCTTCATGGCCTTCGGGTCAGGGGGGATCTTCGGTGTGGGCCTGGGGAACAGTAAGCAGAAACTTCTATACCTCCCGGAGCCTCACACGGACTTTATTCTCTCCATCATGGCAGAGGAACTCGGGTTGATCGGCGTGACCGCCATCATCGCCCTCTTCGCCGTCTTGATCCTGCGCGGAATCCGAATAGGGCTGAATGCACCTGATCTTTACAGCACCTATCTCGCTTTGGGGATCAGCAGCTTCATCGGACTCCAGGTCCTCATCAACATGGGGGTCGTGATGGGGCTTCTGCCTACCAAGGGATTGACGTTGCCCTTGATCAGTTATGGCGGCTCATCACTGGTCATCAATCTGTTCGCCATTGGAATCCTGCTGAACATCTCGGCAAGAAGCCAAACGGCCGAAAGGGGAAACCATTAGTGAGGTAAGGGTCATTATCGCAGGTGGAGGGACCGGAGGTCACCTCTTCCCGGGAATCGCGATCGCAAGGGAGATAGGCAGGAGATACGAAGAAGCAAGCCTTCTCTTTGTGACCGGGCGCCGCACCATAGAATCCGAGATCTTGACCCGTTACGGTTTTCAACAGACCTCCATTGCGATCGAAGGGCTCAAGGGTCGGGGTTGGAAGAAAGGGACGTCTGTGATCTTTAGGCTACCATTCACGTTGGGGCAGTCTGCCTCCCTCATCAGACGATTCTCACCTCAAACGGTGATTGGAGTGGGTGGCTACTCCGCCGGACCGGTCTGTCTGGCAGCGAGGCTCCTGGGCATCTCCACTGCCATTCACGAGCAGAACTCTTATCCGGGATTGACAAATAGGTTGTTGAGCAGGGTCGTCAATAAGATCTTCATCTCTTTTCCTGAAAGCGCGAAGCACTTTCCGGCCGGCGAGCCCATCCTCACCGGTAACCCGATCCGTGAAGACCTGCTCACCGACAAGACGACGAAAGACGAAGATGAAGACAGATTCACGGTGCTGATCGTCGGTGGCAGCCAGGGTGCCCGGGCCATCAACAGGGCCTTAGTGGCCGCCTTGGAGATCCTCAAAGGGGGAGGGCACGAACCGGCAGTTATTCATCAGTCTGGTGTGACAGACCACGAGGAGGTCACTGCAACGTACCGGGATCGCGGCCTGACGGGAGAGGTCTTGCCCTTTATTCAGGATATGGCGGGCGCCTATCGCCGAGCCGATCTCGTTGTCAGTAGGGCTGGCGCGACGACGATCTTTGAATTGGCCGCCCTCGGCAAACCGTCGATCTTGATCCCCTACCCTCACGCCGCCAACAGGCATCAAGAGACAAACGCGCTGGCCCTGGTGCAGGCCGGGGGTGCGGAGATGGTGGTCGAGGATGAATTGAGCGGTGAACGGCTCGCAGCGCTCTTGCTCAAATACATGGATGATCGTGCGGCCTTGAAACAGATGGGTCTGCGGGCGCGGACGCTCGCACGACCCGACGCCGCCAAGCAGATCGTCGATCAACTGGAAGTCGCATTCAACGTGAACTGATGGTTGTGATTCGATGAAGACCTTTGGCAAGGCCAGACATATTCACTTGGTGGGGATCGGGGGCATCGGCATGAGCGGCATCGCCGAACTCCTGCTCAACCTGGGCTATCAGGTGAGCGGCTCCGATCTCAAGGAGTCTCCGGCGACCCGCCGGCTGGCCGGCCTTGGCGGTCACATCTTTTTGGGTCACAGCAACGAAAACATGGAAGACGCCGACGTGGTGGTCTATTCCTCGGCGGTCACAGACGATAACGCCGAAATCGTTGCCGCCAAGGAGCATTCCATCCCGGTCATCCCGCGGGCCGAAATGTTGGCCGAATTGATGCGACTCAAGTACGGCGTGGCAGTTGCCGGAGCACACGGCAAGACTACCACGACGTCCATGATCGCCTCCATCCTGACCGCCGGCAATCTGGATCCAACGGTTGTGATCGGCGGCAGGCTTGATATCTGGGGCGGCTCCAACGCCAAGCTGGGCCAGGGAGACTTTCTAGTCGCAGAGTCGGATGAAAGCGACGGCTCCTTCATGATCTTGTCGCCAACGATCGCGGTCGTCACCAATATCGACTTCGAACATATCGACCACTACAAGGGAATGGACGCCCTGCGAGACGCCTTTGTCAGTTTCATCAACAAAATCCCCTTTTACGGGCTGTCCATCCTCTGTCTCGACAACGAGGAGATCCAGGCGATTATCCCGCGTCTCAAAAAGAGATACATCACTTACGGAACCAACTCACAGGCAGACTTGAGGGCCAAGGATATCGAGCGCGGCCGTCTGGAAGTCGACTTCGAGGTCCTTCAGCACAACGAATCCCTCGGCCGGGTGACCGTGGGCATGCCCGGGAACCACAATGTCCTCAACGCCCTGGCCGCCATCTCGGTGGGACGTGAGCTCGATATCGATATGGCTGACATCCGCAAGGGCCTTCGCAGCCTGGGTGGCCTGGAGCGCCGCTTCCAGGTCAAAGGGATGGAGAACGACATCATCGTGCTCGACGACTACGGACATCACCCCACGGAGATCTGCGCCACCCTGACGGCGGCGCGGGAGTGTTGGCCCGACCGGCGCCTGATCGTCATCTTTCAACCCCATAGATACAGTCGCACGAAGGCGCTCTACGATCGCTTCGTCATGAGCTTCAACGATGCCGACGTAGTGATCCTGGCGCCGATCTATGCCGCCAGTGAGACTCCGCTCGAGGGTGTGGACACCAAGTGGCTTTATAACGGCATCAAGGAACATGGACATAAGGAGGTAGTCCTCTGCCAAACGCAGGATGAGATCCTCCAGGCCGCCCTAGAGCACCTCAAGTCGGGTGATGTGGCAATGACCCTCGGTGCCGGGGATATCCATGAATTGGGGGATGCATTGCTGGAAAGGCTGAAGGCGGAAGGTGAAAGGGTTTGAGGTTAGAGGTTGGAGGAGCGAGGAAAAAAGTAAAAGGTGGAAGGTTGAAGGTTTCCGATGCGTGATCATAAACAACTTCGGGCGGTTGAGTTGTTTGAAAGACTTCAGCCTTCAACCTTTTACCTAAATATCTCCGTGATGACATGGACCAAAAGCAGAGAGAAGCGTTGCGCGCACTTGGAGGGCCAAGGATTCAATTCGACTGCCCCATGGACAGGTGCACGACGTTTCGGATCGGCGGCACGGCCGAGGCCCTCTTCTTCGCTGAGCAACGGGATGAACTTCGAGGCATGGTCTCTTTCCTGCGGCAGGAAAGTATCCCCTATCTCGTTGTCGGCAAGGGGAGCAATCTTCTCGTACGGGACGAAGGGTTTGAGGGCGTCGTGATGATGCTTGGTGGAGAGCTCGCGACCGTTGAAAAAGACCCGCGACAAGAGAACGTGCTGATAGCTGGGGGAGGACTCGGCATCACAAAACTACTCAGTTATTGCAGACGCGCGGGCCTCACAGGACTCGAGTTCCTCGCAGGGATCCCCGGAACGGTGGGCGGAGCGCTAGTCATGAATGCCGGAGCTTGGGGGCAGGAGATCGAAGGTGTTGTCCGTGACATCGAGGTGCTCACGCCGCAGGCCGAGTTCTTGGTCCAAGGTCGTTCAAAGCTCTCGTTTCATTACCGGGCCCTTTCCATCCCGGAGGGGAGTGTCATCGTGCGAGGCAGCTTTGTAATGAAGCCCGATTCGCCTGAAAGGATTGCTCAACGGGTGGCCGACTATTCGACGCAACGCAAGAAGAATCAACCTCTCGATGCGCCGACCGCCGGCTCGGTCTTCAAGAATCCTCCCGGAGACCATGCCGCAAGGTTGATCGAAGGGGTTGGACTGAAAGGTCGCCGGATCGGTGGTGCGATGATATCGCCCAAGCACGCTAATTTCATCGTCAACACCGGCGGGGCCACGGCTGAGAATGTCCTGGCCCTGATCGAACTGGCCCGCGAAAGGGTACTAAAGGAGACGGGTACTCTACTCGAGCTGGAACTGAAGGTGATTGGGGGAAGAAGGTAGAAGTGAAAGGTAGAAGGTTGAAGGTGGAAGGTAGAAGGCAAAAGCAACGAGGAGCGAGCCTTTCGGCCCTGGGCTCAAGGCTGACGGGGAAAGAGGATAGATTGGAAAACTGAAACGCTTCAACCTTCAGTCTTCAACCTAAATACACGGCTACTTACTAGACTGTCGAAAGACCCATTTCTTAGAGGCTGATGGAAAATGTCCAGATGCAAGACTCCCGATATCACGAGGAGTGAGGCGTACACAGGAGTACGCTGCAATCACGAGGGATGAGGGTAACGCAGCAGATGGGCGTATTCCGACAGCCTCTAGGGGAACAATATGCCTCGTAAGCGAACCAAAACCAAGCAGTCCATCCTGGCCAAGCAGGTCGTCAAGCGGAAGAAGAGTAACCGCGCGGCCTCGGTTTGGTCTGCGTTTACGCGCATGAGCCTCTTCTTCGTCAGGAGTTCATGCGTACTGATCGGCATCTGTTTGCTGAGTCTCCTGTTCATAGTCATTTACCAGTACCTCGTGACATCGCCCTATGTCAGACTCGAACAGATCACTGTGACGGGGGTTCGTGAAGACCTCAAGCAGGACATCATCAATCTGGCCTGTTCCGAGACCGACGCAAGCCTCCTGGCGATCAATCTCCGCAAACTGAAGAACAAGATTGAACAACACCCTTGGATTAGGGAGGCCCGGCTGGAAAAACGATTTCCTCACACCCTCGTGGTCGAGGCCAAACAGGAGCAGCCTCAGGCGATCGTTGTCCTTGACCGGCTGTACTTCATGAACCGGAGGAAGACGCTTTTCAAGGAAGTGGATCCCGATGAGCCATGGACTATCCGGTCATTACCTTCGATCGCTCGAAGGGGCCTCCGGCGGACCATCATCTTGATCTAGCGGCTCACGTCCTCGATACCCTCGCCTCCGACAAGGGCCCGTGGACCTTGCGGAACCTATCTGAGGTACACGTGAAAAGAGACGGCCGCGTTTCACTCTACTTTCAATCGCTGCCGGCGGTCATCCATGCAAGGAGCGACGATCTGCCCACCAAGATGGGGGGTTTGCGGCGGGTCCTGGAGGATTTGAGGCGCAATGGCCGCATCCACCTGGTGCGAGCCATCGACCTCGATGTGAAGGATGGCGCGGTTGTCTCATTTAAGAATGGTTAAAAGGCCGTTGGAAGACACTTGTCTGTACCAGAGGAACCGCGACCACCTGTATTGCGCATTACTGCGGCGGATGCGAAAGGCCCAAGGCTCCGGGCGGAAGGCAAGAATGGGATTTTTACTTTCTTTTCCTCGAACCTCGTGTGCCTGATTGCTTGGGATTTCGTCCCGCTGGCGACAGCGGGCTGGACGTTTTCCATCAGCCTATTAGAAGCAGGATATTCGACAGTCACGTCGGTCAATGAGGGGAGCGTAACATGGCGGGAGAGCTTATCGTAGGTCTCGATATCGGCACGACCAAGATGTGTGCGGTGGTGGGGGAGGTCCAGCCGGACACCATTGAAATCATTGGGATCGGCTCTCACCCCTCCGAAGGCCTTCGCAAGGGCGTGGTGATCAACATCGAGAAGACCGTCAATTCCATCAAGGAAGCCATCGAAGAAGCAGAGACCATGGCCGGTTGTGAGATCAGTTCCGTATATGCCGGCATTGCCGGGGGGCACATCAAGGGCTTCAATAGTCACGGCGTCATCGCACTAAAAGAAAGGGAGGTGACAAAGAAGGACATTGAACGGGTCATCGAAGCAGCCAGCGCAGTGGCCATTCCGTTGGATCGTGAGGTCATTCACGTCCTGACCCAGGAATTCATCGTCGACGAACATGATGCGATCACCGATCCCTTGGGCATGTCTGGGGTTCGACTCGAGGCCAAGATTCACATCGTGACGGGCGCCGTGACATCGGCTCAGAACATCATCAAGTGCGCCAACCGGGCCGGCTTGGACGTCTGCGACATCGTACTCGAATCGCTGGCATCCAGCGAGGCAGTGCTCTCAAACGAGGAGCGAAACCTCGGCGTGGCCTTGATCGACTTCGGCGGAGGGACGACGGATATGGCGGTCTTCTCGCGAGGTGCCATCAAGCACACCTCGGTCCTCGCGCTCGGTGGCAACAACCTCACCTACGACATCTCGATTGGGCTCCGCACCCCCACTGCCGAGGCGGAGAGGATCAAGATCAAATATGGCTGTGGGCTCTCCTCCATGATCGGAAAGGATGAAACCCTTGAAGTCCCGGGGGTCGGTGGCCGCAAACCGCGGGTCTTATCCAGGCAAATCCTGGGAGAGATCCTGGAGCCTCGAGTCGAGGAAATCTTCACTCTGATCCACAACGAACTTGTCCGTTCCGGCTACGACCGCGGGATCAATTCCGGGGTGGTCATTACGGGGGGCGGCTCAGAGATGCCGGGAGTCGCGGATGTGGCTGAACAGATCTTCAACGCCCCCTGTCGCACGGGGTATCCCCAGGGGATCAGCGGTCTCGTGGAGGTCGTCAACAAGCCGATGTATGCAACCGCCGTGGGCCTTGTGCTCTACGGCGCCAAAAGAACAAAGGAGGGCAAAAAATTCAGGATACGGGATACGAACATCTTCGGTCGGGTAATGGACAGGATGAAAAAGTGGTTCAAGGATGTCATCTAGGGCTGATGAAATCGTAGGCAACCCGAATCCGTCATGCCGGACGTGATCCGGCATCCAGAATCTAACTGAGAGCACCGGATTCCGGCCTTCGCCGGAATGACTCTGGATGGGGACTCCAGAGTTTTTACAAAACCATCGAGACTATGAAGGAAAAGGAGGGACATTTCATGAAGTTTGAATTTGTTGAGGAGAGGAAGAGGTACGACGCCAAAATAAAGGTCATTGGTGTCGGGGGTGCCGGCGGTAACGCCATTAACAACATGATCGCGTCCAAGCTGAGGGGGGTCGAATTTATCGCGGCCAATACGGACAGCCAAGACCTCGAGCGCTCGGAGTCCGCCAACCGAATCCAGCTCGGGGCGTCCATCACCAAGGGTCTCGGCGCCGGGGCCGATCCGGAGATCGGACGCTTGGCGGCCGAAGAGAGCATCGAAGAGATCAGGGACAACATGAGCGGGTGTGACATGGTCTTCATTACCGCCGGAATGGGTGGGGGAACCGGGACCGGGGGTGCACCCGTGGTGGCCCGTGAGTGCAGGGAGACGGGGGCCCTGACCGTCGCCGTGGTGACAAAACCCTTTAAGTTTGAGGGCGAAAAAAGGATGAAGCGGGCGACCGAGGGGATCGAAAAACTCAAGAAAGAAGTGGATACTCTCATCATCATCCCCAATGAACGTCTCAAGGCCTTGGGTCAAAAGAGCACGACGTTCAGGGAGTTGATTGTCCGTGCCGATGAGGTGCTTCTCCATGCGGTCAAGGGGATCTCGGATCTCATCATGAGCAACGGTTTCATCAACCTCGATTTTGCCGACGTGAAGAGGGTCATGGAACAGATGGGCACGGCCATCATGGGCACGGGTCGGGCCAACGGTGAAAACCGCGCCTCTGAAGCTGCCCAAAAGGCCATCAATAGCCCCTTGCTCGAGGACATCTCGATCAGCGGCGCAGCCGGGCTCCTCATGAACATCACCGGACCGACCGACATGACCATGGATGAAATCGACGAGGCGTCTACCTATATTAAGGGCGAGGTAGACAGCGACGCCGACATATTCTGGGGCGTCGTCTTCGACGAAACCATGGGCGATGAGGTCCAAATCACCGTCATCGCGACCGGAATTGACAAAGACCATTACGGTAAGGTCGTCCGCCTGCGAGAGGTGACGCCGGAGGAGGCATCGGACAACTGGACCGTCCGAGTGAACGGCCAGGAGATCCTGGATACCCCCACGTTTCAGAGGAAAGATGACGAAGGTCCGGTTTTCAGCGAGGAAGAAGAAAGCCTGAGCCGGGGCAAGCGAAGCATTTTCAAGAGGGCCTTTATGAAGGACAGCCTCGACTATCCGACCTTCCTGAGGGCCAAGGCCGACTAACCTTTTAGAAGGTTTCAACGACGTGTCCGAGAGATTGATCTCCCTTTACCACCAGAGGCTTGCTCGGGAAAAGGGGACGGTCAAGAAGGATTGGGGTGGGCGGATTCCCGTTGCTTTGGCTTACCCCAACAGCTATCGGGTCGGCATGTCGAACCTGGGCTATCAGGTCGTTTATCATCTTTTGAACAGGAGAGAGAACGTTGTCGCGGAGCGGGTTTTCCTGCCTGAAGGCAAAGAAATGTCCCTCTACCTTCAGACAGGGAAACCGCTCCTCTCTCTTGAGTCCCAATCCGCCCTCACGAGATTCGACCTGGTTGCCTTTTCGCTTTCCTTTGAAAATGACTATCCCAATATCCTGAAGATCCTTGAGCTCGCCAAGATCCCCTTCCCCGCCTCGGAAAGGGGCTCCCACGATCCCCTGGTCCTGGGAGGGGGGATCACGACGTTCCTGAACCCTGAGCCCCTCGCCCCTTTTTTCGACTGCTTTCTGCTTGGTGAAGCCGAGGCAAACCTGAATGCCTTCCTGGACGCCATTACCGAGTCGGGCCTGAAGACCCATGGGGATCGTGAAGCTCTCTTACGCGAACTGGCGCGGGGCGTCCCCTCCCTTTACGTCCCTTCTCTGTACCGCCCTGAGTACCATGAAGACGGCACCTTGAAGACCTTTCAAGCCCTGGAC
>CAZAGT010000014.1:0-29597 GCA_964484515.1 uncultured Desulfobacteraceae bacterium | reverse complement strand
AAGACAGAATGCCTTGTACCTGGTGATCCTCGATCATCACCCCTTCGATGTGGTGGGATGGGACGGCTACTTTTTCCCCTGGGCCTTGAACGTCGAAGACTTTGAGCCGATTACCGGCCGTTTGCACCAGCCCCCGCCCGTGCACCAGACCTTTGAGGGGGACGGCTTTGTGGTCTATTCCTTCGTCCCGCGCTTGTTTGATTACCATCCCGAGGCCATCCCCGCTCCGTACAATCACTCCAATATCGGCTCCGACGAAGTCCTCTATTATTGCAGCACGGAGTTCATGAGCCGCAAGAGAATCGAGTACGGTTCCATCACACTGCATCCTGACGGCCTTCCGCATGGCCCCCATCCCGGGAAGATCGAGGAATCGATCGGGAAGAAAGAGACGAAGGAGCTGGCTGTCATGGTCGACACCTTCGAGCCCCTTACCGTTGCCAAGGCGGCGCTGGCCTGTGAAGATTTAGAGTACCAAAGGTCATGGCTGGATGAGACGCCCAGTTTGTAACGTCTACGCGGTATCCGAAGATGGCCTTATTGGAGCCGAAGCGCTGAGGTTCCGGTGTTCGGTTTGAGGTGTCAGCGTTCGAGCAGGTAACGTTTCGTTTCTTGAAAAGAGACCCCCATGACCAGGCGATAGGGTATCACAGACCTCATTTCATGAAGTTTCGTACGAGCACATCTGAAACTGATTGGGCTGCGGCTTAAGGGGGAGGACAGGAAAGAGCAAGCGTCATGAATGATGCGTTTAAGGCTTTTATGACGGATCTCATCGATTACGCCGGCCTGTTCCCTCCCGCGGCGCTAGAGCTCGACGCGGCCCTAAACAACTATGCCCGCTACCTTCAGGTTCAGGATGCCTGGATGCTGGCGCGGTTTATCATCCCCGCTGGAAGGCTGAGGGAAATCGCCCCCTATGGCGAAGCATGGTTTGGAAAGTCGACGGAGCCCTGGCATCTTTCGGTCATTGTTGGGGGTGGCGAGAGTAGAGAGGAGATTCTCCAAAACCTGCGTGCGGATCTAGGGAGGATCCGTGACCTCGCGGCCACGGTCAAGTGGGCAGCGGCCGATGTCCTCGAGATGCGCCTTCTTCCAGAAACGATTCTGACACAGGGTAGGGCCTCCGACTTCTTCAAGAGCCTTAGAGCGACAATCGATGAAACCTCTTCTGCTACGCGAACGTTGTTTATCGAAGCCCCCGGCGGGGGAGATTGGCGCAACACCGATAGGGCCGTCATTCGAGAATTGGCTCGATGGAGTGAAGTGTGTTCCGCTGACGGGGGGCATCGCATTGGCTTCAAGCTTCGTTGCGGTGGCCCGAAACCGGATGATACTCCTCCAACCGAACGCGTCGCAGCGGTCATTGCGGCATGCCGCGACAACGGTGTGCCATTCAAATGCACCGCGGGCCTGCACAATCCTATACGGCACTACACGGAGGATGTCGGGGTCATGAGTCATGGGTTCTTCAATATCATCGGGGCAAGCATCATGGCGCACGCACACAAAGCTACAGAGCAGCGCCTCGAGGATTGCATCAATGATGAGGATCCTGAGAACTTCACGTTCCGCAATGACCGCTTTGTTTGGCGAGGAGAAGCAGTTCGTGCAGACGAGATAAATCACGCCCGTCGCGAATTCATGATCAGTTTTGGGAGTTGCTCTTTTGACGAGCCCCGTGAACACCTTAAGGCCTTCGGGCTCCTTGATTAAGCTTTTCATTTCTACGCAACGCACGAAGATGTTTCCGGACTTCTTGGAGGATGGTCTCTGTAGAGCACGTAACCGGCCAGGTTCCCGACGGCGTGTGATGCGCAAGGATTAAAAGTCTCCGACAAATAGGCACAAATGGTTGTTTTGAACCGAGGCTCCCGGTCCCGGACTAGCGAAGAAGCCCTATGACTATTTGGCGCTGTTTCACGGAGCGCCGGGCAAGTGGTTGCCAAGCGATTATCCTCCTGGAGGAGCATAGAGAAACGCTGGAGGTGATTGAGGATCCGCGCCGAGGGGAGAGGGGCACGAAACTCTTATGCGAGGGTTCAGGCAAAGGAACGTACTTCAAGAAACGAGACTGTTACGGGAAAGGAACGGGGCACATTGTTTGATCATACTACAGAGCCAAAACTGAAATCTTTCATCGAGACCCGTCCGGACTCGCATTTCCCCATTCAAAATCTGCCGTTTGGGGTCTTCCGGAAGGACGGGACCGGGGGTTCGCGGGTCGGTGTTAGGATCGGGGAGTACGTTTTGGACCTGGTGGCCCTCGAAGAGCTGGGTTTCTTGGACCCCTGTCGGCATCTCAAACGGGGAGTCTTTGGCTCGGCAAGTCTGAATCCCTTTCTCGCGCTGGGCCGTCCTGCGTGGAAGGAGGCCCGGTCCATTGTCTCCGGACTGCTTGGAGCCGATGAATCCACGATCAGAGATGACGCCGCGCTGAGGGAGCGCGTGTTGCTTCCGGTCGACAGGGTCGAACTACTGCTACCGGTTCAAATCGGGGATTATACCGACTTCTATTCCTCCAAAGAACACGCCGCCAACGTGGGAGCTATGTTGCGTGGGAGGGAGAATGCCTTGATGCCGAACTGGGTTCACCTCCCTGTAGCCTATCATGGACGCGCGAGCTCCGTCGTACTGAGTGAGACTTCTATTCACCGCCCCTGCGGCCAGGTAAACCCAAAGGGAGTGCCTCGACCCTTCTTCGCACCTTCCCGAAGCCTCGACTTCGAATTGGAAATGGGCTTCTTTGTTGGGACCGACAGCGAACTCGGGAAACCCGTCCCGATTGGTGAGGCGCAGGATCATATCTTCGGCCTGGTCTTGGTGAACGATTGGTCAGGGAGGGACATCCAGAAGTGGGAGTATCAACCCCTGGGGCCCTTTAATGCCAAGAACTTCGCCACGACCATTTCGCCTTGGGTTGTAACATTGGAGGCTCTCGCGCCGTTTCGCTGCGCCGGACCTGAGCAGGACCCTCCGCCCTTACCCTACCTCAGCTCTGAAGGGGAACAGGCCTACGATATCTGCCTCGAGGTCTGGCTCAAGACAGGGCAGATGATAGAAGGCGTGCGAATCAGTCAAAGTAACTTCAAGTATCTGTACTGGAACATGTGCCAACAGCTTGCTCATCATACGGTCACGGGGTGCAACCTGAGAACCGGAGACCTCATGGCTTCAGGTACGATCAGTGCCCCCGACGCAAGAGGGTTCGGAAGCATGTTGGAGCTTTCCAAGGGCGGAAAGGAGCCGATCATCCTGCCGAACGGCGAAAAGAGGGCCTTCCTGGAAGACGGCGATACGGTGACACTGACCGGATGGTGTCAAGGAGCGGGCTACAGGGTGGGATTTGGTGAGGCCGTCGGCAAAGTCCTTCCTCCGCTCGTAAGAGATCATCCTCCGGCAGAGACATAAAGAATAGGCTCCTCACAAGAATCTGTCGGTCAATACGTCGGCGCTGAGAGCACAAGGTGCGGAAGTTACATCTTCTTCGGATCGAAATCTGCGCTCTCGGATTTCGATTTGATTGCCGTGGCGTCAGGTGGGAGCCCCCGGAATCGTAGAAAAGAGATCACAGTCCTCCCACCTCGGAGGCTGGAAACCGTTTCTTCCTCCACAAATTCTTGTAAGGTGCAAAAGAACTTAGCTGGGGCCGAAGGCCTTGATCAGGGCAGGTAGATGGGTCTTCCGAGGCAATCCCTGGCGGCTTCGGCCAGGGATTCGCTCAGGGTTGGATGGGGAAAGGTCGTTCTGGTGAGATCCTCCAGGGTAGCCCCCAACTGAATAGCCAGGACTGCCTGGGCGGCCATTTCCCCGGCCGATTCACTCAGGATGTGTATTCCTACAATTTCGCCGTCTTGTTTATTAGCAACCACCTCCACGAGCCCCTCGCTTTGAGCGGTGAGCATGCCGAACGGATTCATCGCGAGAGGTGCCGTCCCGGTGATGACCTCATACCCTTCTTTTCTCGCTTCCAGTTCATTAAGTCCTACGCAGGCCACCTGAGGCTGGGTAAAGGCGATACGACTGACGGTCCGGCGATCGATACGGCTTTCAAGTCCCATGGCATTTTCAGCGGCGACGATCCCCCCGGCAGATGCCAGATGGGAATAGCGTGAATCCTCAGGCGCGCTAAGATCCCCGATCGCGTAAATCCCATCCACACCGGTTTCCATTCGTTCGTTGACCTCGACAATACCTCGCTCCCCCTTCAAGCCCGCGGTCTCCAGACCGAGTTCAGCAAGGCCGGTGTCTCTCTTCAAACGGATTACCTGATCGACGGTGATACGCTCCTCTTGATCCTTTACCTTGAGGATGCATCGAAGCCCCTTGCTGGTCCGCTCCGATGAGAGGACTCGGGTTCGGGTCAGCACGTTGATCCCGTCCTTGCGGAGCGCCTTTGTGAGCCGGGTGCGGATTGCCTTGCTCTCATCATGCAGCAAGGCCCTCTCCCCGGTGGCCAACCAGACCAGCGACCCGAGGCATCGGAGGATTTGTGCGATCTCGATGATCTTAGGATTGTCGCCCAGCAGAAGGCAGCTCCTGGGTCGTTCCTGGTTGGTCAGGAGAATATCACTGCTCGACATGTTCTTGACGTCAATCCCGTCGATCTCGTGGTTGAAACGTCCGGCCCCGGTCGCGAGGATGATCTTCGATCCCGAAAAGATCTCACCTCGAACGTCAACCTTGCCCGGTTCGCTGAGCCGCCCCTGCCCTGAAATCAGCTCGATGTGGTGTTTTTTCAGGAGCGCTGCAATTCCCAGGCGCAGGAACGAAACCAGCTCTGTCCGTTTCTTCGTATGCGTCGCAGAGTCCAGCTCGCTACTTGAGCAGTGAATCCCCAGATCCTTGCCAAAGACCAGGTCGCCAAGGATCTTGGTTGCAGCAAGGGTATATCCGAAGGGGATGCAACCCCGGTTTACGCAAAAACCGCCCAGGTAGCGGGGCTCCACAATCGCCACTCGGCCGCCAAGCTGAGAGGCACGCACTGCCGCGGCGACACCACCCGCGCCACCCCCCAGCACGAGGACGTCAAAATGTCTATCGGGCATGGCGCCTACATCTTTCAATCGCTATCGAAGGCGTCGCCAGCCAGGCCTTTAGGTTGAAGACTGAAGGCTGAAGTGTTTCAGACAACACGCAAAGCTCGAACTAAAAAATACGTATTATTTTAGGTTTTTGAAACGACTCAACGTCCGGCCATGGGGGTCTCTTTTCAAAAACGAAACGTTACCCGCTCGAACGCTGAAGAAGCTGCCAAGCAAGGCGGCCGACGCAGATTGGGCGAATGCGCACAGGCACTCAATCGGGAATATTCCGCGGTGGCCCTTCGGCCGCCTCGGGTAGCGCCTTACACCAAGACCTCGCACTCAATTCCTCGTCTTTGAAAAGAGACCCCCATGACCGGACGGGCCAAGTGAAAAAACGTTTAAAGAATCTAAAATGTTACAAGAATACACATTTTCTCTTAGGAGCCTCGCAGGCACCCCCAAGAGCCATGTTCTTTCATGGGCGGACTCAAAAATCCGAAGCTCAGTCTGCTCAGACATTGAAAGCTACCTCTACCTTCTACCTTCGGCCTATCCACCTCTTAACCTTCTCGAAGGCCTCTGATGAAGTCACCGACAGCGCCAATCCCCTCCCTCTCTACTAATCGGATCGTCTCGGAGCCGACTACGGCAATGTCTGCTTTGCCTTTCAGGAAATCCACGTCCCGCTTTTCCTTGACCCCGAAACCGACTGCGAGCGGCAGATCCGTGGCGTGCCGGCATTGCTCGAGGTAGGCCGCCATCTCTTTCGAAAAAGTGGTCTCTTTGCCCGTAACCCCCTTCCTGGCAACGCAGTAGATGAACCCCCGGGCGTAACCCGAAAGGTAGCTCATCCGCTCGAGAGAGGTGGTCGGCGAGAAGATCAGGATCGGAGCCAGGTCACGAGTCCCCATCGCCGCAAAATAGTCTTGGCCTTCCTCAGGAGGGAGATCGGGGATGATCGATCCGCGGAGCCCTCCCTGTGCCATGGCGGATATGAAACGCTCTGTCCCGTATTTGTACAGGATATTGTAATACGTCATAATGAGGAAAGGGATATCAAAAGTCCGGACCATATCGGCGGCAAACTCAAGGCAGCGCTGCACGGTGGCACCGTTCTTGATCGCCTCCTGGTTGGCATGCAGGATCACGGGACCGTCCGCCGTCGGCTCGGAAAACGGGACTTGCAATTCCATCAGATCCACCCCTGCCGCGACCATGGACTCCACTATCTTACGGGAGTCTTCAAAAGAGGGGTACCCCAGCACGATGTGGGTCATAAGAAGGATATCCCTTTGTCGGCGTCTTTCTCGTAGATAAGATTCAAGCACGGTACGTCTCCGCTTTTTCTTGAATAAATGCCTGCCACTCGGGGTCCTCGAACGCATCGGCGATCGTAAAGATGTCCTTGTCGCCTCTCCCGGACTGATTGATCACGATGACATCACTTTGGGAAAGCGTGGGGGCCTCTTTGAAGGCCTGGGCAAAGGCGTGGGCCGATTCGAGCGCCGGCACCAACCCTTCCTTCTTCAGAGTCAAGGAAAGGGCCTCCAGGACCTCCTGGTCCGTGGCGGCTTCAAAGCGAACCTTGCCATTCTCACTCAGGGCCGCCAGGATCGGTGATACGCCCACGTAGTCAAGTCCGGCGGCTACACTGTGGGTCTCTTTCATCTGCCCGTCTTCGTTTTGAAGAAAATAGGTCTTGTATCCCTGGGCCACACCCACGGTCCCGTCTTCAGAAGCGAGCCGCACCGCATGACGTCCGCTCGCCAATCCTTCACCGCCCGCCTCAACACCCACCAGCTCTACCGGATCATCAAGGAAGGCACCAAAGACCCCCAAGGCGTTGGATCCTCCTCCGACACAAGCGTAGACGCGGGTTGGAAGTCTCTCCTCGCGTTCAAGGACCTGAGCCCGGGCCTCTCTGCCGATGATCGACTGGAAATAGCTGACCATCTCGGGAAACGGGTGCGGTCCGCAGGCGGTGCCGAGAACGTAGTGAGTATCATCCATATTCGTGGCCCAATCGCGGAAGGCCTCGTTGATGGCGTCCTTCAGGATTCGGGTCCCATCTTTCACCGGGACCACCTCGGCGCCCAAACGCTTCATCCAGAAGACATTGGGCCGCTGCCTGGCCACGTCCACTTCTCCCATGTAGATGGTGCAGCGAAGGCCGAATTTGGCGGCCATCGTGGCCGTGGCCACACCGTGCTGCCCGGCGCCCGTCTCCGCAATGACGCGTGACTTCCCCATGCGCCTCACCAGCAATCCCTGCCCCATGACGTTGTTGGCCTTGTGGGCCCCGGTATGGTTGAGATCCTCGCGTTTGATATAGATGCGCGGTCCGCCAAAATGGGTGGTCAGGTTCTCTGCCAAGGTAAGCGGTGTGGGTCTGCAGGAGTAGGTGGACATGACCTCCACGTATTCGTGCCAAAAGGACGCATCGTTTTTGGCGTCCTCGAAGGCCGCCACCAATTGTTCAAACGTGGCAACCAGGACCTCCGGGATAAAGGCCCCGCCAAAGGTCCCGTAGTAACGCGTGGTAAGCATCTCTAAATTCTCCCTCGCTTTTCAGACTCGGCTAAATAGCCCTGATGGTTTCCATCAGGGCGCTCATCAGCCGGTGATCCTTCTTCCCGGGACGTTCCTCAATCCCGCTACTGACGTCCACGGCATACGGCCTCACGGTCGTAATCGCCTCCGCGATGTTCGCGGGGTTCAGCCCGCCCGATAGAATGAGGGGCACTCCTAATGTCTTCCGTTCCGTCGCCACGCTCCAATCAAAGGTCCTGCCGGTCCCACCCCGCATGTTCTCTGAGTGCGTGTCGAATAGGAGGGCCCTGACGCTTCCGACGTAGGGCTTAACCCCACCCAGGCTGTGGTCATTTTTGATCCTAAAGGCCTTAATGGTGCGGGGCATGAGCTCGGCACACATGGCGGCGGATTCATCGCCGTGAAGTTGAACAAGGCCAAGGTTGCAGAACTCTACAACCTCCTTGATAACGGCCGGCTTCTCATTGACAAAGACCCCCACTGAAATAATAAACGGGGGCAGGGCCGCGATAATTCGGTGTGCTTCCTCGGGGCGTATGCGTCTGGGACTGGGAGCAAAGATGAAGCCGAGCGCATCCGCACCAAGGTCTACGGCCTTGGTGGCATCTTCGCTGTTTGTGATGCCGCAGATTTTGACCCTGACCACTTTTTTTATCCTGCCTTTGTTGCCTTCAGCGTCAGTTCCTTTTGCCCGCCCGTATGAATTCCTCGGCCTTCTTCATCAGGTCTCTGCTCTTCATCAGCGCTGTGCCGATGAGGACGGCATGCGTGCCCTTCTCCTTCAAGACCTGGATGTCGTTTCCATTGTGGATTCCGCTTTCACTCACGATGATGTGGCCTGGAGGCACCAGCGGGATCAGTCTCGCGGTTGTCTTGAGGTCTACAGCAAAGGTATCGAGATCACGGTTGTTGATGCCGATGATGTTCGCCCCGCAGTCAATCGCCTTTGTGAGATCATCGCTGTCGTGCACTTCGGTCAACGCCGCCATGCCCAGCTGACGGCAGAGGGCAAGCAGGTGTCTCAGCTTTTGCTTCGGGAGGACGCGGGCAATCAGGAGTATCGCATCGGCACCGAAGGTATAGGACTCTCTGACCTGGATCTCGTCGATGATAAAGTCCTTCCGTAGAATGGGCAGCGTAAGGGTTTCTTTGAGGCGCGGGAGGTTTCGAAGATCGCCACCGAAAAAGGCCTTGTCGGTGAGGAGTGAAATAGCGGCTGCACCGGCCGCCTGATAGGTCTTACCCACCGTCACCGGATCCAGGTCTTTTCTGATCGTTCCGGCCGAGGGGGAAGCGAACTTGATTTCCGCTATCAAGTTGACACCGCCCGATTTGGATATAGCCCCCCCAAAATCACGAATGGTGTGTTCGGGTTCCTGACCCTCTTGGATCCCGCCATCTTCAATGAGTTGATGCAGTTCCCGTTGCTTTTCGGCCAGTATCTTTCTTAGCACATCATGCACGTCAAGGACTCCCAATCTATGACAGTTGTTTTCTTGGCACTTGCCCAGGTTTAATCAGTCCGGGCATGGAGATCTCTTTGCAGAAACGAACCGTTACCGGCTCGAACGCTGAAGTAGCGTGCAAGCTTGTCCGCCTCGGATAGCGCCTTATGCCGAGACTTCGCACTCAATTCCTCGTTCTTGAAAAGAGAGCCCCACGACCGGACGTCACGTGTTTCAAAAGCTTGGAGTAATAGCAAGATCTTTTTTCACCCTCAACCGGCAAACTGCTGCGTGAATTCTACCAGTGCATTGAGTTTGTCCCGGGCGCTGCCTGAATCGATGGTGGTAGCCGCCCTTTGTATTGCGGCCTTGAAATCCCCGTCTCGTCCAGCCGCCACGAATGCGGATGCCGCATTCAGTAGAACCATATCCCTCTTTGGCCCCTGCTGGCCGGCCAGGATGTCTCGAATGATTTGGGCGTTCTGCTCGGCATCGCCACCCCGTATGGCGTCGGGTGTGGCTCGCTCGAGGCCGTAGTCCTCGGGCGTGATCTCCTTAGTCGACACGTTACCGTCCTTGAGGTGTGAGATCGTTGTCGGACCGCAGATACTAATCTCATCGAATGAGCCCTCACCGCAGACGACAAAGGCCTCCTTCGACCCCAAGCGACCCAGGACCTTGGCCATCGTCTCGGTGAGCGCTACGTCGTACACCCCCAGCACCTGGGCCGTGGCGCCGGCCGGATTGGTCAGGGGCCCGAGCAGGTTGAAGATCGTCCTGAGCCCGATCTCTCGCCTTGGTCCGGCAGCGTGTTTCATGGCCCCATGGAAGAGCGGGGCGTACAGAAACCCGATTCCCACCTCATGGATGCAGCGCTCCACGTCCGAGGGTTTGATATCCAGCTTGACCCCCAGGGCCTCCAGCACATCCGCACTGCCGCACTGACTTGATACGGCCCGGTTGCCGTGTTTGGCGACCTTGATCCCCGCGCCGGCGGCGACGACCGCCGTGGCCGTAGAGACATTGAAGGTATTGGTACCGTCCCCGCCGGTGCCGCAAGTGTCCAGGATGGTCTCGTCTTCGACATTAATCTCATCCCGATCAATGTTGAGGGTACCGTTTTTGGCCGAACAGATCCGCGTCGCCTTCGCGCGCATCACCCTTGCAGCACCCACAATCTCATCGACGGTCTCCCCCTTCATACGCAAAGCGGTAATAAAGGCCCCGATCTGGGCCGGGGTGGCCTCTCCGCTCATGACCTCTTCCATGGCACCACGCATCTCATCTTCCTGCAGGTTGCTTCCGCCGACGACCTTTGCAATCGCTTCTTTGAGCATCTCACATGTCCTCCTTGCGATAGATTGCGTTGACTTCAGATCAACAGCCATTCCTCAGGAGCAGGCGAAGAACCCACACTCCGAGGGCCGGAGAGGGATGCCCTTACCTGAGAAAGCCGTAGTCACCTCCATTTCCATAGAAAAAAAGCTGTGGGATTAACAAAGCTCCATGAAGTTCTTGATCATTTGGCTACCGGAGGTCGTCAAAATGGACTCCGGGTGAAATTGAACACCTTCGACTCGGTATTGGCGATGCCGTAGGCCCATAATTTCACCCTCGTCGGTCCAGGCACTGACCTCAAGGCAGTCAGGGAGCGCCCCCTTATCCACGAGCAACGAATGGTAACGGGTTGCCTCAAACGGATTTTGAAGACCCTTGTACAGGGTCCGTCCGTCGTGGAAGATCGGCGAGACCTTGCCGTGCATGATCCGTTCGGCCCGAACGATTCGTCCACCAAACGCCGCTGCAATCGATTGGTGTCCCAGACATACGCCCAGCACGAGAGTCTTTTCGGCAAAATGACGAATGGCTTCTACGGAAATACCGGCCTCATCCGGGTTGCCCGGTCCCGGTGAAACGAGGAGTGCGGAGGGCTTGAGTCGATCTAGCGACGCAAGGTCTGTTTGGTTGTTGCGCCTCACGAGCACCTCTTCGCCGATCATCTGGAGCATCTGAACAAGATTGTAGGTAAAGGAATCGTAGTTATCGATCATGACAATCATTTTCCGTTTGCCCTCTCGATGGCGTGGCGCATGGCGCCGGCCTTGTTTAAGGTTTCCTGGTACTCGTTCTCCGGCACTGAGTCTGCGACGATGCCTGCGCCCACTTGAAGAGAAAGCCTATTTTTTAGGATGGTGATGGTGCGGATAGTGATACAGAAGTCCATGTTTCCGCTGAAGGCGAAATACCCGACGGCACCTGCATAGGGGCCCCTGGAGGATGGTTCCAGCTCTCGGATGATCTCCATGGCTCGGATTTTGGGGGCCCCGCTGACGGTCCCGGCCGGAAAGGCGGACATGAAGACGTCAAATGGATCCATGTCCGGGCTCAAGGTGCCCTCCACGTGGGATACGATGTGCATGACGTGGGAGTACCGCTCTACCTCCATCAGGCGCGGCACAGACACGGATCCAGGCGCAGCTACCTTGCCCACGTCGTTGCGACCGAGATCGACAAGCATGATGTGTTCAGCCCGTTCCTTCGGATCAGCCATCAAATCCTCTTCGAGCATCCGATCTTCTTCGGCGGTGGAGCCCCGCGGCCGGGTCCCTGCAATCGGTCGCAGTTCGATCTTCCCCTCCGTGAGCCTCACCAGGATTTCCGGTGAGGCTCCGATGAGTCTGACGTCACCAAGGTTCAGATAGAACATGTAAGGTGAAGGATTGATGCTTCTCAGATTACGGTATAAGATAAAGTCGTCACCGGTGATGTCTCCCGAAAACCTCTGCGAAAGGACCACCTGGATGACATCCCCCTTGACGATGTGGTCCTTGGCCTTTCGAACGGCCTCCTCAAAGGCCGGCTTGTCGGTATTCGATTCGAGGCTTGAGAGCGAAAAGGGCGTGTTGGATGTCAAGGTAGTCAGGGGGCGCTCCAGTTCGGCGATCGTCTCGGCGAGTTGCTGGACGGCTTGCTCGTAGGCCGCCTTCAGATCGTCTCTGCCGTTTAGATGGGCAAAGGCTACGACCTTGATGCTATGAGTGAGATGATCGAAGACGATAAGGCGTTCACAGGCGGTGAAGATCGCCTCAGGCATGTTCGGATCATCAGGCGATATCCCCGGCCGAGGCTCCCATTTCCTGACCAAATCGTAGTTCACGTACCCCACGAGTCCGCCTTGGAAGGGTGAGAACTCCTTGAGGACAAAGGGCCTGAAGTCCTGACTGAGGCTGCGCAGCACCTCGAGCGGGTTTGAGATATCCTTCAGCGTCTCCTTGTCCGTACCTCTGAGGATCTCCACGTCTTGACCGCGGGCGATCGCTGTCAGAAAGGGTTTGTAGCCGATAAAGCTATAGCGGCCCCATCTTTTGCCGCCGTCCGCACTTTCAAGGAGGTAGGAATAGGACCCATTTCTCACCTTCAGGTATGCCGAAACGGGGGTCTCCGTATCTGCCAGGAATTCCTGGTAAACAGGGATCAAGTTGGCCTGTTCGGCCATTGACGTGAAGTCATTAAGGCTGGGGATAGGGTTCATTTGGCTGCCTCCCAAAAAAAGGCCGCGGGGCTCTGGGCCCCCCGGCCTTGTCAGATCAAAAACTGAAAAACCGTGAGACCCTCGGAAGGGGAGCCCACGGTTCTGATGACTTTAGGTTCTTAAGGAGTACAACTCAGAAGGCTCACCTCCCACCAGAGATGAGCCACCACCAATTACGGCGGGGATTCACAGCACAGTTTATTCGGTCACATTCCATAACAGTTCCATTTAACCTGAGAGGCACGACGATGTCAAGGGGAAAAACAAAGACGGGCGCATTTTTTGTTGACAGCTTATGGGCACTTGTCTAAAAAGGAATACAAAACGAGCACTTATACAGTAAATACCTATGTGTCAATCAGGGCAAGCAAGCTATTCCGTCCATGACTCCTTCGAGAGTCGTCTGCCCAAGGATTGATGAAGCCATCTTTTCCTTTCAAGCCGTGGGTCGACCAGCGTCCGCGGCTTTTTTGTTTGAGCTACCGTCTCGTGACTTCGCTGGAGTGTACGAAGATCTCTTCATACTCCGGGAGGGCTTGAGAGAAAGGTTGAGTGCGACCGAGGGCCTCAATGGGCTGGAAGGCAAGGGCAATGTCCTGGCTATGAATATCGTTCTGATTGGGTATCGTTGTACTGGCAAGACGTCGGTCGGCCGAATACTGTCGCAGCGCTTGGGCAAGGAATTCGTGGATACGGATGTGCTGATCGAGAAGCGGGCCGGTTGCTCTATCGAAAGGATAGTCGCTGAAGGCGGATGGGATCGATTTCGACTCCTGGAAAGTGAAGTCATAGCGGACGTGTCAATCAGAGATGAACAGGTCATCGCTACCGGCGGCGGGATTGTGATGGATTGGCGTAATGTCGAGAACCTTGAAAAGAAAGGCCGGCTCATCTGGCTACAAGGGGATGCGAGGGTCATCAAGAAGCGGATGTATGATGATCGTCAAGCGAAGGTCGTGAGGCCCTCCCTGACCGGTGACGATCCCTTAGAGGAGATCAAGCAAGTCCTAAGCCTCAGGATCCCACTTTACGACCGGGCCGCTTCGTTCGCGGTAGATACCAGTGGGAGCTCCATCCAAGACGTGGCAGAGACGATCATTCGACATTTGGCGGAAGAAGCTGTTAGGAGCTGAGCTATGGGCGGGAACTCATTTGGGCAAGTGTTCAGGGTAACCACCTTTGGTGAGTCGCACGGCAACGGTGTCGGGGCCGTGATCGACGGGTGTCCACCACGGGTACCAATTGCCCCAGAGGACTTCGTGCGCGATATGGAGCGTCGCAGGCCGGGCAAACGCGACCTCGATACTCCCCGCAAAGAGGAGGATCGCGTCGAGATCCTGGCCGGCGTATTCGAAGGGCTCAGCACCGGCAATCCGATCCACCTCTTTATCCGCAATCGCGATGCGGTCAGCAGGCCCTATGACATATTGCGTGAGCTTTTTCGGCCTGGCCATGCCGACTACACCTATTTCAAGAAGTACGGTCACTTTGACTACCGCGGTGCGGGCAGATATTCGGCGCGCGAGACCGCCGCCAGAGTGGCCGCCGGTGTCATAGCCGGCAAGATCCTCGGACCGCTCGGGGTGCGGGTGACCGCCTACACCATCGAACTGGGTCGCGTCGAGGTGAAACAGATCGATCTGGATTATGCCGAAAAAGATCCTTTCTTCTGCCCTGACCCCGAAGCCTCCGAACGGATGAAGGAAGCCGTCTCAAAGGCCAAGCAGGAGGGCGACTCGCTTGGCGGTCTCACCGAGGTGCGCGTTACGGGGTGTCCGGCAGGACTTGGCGAGCCGGTCTTCGACAAACTGGATGCCGATTTGGCCAAGGCGTTGATGTCGATCGGCGCGGTGAAAGGGGTTGAGATCGGAGCCGGTTTTGAGGCCGCCCGTATGACGGGATCAGAGAACAACGACCCTATCACGCCGGATGGCTTTCGGAGCAATCACGCTGGCGGGATTCTGGGAGGCATTTCAAACGGGGACGAGATCATCCTGAGGGCAGCCGTTAAGCCGATCCCCTCTATTCCCCGCGAGCAGGATACCGTCGACCGCCAGGGCCGCCCCGCCAAACTGAAGATGAGTGGAAGATTCGACGTGGCCGCCATTCCCAGGATCATCCCGGTGCTTGAGGCGATGGTCAAGCTGGTCCTCGTCGATCATTACCTGCGCTCGAAGACGCTGGGCTAGTCGGAGAAGCAACGGAGCTTCTCAGCGTTGAGGGTTGTTCCCGATGATATCTCGCGGTCAGGAGTTGGATCATGATTGGGAAAACGATTCGTATGGAACGCGTGATGGACCGCAACACCAAGAAGACGGTGATGGTCCCGCTTATCCATGGCGTCGGCATGGGCCCCATCGAGGGGTTGAAGGATATCAAGAACATCGTGGACACTGTTGCGCTGGGGGGCGCCAACGCCGTCATCCTTCACAAAGGCATCGTGGCGACCTCGCACCGACGCAGCGGAAGAGACATTGGGCTGATCGTTCACTTGACGGCCACCCTCGAAAGTGGCGGTCAGACCCTCGTCACGCAGGTTGATGAGGCCATCAGCATCGGCGCGGATGCCGTCTCGGTCAGGATCGAGATTGGCGGTGCCGATGAGAATGCCATGCTGAAGATACTCGGCAAGGTGTCCCAAGACTGCCTTAGGTGGGGGATGCCGCTCTTTGCATTGATGCATCCGCAACCGAAAAAGGACAAGGAAAAACAGCTTAAGGCCGTTATGCGGGCGGCCAGGATCGGCGCTGAGCTAGGGGCCGATCTCGTGAGGGTACCGTACACGGGCGCGGTCGAGACCTTTCAAGAAGTGGTGGGCGCTTGCCCAGTTCCCCTGGTGACGATAGGGGGAGAAAAGGAGGTTAGGGAGGGGGATTTTCTGAAGATGGTTTCCAACGTCATGCAGGCCGGGGCCTACGGGATTTCGGTGGGCAGAAACGTCTTTCAGTACAAGAAGCCGGGGAACATGATAAAGGCCATCACGCAGATCGTGCACAAGGGTTTTGCAGTCTCTACCGCCGCGTCGGCCTTGAGCGAGGAGCCCTTGGAAAGTCCTGTGCTGAGTGGCGGCGTTATCTGGTAGGCAAAGGAGAGATGGGTGAAAAAGGAAGATCAAAATAAAAGCGAACAGCAGGCCGTGAACGGGTATCGAGAGGAGATCGACCAGATCGATGAGCAAATCCTTGCCCTGCTCATGGAGAGACAGGGTGTTGCCGTAGAGATCGGCAAGCTCAAGAGAGAGCTCGGCATGGATGTCCTTGATCAGACCCGCGAGCAGGAGGTACTCAGGCGTTTGAGCTCAAAAGGCCAAGAGAGCCTGAATGAGCAGACGATTCGCAACATATTCTCTGAAATCATGTCTGCGGCTCGATCCGTACAGCAGGTCCCGACCGTAGCTTATCTGGGTCCGGAAGCGACCTTCAGTCACCAGGCCGCCCTTTACCACTATGGCCGTTCGGCGACCTTTCGAGCGTCGAAAAGCATCGAGGATATATTTGCGGCGGTTGAAAAGCGACTAAGCCTGCAGGGCGTGGTACCCATCGAGAACTCCACTGAGGGCTCCGTGACGACGACTCTGGATCTCCTATTCAAATATGATCTGAGGATAAGCGCGGAGATCTATCTCCGTATAAGGCATCATCTCTTGAGCAAGGCTGGAGGGATTGCACAGGTCAAACAGCTCTACTCCCATCCGATGCCCCTCGCTCAATGCCGGACCTGGATCAGGAATCACCTGGGGGGGATACCCGTCAAGGAAGTCTCGAGTACCGCCGTGGCAGCGAAGATGGCTGCGGAAGCTCCCGATGCGGCCTCCATCGGTAGTCAACTGACGAGCAGTACTTACGGCCTACATATCCTGGAGGAGGGGATCGAAGACATCCCCGATAACTTCACTCGCTTTCTGGTGATTGGCAAGAACCACACCGAGCCTTCGGGACGGGACAAGACGTCCCTGCTGTTTCTGGTGACTCACAGGCCCGGCGCCTTGCACAGGGCCCTAGGATCCCTGGCATCGAGGGACATCAACATGACCCGCATCGAATCGAGGCCGATGAAGACCAGAAAGTGGGAGTACCTCTTTTTCGTGGATATCGAAGGGCACGAGAAGGACGCGAATGTCCGAGAGGCACTTACCGAGATGGAGGGGCACTGCGTCTTTGTCAAGAGATTGGGTTCCTACCCCGCCGGAGGTGCCCCATGGGATTAGCGGCACCCGTCATAGGGATCGTCGGCGGCACAGGCAGGATGGGTGTGTGGCTGGCGCGTCTGTTGGAGAAGCGCGGGCTTTCCGTTCTGCGCGCCAGCCGCCGCACTGAGCTAACACCTGCTGAAATGGCTCAACAGAGTGATGTGGTGGTTGTGTCCGTCCCTATCGCCGACACGGTCAGGGTCATCCGGGAGATCGGCCCCCTGGTCCCCGAAGAGGGACTTCTCATGGATCTCGCGTCATTGAAGGTGAGGCCGGTGGAGGCCATGCTGGAATACTCTCGCGCCCAGGTCGTCGGACTCCACCCGCTCTTCGGCCCCGATGGGACATCGGACAGGGACCTCAGGGTGGCCGTCTGCCCGGGGAGAGGAAGGAGCGGTCAGAAATGGATTACGGGGATCCTACGGGATGAAGGGATGAAGATCGCGGTTTTGGAGCCCCAAGAACACGACCGGTTGATGGGGCTCATTCAGGGCGTGAATCACTTGTCGACCTTGGCCCTGGCCGATTGCATCAGCCGTTCCGGTTTCGGGAAGGAGAAGCTTGTCGGCGCATCGACCCAGACATTTGAGCAGAGACTGGATCGCATAGGCTCCATGCTCAGACAATCCGCAACGCTTTTCGGATCTCTTCTGATGAACAACCCGGCGGCCGAAGGGCCCATGGACGACTACTTGCAGTCGGTCAAGCGTTTGATGGAAGTAATACAAAACGGAGACCAGCAGGCGTTTGAAGACTTCTACGAGGCCCTGAAAGACTACTTCGATGTGGACGGATCAAGGTGTACTTGATACTGGCTTAGAATGCACGTCCTTTGGGCGTGGTCATGTTTTGTTGAGTTGGCCATATGCTTTGCATCCCGATTATTGCCCGGAATAACGAAGAAGCCCTGAAGAAGATACCGGAAGCTGAAGGATTCGCGGACATCCTCGAGCTGCGTCTGGATCTGATGGAGCAGTTTGACGTGTCAGAATTGGTTGCGTCCACCACCAAACCGGTGCTCGCGACCTATCGTTCGATACAGGAGGGCGGAAAAGGGACCGAAGGAGCCGAGGCGGCGACCGGATATCTCACGGCGGCGATTCGGGCGGGGGTCAAGCTTGTCGACGTGGAACTCCGTTTCCCTGAGGAGTGGCGCGCGAAGGTCTTTGCGGAAAAGAAGAGTTCCGGGATCGTGATATCCGTCCACATTAACGATCAGACACCTTCACGAAAGGCGCTGGATGACATCTTTTTGCGGTGTGTCGACACAGGTGCCGAGATCATCAAAATTGTTACGATGGCCAAGGCCTGGGAAGATAATCTCCGCGTGTTGGAGCTCATCCCCAGGGCTCGCACCATGGGGAAGGAGATTATCACCTTCTGCATGGGTCCCATGGGCCGTATGAGCCGTGTCTTTTCACTCCTGATGGGCGGTTATTTGACTTTTACCTCTCTCGGGGTCGGGCAGGAGTCGGCCACTGGTCAGATCCCGGTTTCGGAAATGAAACAACTGCTGGAGCAGTTTTCATTATGAACATCGATCAAAAGACAAGACTTTACGGCGTTGTGGGACATCCGATCGGCCATTCCCTTGGGCCGACCATGCACAATGCGGCCCTGGCGGCAAGCGGTCTCAATGCCGTTTATTTGGCCTTTGATGTACAGGATGTCGAAAGTCTCATCAGGGGTGTGAGGGCCCTCGGGATCAGGGGGTTGAGCGTGACCATTCCCCACAAATCGACGGTGATCCCGTTACTCGATCAGGTCGACGAATTGGCGCAAGAGATCGGGGCCGTCAATACGATCAGAAATGAGGGCGGTCGCCTGATCGGTTATAATACGGATGCCAAGGGCGCCCTCATGGCGCTGGAGGCCAAGACCGAGATCTCCGGTAAGGGGTGCCTTATCGTGGGTGCCGGGGGCGCGGCAAGGGCCATCGGCTTCATGCTAAAAGAGAAGGGCGTCCCCCTCCAAATTGCCAACCGTTCCAGGGAAAGGGGGGAAGCCCTTGCGCAAGACCTTGGCTGTTCCTTCGTGACCCTTAACGGGGTAGAGCAAACAAGTCCCGACCTGCTGATCAATACGACCTCGGTCGGTATGAGTCCGCACACCGAAGAGTCTCCCGTCCCGGATCGTATCCTCCGCAAGGGGATGACCGTGATGGACATCGTCTATAATCCTCTGCAGACTCGTCTGCTGAGGACGGCAAAGGAGCGGGGTTGTGTGACGGTCGATGGACTTGGTATGTTCGTCTATCAAGGTGCGGAGCAGTTCCGCCTCTGGACCGGGCTCGAGGCCCCCGTAGAGGCCATGTCGCAAGCAGCGCGCAAGGCGCTCCAGGATTAGCCCGGTCCGTGGCAAATAGAGGCTCATCATGAAAGAAATCAAACCACGTGCGCAAATCAATGCCACCGTGAGGATCCCGGGCTCCAAGAGTGTCACGCACCGGGCCCTGATTACGTCGGCCCTGGCTCAGGGAAAGAGCCTCCTCAAGGAGTTCCTCGCCTCCGAAGACACCCTTTACACGGTCAACGCCCTGCGCGCCCTGGGCGTCAGTGTTGAAATAGAGGCGGAAGACGTGTTCGTCTCCGGTATGGGAGGCGACTTTGCACCCACTCCAAAGAGGAGAGAGATATACCTGGGCAATTCCGGGACCTCCTACCGGCTGCTCCTTTCAACCTTTGCCCTTGCGAAGGGCGAGTATCTTATCACCGGTACACCACGGATGCTTCAGAGACCGATCGGTGATCTCGTCAGGGCCCTCAACGCCCTGGGAGTAGAGGCGGAGTGTGTCGATCAGGAAGGCTTTCCACCGGTCTTGATCAAGGCGAAGGGTGTCCCCGGAGGGAATGTGGCCATCCCGGGCGACAAGAGTAGTCAGTACATCTCTTCATTACTGCTTAGCGGTCCATATACCGAGAAGGGGATTGAAATAGAGATCCGCGGGGATTTGGTCTCACGACCCTATGTGGACGTGACCGTCGACGTGATGCAAACCTTCGGGGCACAAGTGGAGCGCGAAGACTATAAAAGATTCAAAGTGGATGGGGGACGAAAGTACCGCTCCTGCGAATTCGTCATCGAGGGTGACGTTTCCTCCGCATCCTATTTCTGGGCCGCTGCCGCTGTAACCATGGGCTCTGTGACGACCGAGAATATCCACCACGATACAACCCGGCAGGGCGACATCGGGCTCCTCGAGATATTGGAGCAGATGGGCTGCCGTGTCGTCAGGAGGGCCGACAATGTCACTGTAGAGGGAGAGACGCTTTCCCCCATTGACGTGGACATGGCGGCCATGCCGGATATGGTGCCCACCCTGGCAGCCGTGGCACTGTTTGCCGAGGGCCAGACAATGATCCGCAATGTGGCCCACCTGCGGCACAAGGAGAGCGATCGCCTCGGGGACCTCGCTGCTGAATGGCAACGTATGGGGGCCCGGATCGAGGTCCTCGAAGACGGGCTTGTCATCCATGGCGGCGGAAGCCTTTCCGCCGCGGTTCTCAACCCTCACGACGATCATCGCCTAGCCATGAGCGCCGCCGTGGTCGGCCTGAAAACGCCCGGAATCAAGATCGAAGACCCCGAGTGTGTGTACAAATCCTTCCCCCACTTCTGGGAGCTATGGGATAAGTTGTAGCCTGACCCTAATTGCCCACTGCGAGGGCCTTGACATCCTCCGTGGTATGGCCTTTCAGACAGACTTGACGTCCTATCATGATTCTGTTAGACAAGCCTTTCCTTTTGCTCTAGAATAGTTTCTATGACATGATCTTAATCGGCGGGGAAGGTCTTAACAATCTGAATTTCCTGCTTTTATTCCCCGGTAGCTCAGCTGGTAGAGCGGGTGGCTGTTAACCACTTAGTCGGCGGTTCGAGTCCGTCCCGGGGAGCCATTTCGACTCAAAAAGGGCACTTTTGGTGCCCTTTTTTCGCTCAAGGTCTCCGACCGAAGAGCGAATTACGTCGAAATGGCCTTGAGCGGTCCGAAACGAAGTGAAGGGCGAGTCGAAAGGCCTATTGGACATGCCCGCCTGGTTCTTCATTCTCCGACTACGTTCCGGCACCCTTTACCCCGGAGCGAGAAAGAATATTGAAGAGCGATATAAGGCCCACCTTGGGGGCAAAGCCTGCCGCACCGCCAAGTCGGATCCCCTTCATGCCCTTGCCTATATCAGAAACGTTGGAGACTTTTGGCGAGGCGGGAAGACGTGAAGCCTTTGCGCCCGCCGCGGTCTCTTGAGACGCGCCCAACATATTTGTGATCCTTATCTCCTCCCAAATCGTTTTGGAACCGACGTTCCCTTCAACATGGTTATTATCGTTACCGATTCATGGCTTAACCGGTAACAGATATGCCCGGTTTATGGTGTAGATGTCAGGAAAAATTTCTGGGTTCGTAACTCTTTTCTGACGATTTTCACTTGAATTTAAAGGAAAGTGGTTCTAAAGTGGTTCTATTTTGGATCTTAGGGAGGAGTACAAGGAATGCCGGTAAATTTTTCTATTAAGAACGTGCCGGACGATGTCGCTGAGGCGCTTCGCCGCAGGGCCGCAAAAAACCGTCGCTCTCTGCAGGGTGAGTTGCTGGTGATTCTGGAAGAAAGCGTAGCCCGCGATAAGCGGTATACCCCCTCTCAGTTATTGGGGGAGATCAGATCCGCAGGACTTCGGACGCCATCGGAATCGGCCCAATTCATAAGAGAGGAGCGGGATGCGCACGCTGGTCGTTGACGCATCGGCCTTAGGGGCACTTGTTTTCGGTGAACCCCAGGCAGAAGAGATGTCGCGAGTTCTAACTGACGCTACGCTGGTGGCTCCAGCTTTGCTCTGGTTCGAAATGGCAGCCGTGGCCACAAAGAAGATCAGACACCATGAAGATCTGGTGGCAGAAATACGAGCCGCTTTCAGCTTGGCCCTTCGCCTTCCGATTGTCATTAGAGACGTAGACTATGGGGAAACGGTGAATCTCGCTCTGAAGAGCGACTTAACGACTTATGATGCCAGCTACCTATGGCTTGCGGATCATTTGGATGCTGAGCTTATTACGCTCGATGCGAAACTTGGCAAAGCCGCTGAAAGGAGGGCGACTCGAAAAACGAACAATTGAACCAAGCTTTGTCGCATATTGGCACAGAGGGAATAACAAGCGCGTGAGTATAAATGAAAGCAACTACGATCTAACCCTAACACCTGCCGGTCGCCTTCGCATGCAAGAGGGCGACCAAGATAGCGGGGCAACATTAGCTGATGCCTGGGTGAAGAGGGTCGCGGCCGCCTTTTCGTCCTGCCAGGCCTCGGGGCTTTTCGCCCTCGCCGCTACGAGGCCGGAGACGCCGCCTCCGCCGCCGGTCTCCTTTTGGCGGGATTTCTCCTCCCGCTACATGACTCAACTCTGCCGAACCCCCGAGTCCGTCGAGAGACGAATCGATCCGATTGAGCCGCCTCCTGAATCCGAGCTGGCGACCATGCTGCTTTCCGCGCCGCCCATGCAGGGAGGAGAGTACCTGAGCACCGAGGTCTTTCGCAGCCTTTGGTTAGATTTGGACTCGTGGGTGCGGAAACAGATTGCCGCGTCGCAAGACGGACTGACCGGGTGGCTGAAGAAACACGCCGCAATCTGGCGTCAGGTCGGACGCGTTTGCTTTCACCTTGCAGAGAACAAGTCGGAACCCGAGTTTCCTTTTGCGTTTCTGGCTACCTATGCGCCAAGTCTTTCCAGGGCAGGGCGGGTGCTATACCAGCCGCTGGGCAAGGCCCTGCAGGAATATGCGGGCAAACGAAACAAGAAGGCGCTGATTAACTTGCTGGCACCCGTCCATCGGGCATCCGAAAAGGTCGACTTCGTCAAGGAGCTGGTCGATTCGGGTGAGATTTTCCACCCCCTGGCATGGACTCCCGGTGAAGCCTACCGCCTTCTCCGGAACGTGCCCCTTCTGGAGGAGAGCGGCCTTCTGGTGCGGCTCCCCGACTGGTGGCGAAAACGCCTCCGCCCGCGCGTGGCCGTGACCATCGGCCAGAAGAGAAAGGGCCGTCTCGACGCCGATGCGATGTTGGACTTCAAGGTTGATCTCGCCTTGGGAGATCGACACCTGACCGAAGAGGAATGGCATCGGATCATGGCGTCGGAGGACGGCCTCGCCCACGTGAAGGGGCAATGGATCGAGGTTGATCGGGAAAGGCTGTCCGAGGCCCTTGCGCATTGGAAACAGGTGGAAACCAAAGCAGGCGTGGAGGGAATCTCATTTATCGAGGGCATGCGTCTCTTGGCGGGAGCGCCTCCGGATTTGAATGTCGACGGCTCGCCCGCAAGCGGAGAACATGAGTGGTCATTCGTTGACGCGGGGAAATGGCTTTCCGATCTGCTGTCAGGCTTGCGAAATCCGGACGGATTGACCTCCGGAGGATTCAACCGGAACTTTCGCGGTACGCTTCGTCATTATCAGGTGATCGGGTGCAACTGGCTCCGGTTTTTGTCAGACATTGGACTCGGCGCATGTCTTGCCGACGACATGGGATTGGGCAAAACCGTGCAGGTATTGTCCCTCCTGCTGGCCCTGAAGGAGGATAAGCCCTCAGACAAAGCGTCGCTCCTGGTACTACCGGCCTCCCTCCTTGCGAACTGGAAGATCGAGATGAAGCGCTTTGCGCCAACGCTTGAGGCGTTTTTCATTCATCCCTCTGAAACGGATAAGAAAGCCCTTGAGGCCATGGCCGAGAGTCCCTCGGCGGTTCCAGCGAAGGCCGATGTTGTCCTTACCACTTACGGAATGCTGCCCAGACAGAAATGGCTGATCGACGTGCCATGGCGGCTTGTTGTATTGGACGAAGCCCAGGCCATCAAGAATCCATCTACGCGCCAAAGCAGGACAGTCAAACAGCTCAAGGCGGATGCCCGGATCGCACTCACGGGCACGCCGGTAGAGAACCGGCTTTCGGATTTATGGTCCCTGTTTGACTTTCTCTGCCCCGGGCTGCTTGGCTCGGCCGCCAGATTCAAGAAATTCGTAAGGGGCCTGGAAGCCCGCGAGCATGACCGGTACGCGCCTCTCAGGAATCTGGTCCGGCCTTACATCCTCAGGCGACTCAAGACAGATAAAAGCATTATCGCAGACCTGCCCGACAAGACCGAGATGAAGGCGTTCTGCGGGCTGGCGAAAAAACAGGCCGTCCTGTACGCCAAGTCGGTGAAGGAACTCGCGAGGGCCCTCGAAGGGCTTGGCGGGATGAAACGGCGCGGGCTGGTACTGGCATACCTGATGAGGTTCAAGCAGATCTGCAATCACCCGAGTCAGTTTTGCGGCGACGGAGGGTATGAACCGGCCGGCAGCGGCAAGTTCGACCGACTCCGCGAAATCTGCGAGGAGATCGTGTCACGACAAGAAAAGGTTCTCGTATTCACCCAGTTCCGCGAGATCACCGAGCCAATCGCCGCCTTTCTCGGGGGGGTATTCAGGTGCGAAGGCCTTGTTCTGCACGGAGGGACCGCGCTAAAAAAGCGCAAAATTTTGATCGATACCTTCCAAAAGGAAGATGGACCACCGTTCTTCGTGCTCTCCCTTAAGGCGGGCGGAACGGGTCTCAACCTCACTGCCGCGTCGCACGTGGTCCACTTCGACCGATGGTGGAATCCGGCCGTGGAAAACCAGGCGACGGACCGGGCGTTCCGCATCGGTCAGCATCGAAACGTGGTGGTCCACAAGTTCATTTGCCGGGGGACGGTCGAGGAGAAGATCGACGCCCTGATCGAAGAAAAAACAAACCTAGCAGACGATATCCTGAAAGCCGGGGCTGAATCCATGCTAACAGAGATGAGCGATGAGGAGCTGTTAGAGATCGTGGCCCTTGATGTCGACAGGGCGGAATTGTAGGAGACGAATGATGAGCCGGTACGGATGGCCTTCCTATGTGCCTGTGGCCGTGCGCCGTGCGCGCGCCCTGAAAAAGATGGAGAAGCTTCGAAAAAAGGGCCTCGATATCACGCCCGTGGAGATCGATGGAAGAAAGATGGCACGAACGTTTTGGGGGGAGGCGTGGTGCCATCACCTGGAGTCGTTCAGCGACTACGAAAACCGCCTGCCGCGTGGCCGCACTTACGTCCGCAACGGGTCGGTGTGCCATCTTGACATCGCCAGGGGCGAGGTCAATGCTATGGTCAGTGGCTCCAGGCTTTATACGGTGAAAGTCGCCGTCAAGACGTTACCCCGGAAGAAATGGAAAGATGTGAAGAATCGGTGCGCCGGGCAAATCGGCTCGCTCCTGGAACTGCTTCAGGGCAGACTTTCCGAGAATGTAATGTCCGTCGTGACCGACCGCAACAAGGGTCTGTTTCCCCTACCCGCGGAGATCAGCCTGCATTGCAGCTGCCCTGACTGGGCCGTCATGTGCAAGCATGTGGCGGCCGTGCTCTATGGAGTGGGCGCACGGCTTGACGAAAAGCCGGAGTTGCTTTTCCTTCTTCGGAGTGTGGACCATGAAGAGTTGATCAGCGCCGATGTCGGCGTGGTCACCGTCAAGGCATCGAAAGGCGGCCGGAGACGCATCGCGGAAGATGCTCTGACGGATGTGTTCGGCATCGAGATGTCGGAAGATGTGACGACATCAACTGCAAAGCCCTTGCCGCGCCGGAAAAGGGCTGGGGCAAAGTCAAAGAAGACTCCCAAGGTCGCGGTGAAAAGAAAGACGACCCGCAAAGAGAAGGTCGGCGGAAAAACGGTCCAAACCCGTAAGAACTCCGCTGGCGCCAAGCGGGCACCTCGAGCCGCTTCGCGAGGCCGGCACGTCACCGGCAAGGCCGTTGAAGCATTGCGCGCAAAGTTCGGCATGTCGCAGAGCGAGTTTGCAAGGCTTCTCGGCGTAAGTGCGCCTTCTGTCGGGAACTGGGAAAAGAAGCCCGGCACGCTTGACCTTCAAAAACGCACGCTTTCAGCCTGGAACTCGACGAAAAAGTTGTCGAAGACACAAGCTTGGCGAAAGCTGGGTGGTTCCTGACGGCCGGACCACGGAAATTCCATTTTAGGATAACCGAAACCACAAATAGGGGTCCCAGCCTCTTAATCCCCATCCCTTTCATATTCCTTGAGTTTTCGAAACCCCGCTTTTTGGATGAGTCTTCTTAATACCTCCAGGTTTCGAGGACTCACCTCTTCATCAATCTCCACCGCTGTGACATTCGGCGACCACTTCCTTTTCCTGCGAATCTCTCCTGCAGTCCAATTGAACACGTATGAATCCTTTGTCTATGTACCGGTTAAGTCAAAGTTCCGAACGCTAGTAAATGCTCAGTGCCGGGACATAGCTGATAAGCGCCAGGACGCCTATTGCGAGGAGATAGAAGGGAACGAGTTCCTTGACAATCGTGCCTATGGGCGTTCTTGCAATCGTTGATGAAATGAACAGTGTCGTTCCCACAGGCGGCGTATACAGACCGATCGCCAGGTTGACCACCATCATCAGTCCGAGCTGCACCAAATCAAGTCCGATCGCGTTGGCAATGTTCGTGAAGAGAGGGCCAAGCAGCAGAATAGCCGCCGGGAGGTCGAGGAAAGTCCCGACCAGCAGCATGATGACGTTCAACGCGAGAATGATCATCCACGGCTCGCTCAGGGACGATGTCAGCCATACGGTAAGCTGCTGAGGGATCTGGTCCCTGGTCAGAATCCACTGAATAACCGAAGAAGCCATGATGATCAACATGACAGCACCGGTCATGACCCCTGTTTCAGTGATGGCCGAAAAAAGCGTCTTCCAGGTCAGGTCACGATAGATAAGTGTCGCCACCAAGATGGCGTAAGCTACTGCAATGACACTGACCTCCGTCGGAGTTGCGATTCCGAAACGCAGCGTGCCAACCACCAAGACCGGCATAAATAATGCCGGCAACGCATGCAACAATTCCTTGCGGAAACCTCGCCAACCGCCTTCGACTTCGGCCGTAGGAAGTCTCCGCCGGCGGGCGATGAGGCCGCTTAACAGGAGCATGCCCCCTCCCAGCAGGACTCCTGGCAGAATACCGGCGATGAACAGGTTGACGATCGATTCGTTGGAAACGAGTCCGTAGAGTATCAGTGGGATGGAAGGGGGGATCAGCACCGATATGGTGGATGAGGCCGAATTGATGGCTCCAGCGAACCCGGCACTGATTCCGTTCTTGACCTGCACCGGAATCAATGCGTTACCGAGCGCGGATGCATCAGCCACGGCTGAACCGGAAACGCCACCGAACATGACCGAACCGACAATGCTGACATGAGCCATGCCACCCCTGAAACGACCGACGATCAGTTTGGCAAAATTCACCAGATGTTCGCCGAACCGGCCTGACATCATCAAGCTGCCAGCCAGGATAAAGAAGGGAATCGCCAGCATGGGAAAACTCTGGGTAGGGGTATAGAGACGCTGAGCGATGACCGCTAGGGGTTTGCCGTCGGCCAATAGAATGATGCCCGCAGCGCCAAGCATCGCAAAGGCAACAGGTACTGATGCCAGCAATAGCAGCGGAAACAACCAAACGAGAATGCCAGTCATAAAACGTCGCCTTTAGCTGGTTTCCATCCAGAAATGGCCTTTTTCCGCAATCTCGGCGTCAATTCGCCTGAGGCGAACAAGTCTGCGGGATTCCTTGTGCGGCGTACTTACTGTACGCCTCCGCGCAATCCCTTGATTTTCTTGATCTTGCGAAAAAATTCTCATTTCTGATCTGGAAACCTCGCTAGTGCCGGGTTTGCATTTGTGGATGGACACTAGCTGAAACTTGTGGTCGTAGGGTCGGATACGTCAGCCTTTTCACCCAGCAACAAGCGAAGCACAAGAAGGACTGCAATCAGCGCGATAGCCGAGAACGCATAAAGCAGACTCCAGTAACCATACATCTGGGAAATACCGGTTTCTGCCAGGTGGCTATACTGAGCGGCTTTGATGATCGGTTTCGATGAATAGACAACACCGACACACAGAACCGCTACAAATGCATGGACCAGTGTGCCCACGATTCGCCGAAAGAACACCGGTAGAACATCAATAAGTGCCCTAACGGCAATATTGCTCCCTTTGGCCGCGGCCATGACTGCTCCCCCGGCAACAAGCCAGGGGAACAGGATGTTATGGATTTCATAGGCCCAAGCGATGCCCCTACCAAACGCATAACGCAGGACGACATTGATGAAAAGCGCCAGAAACATGCTTGAAAGCGTGACTATGACAATGACGACACCCGTCCCTTGAATGATGGCGTTCAGCAATCGCAGGATTCGAAAGAATTTGGGCATGGCCTGAAGGTCCTTGCCTATTTGGCGGCGCCGGCCGCCTTTCTCAGCCGGACGACGAAATCTCCAAGTTCCTTTTCATACTTCGAATACACGGAAGCGGTTGCCTCAACAAAAGCCTTCTGGTCGATGGACTTGAACTTTGCACCTTCCTTGGCCATCACGTTTTGCAGATGGGCATTGTCAATCAGGCTACGGCCACGCTGATACCAACCGGCCTCCTTGGCAGCTCTTTCGATGCAGGATTGCTGCTCTTTTGAGAGGGATTTCCACCAACCGAGGCCGGCAACCACCGGCGTGCTTTCATACTTGTGGCCGGTCAGCGTGATATACGGTGTGATATCGTGCAGTTTGGCCGAATATATGTTGGTCAGGGGGTTTTCTTGGCCGTCAAAGGTGCCTGCCCGCAAGGCCGTTGGCAGCTCCGACCAGGCAAGTGGGGCCGGGTTTGCGCCCAACGCTTTGAAGATGTCCAAGGTCACGCGATCCGGAGGGGTGCGAATCTTCATCCCCTGGATGTCGGCCGGTGTTGCAATAAACTTGCTGACATGGGTGACGTGCCGGATACCATTGTCCCAGAAGGTGATCACCTTAAGGCCTGCCTTTTGCGCCTTTGCGTCAATGATTTTGCCGATATCACCATCAAGAACCGTCCAGGCATTCGGCAAGTCGCTGAACAGGAAAGGCAGCCCGAGCATACCTACTTCGGGAACGATCTGCGCCATGGCGCCCTGGGAATTGGCGGTCATTTGAATCACGCCGGCGGTGGCCGAAGTCAGCATTTCGGCATCGTCGCCCATGGTTGCAGACGGAGCGACCTTGACGCTCAGATCGGGACAGTAGGTCGAAACGAGTGCAGCAAACATTTTGGCGGCATCATACCGTGGATTGCCAGGGTTGGCCCCATGGGCGAAGACAATTTCTTCAGCTTGGACCTGGGCTGTCAAGACTACGGCAGCCGCTACGGCGAGTGTTAGAGCTCGGACGAGTCTTTTCATTGGTCCCTCCTCTTGATCAATGGGTAAGAAGAAGACGGCGATTTGCCCGCGGCGCTTGTTGTCGCCGCAATCAGGGCAATCCCTGTTACTGTGGTTTTCGCTGGCAAAAGGAAAACATTCCAAACTGCAAAGGTCGATGGTTCATGAAGTCCGGCTCAGTAAATCAAAGAGCCGCCGTTCACATCCAAATCGCTGCCGGTCACATAAGTGGAAAGGTCGGAAGCGAGGAACAGGCAGCAACCTGCAACTTCATCAGGAGTGCCGATTCGATTCATCGGGATGCCGGCCAGGACAGTGGCCATCATCTCGTCCGTCATCTTGCCGGCGGTAATATCGGTCGCGATAAAGCCAGGACAAACTGAATTCGAGCGCACATGATAGGGCGCCAGTTCACGGGCCATGGCTTTGCTGAGGCCAAGAATGCCGGCCTTGGCCGCCGAATAGTGAGGCCCACCGAAGATGCCGCCACCTCGTTTGGCGGAGACCGAGGACATATTGATGATTGAGCCGGTTTTGCGCGCTTTCATGTGCGGTATAAGGGCCTGGCTCATATAGAGGGTACCGCGCAGGCTGACATCGGTGACTGCATCAT
>CAZAGT010000013.1:0-31525 GCA_964484515.1 uncultured Desulfobacteraceae bacterium | reverse complement strand
GTCCTCTCCTGCCTCCATGCGCCTTAGCGCCTCCTCCATGCCCGGTCCAAGACTCAACCCGGTCATGTCGCTAAGTTTGCGCATGAGGTTGGCGGCTTGCTTGGGGTCGTCTTCATCCATATGATCCGCTTCTTTGGAGAGCAGCTGCATCGCCTTTTCCATCTTTGTTTCATCCAAGTCAGGCAGCGGCGCCTCGTCGCCTTCTTCCCTTCTATTTCGCGGCGTTGAAAAGACGGACATCCGGCGTTCCAGTTTCGGTTTATCGCATTTCGGGCAGCTCGGTCTCTTGGTCGTATTGACCGAACTCGCGTAGAAGTTGAAAATCATATGGCACGCGCCACAATAGAATTCATAAATAGGCATGGGTTGTCCTTTCCAAAGGGCGAAACGAGGCGTCTTCGCGACGATGCTTCAGGACTGACTCCAAACAGAATCAGATTTGACCCCATTCGTCCATTACCGAAGTCGAATTGACACGTCAACCGATTTTGAGGAGCCCTCCTGAATAGGCCTTGTGATTTTTCCCCAGATTGCTATACTTTCTCGCAACCGTAAAAGCAAAGCGAAGGTCTGGTCATACGTGAACATGAGAGTGGCGGTACTCTCCGATACGCACCTCCATCGGGTGACTGATGGATTCAAGGCCTTTGTGAAGGAGTGCCTCTGCAATGTGGATGCCATCCTTCACGCTGGAGATTACGTCTCGGCGGAGGTGGTCGACTTCCTGGGGAAAAGGCCCTTCCATGGTGTCCATGGGAATATGGACTGTGGGGAGATTAAGGAGAGGCTGCCACGTCAACGGATCGTCGCGTTCGGCGGACACCGTGTCGGATTGATACACGGTTGGGGCTGGGGCGGAGATCTGGAGGGGAGAATCGCACGGGAGTTTGAGGGGGTAGACGTGATTGTCTACGGGCATTCGCATAGGGCCGCCAATCACGTCAAGGACGGTGTGCTCCTGTTTAATCCGGGCAGCATGACGGGACCATTCGTGGGTAGTGCCTCCAGCTACGGGATCCTTGAGTTCGGTGAGCACGTACGCGGCCGGATTGAGCAGGCCGTCCTCGACGCCGCCGGTCGAAAGATACTCTGTTCTGGGACGTTGAAATAACTTCGGAGATCGGAGCAGGTTAAATGCAAGTACTTTGGGCGCCGTGGCGAATGGAGTATATCCATTCGGAAAAACAGACTGAGGGATGTATTTTTTGCCTGAACGCAGGCCGCAAAGACCATGAGTCGCGCTTGATCCTTCATGCCGGATCGCAGAGTATGGTGATGATGAACAGATTCCCGTATATCAACGGTCACTTGTTGGTAGCCCCGATTCGCCATGTTCCCGGCTTGGGCGATCTTTCCGATGAAGAAAGCCTGGACCTCATCATCACGCTCCGACAGTCGATCGAGATCTTGCAGCAGGTGATGGAGGCGGAGGGTTTCAACGTTGGGTTAAACCTCGGCAGGGTGGCGGGGGCGGGCGTAGAAGAGCATCTGCACTTCCACGTCGTACCGCGATGGAACGGCGATACGAATTATATGACCATCTTTGGAGAAATAAGAGTGATTCCTGAGCATATTGAGGAGACCTATCGGTCTCTACGTCCCCATTTTCGTCGTCTGCAATCTTCTCGCGGAGGTGCCCAATGACCCATCTCAAGATTATCGTGGTGGTCCTCGTTTCACTCCTCGTCATTGTCATGGCGGTTCAAAACGATGCCGCGATGTCGCAGAAGATCCCATTAAAACTCGATCTTTTTGTGTTTCATAAAGTCAGCACCAGTGAGGTCAGCGTCTATCAGGTGGCTATTATTGCATTTCTCCTGGGTCTCATTGCCGCGAGTTTCTATGCCATTGTCGAGCATTTTCGCCTCAAGAGGCAAATCAAGATGCTTACTGCGGAGCTTCAAGACAAAGATCAAGAACTCAATTCCCTAAGAAACCTGCCCATTACATCGGAAGACGTGCATTCCGGGCAGACGGAGGGCAATTAGGGGGGTGAGAAGGGAGAGTATAGATGTGGCAACAGCTCTGGGGGTGGCTGTTCCAGCCTGAGATCCAGAAGCTTTTCTTCTTTGTGATAACGGCCCTCGTGATTGGTTTCATTATTGGACGAGGTGCACGTTACCCGAAGGGGACGAAAACGAAGCCTCTTTCCCGGGAAGGTGATCAAGCCTTCTTCAAGGGTATCCAGTATATCCTTTCCAATGCCCCCGATCAGGCCATCGAAGAATTCACCAAATCCGTCCAAGTCAATTCCGACACCGTTGAAACCTATGTGGCGTTAGGCAACCTTTATCGATCGAAAGGGGATATCGACCGGGCCATTCGGATTCGGCAAAGCCTCATTCTGAGACCTAATATCGATGAGCAAATAAGACTTCGAGCCCTCTTCGATCTTGGATTGGATTACCGCAAGGGGGGATTCCTAGACCGCTCCTTGGATGCCTACTTGAAGGTGCTCGAGAAACAGCCTGCAAACGTCGAGACCCTGATCGAGGTGGAAAAAATCTATGAAGAGATGAAGGATTGGGCAAACGCGTTCGCCACGCGTAAGAAGATCTCCGGGTTGATCAAGGGCGAACATGGACACATCCTCGCCCACCATCAGGTGGAGATGGGCAAGGCCTACCACCAGCAAGGGGAACTGGCCAAGGCGAAGGCCTGCTACAAGTGGGCCCTATCCATAGACGAAAGCTGTGTCGACGCCTATCTCCATCTCGGAGACCTCTATTTCGGCCAGCAGGACTACCAGACAGCTATCACAACGTGGAAAAAGGTCGTGAAGGTGGCCCCCCGGTTTACATTTCTGGCGTACCGCCGCCTGGAAGGGGCATATGCTCGGATGGAGAACCTCAGTCCCGTGGAGGAGTTCCTGAAGGATTGTGCAAAATTGGATTCCGATGCATTCACACACGTGGCTTTGGCCCGTTACCTTTACAATGAACAGGATTATGAGGGGGCGCTACGGGAGCTTGAGAATGCCCTCGATCTGAACCCTTCCTTTTGGGAGGCCAGGAAGTTCATGGGCGAAATCCTCATGGCGCGCGGCATGAAAGAAGCGGCTCTGGCCGCTTTTCAAGACCTGATCGCCCGCCTGAATGTGCCATATTTGAAATTCCAGTGCACAAATTGCGGGTTCCGACCCAATGAACTTCAGTGGCAATGTCCCCAGTGTCGGAAGTGGGACACTATCAACCTCGTAGATGCGTCTTCCAGCCATGATCCCCCGTTGGCCGTAGCGTAGCCGGCCCCATTAATCAGGATGAAAAAGATGAACCAAGTCACCCCCATGCTCAGGCAGTTCCTGCTGACCAAGGAGGAGTATCCGGACGCGATCCTCTTCTTTCGCATGGGTGATTTCTACGAGATGTTCTTCGACGATGCGGAGAGGGCGTCCAGGGTCCTCGGCATAACGCTTACATCGCGCGGTCATTACAACGGTCAAAAGGTCCCGATGTGCGGCGTCCCCCACCATTCCGCCCAGTCCTATGTCACGAAGCTGATCGAAAACGGCCTTAAGGTGGCTATCTGCGAGCAGACCGAGGATCCGCGCAAGACCAAGGGCCTGGTCAAGCGTGAGGTTGTCAGGGTGGTGACCCCGGGATCGGTGGTCGAAGATGGAGAAGTGGATCGTAAGAGTAACCTCTATATCGCAGCCCTTACAAGAGGCGATCGGGACTATGGACTCGCCCACGTTGACCTTTCAACCGGCGCATTTCGGGTCACCGAGATCGAGGAGTGGGGCGAACTGCTCAATGAATTGGGACGAATCGGCCCGGCCGAGCTTCTGATCCTAGAGGGGGATGAGCTACCCCAGCAAAGGAATTTAGCTCCTTACCGACCAGAGATGATCCCTAAAACGGCATTTGGCAAGGGAGAGTCGGAGCAGCTGTTAAAGGACCAGCTTGGCGTGCGATCTTTGGTCGGCTTTGGCTGCGGCGAACTGAAGGAAGGCATCGCGGCCGCTGGAGCCCTCGTCTACTATGTGAGAGAGACGCAAAAGGGATCCCCTGAACATATCAAGGAGCTGGTCACCTACCGGCTCGGCGATTTCATGTTTTTGGATGAATCGACAACCCGGAATCTCGAACTCTTCAGGACGATGCGGCGTCAGTCAACCCAAGGGTCGTTGTTCGCGATCCTGGATCAAACCGTGACGCCGATGGGAAGTAGGCTCCTGAAACGATGGATCGGATATCCGCTGGTCGAGCTCAGCCCCATCCGCCTGCGGCTGGCGGCCGTGAAAGCGTTACGAGATGACCGTATTTTTCGAGAGGAAGTCCGTGAAGAGTTGAGGGGCATTTACGACCTCGAGAGACTCAATGGGCGGGTGTCGTTGGGGCGGGCCAACGCTAGGGATCTCGACGCTTTGAAATCTTCAATTTTCAGGCTACCGTCCGTCAAGCAGAAACTCAGCACTTCCCCGAGTGAACGTCTGGCAGACATCGGGGATCAGCTGGACACCCTGGAGGATGTCGGTCGAATCATCGAGGAGGCGATCTGTGAAGATCCCCCGCTAACCTTAAAGGAAGGTGGCTTTATTCGGGAGGGTTACGACCAACGACTAGATGAGCTACTCGCCCTGACGCGCAACGGTAAGTCTTGGATCTCTGAATTGGCGGCCACGGAACAGCGCAAGACCAAGATCCCCAACCTGAAGGTCGGTTACAACCGGGTCTTCGGCTACTATCTCGAGGTCTCCAAGTCATACATTCATTTGGTCCCCCCCGACTACGTACGGAAACAGACGCTCGTGAATGGCGAGCGGTATATCACCGCGGCCCTGAAGGAATACGAGGAAAAGGTCTTGGGGGCGGAGGAGCAGCGGGTGGAACTCGAATACGAACTCTTTGAGCAGATCCGGTCAACGGTGGCACTCGAAAACCAGCGGATCAGATCGACAGCCACGATGATCGCGGAGATCGACGCCCTAACCGCTCTGGCCGATACGGCCGAGCAAAATAACTACGTCTGTCCGGAAGTCAATGACAGCGGGGTCATCGAGATTGTAGACGGGCGGCACCCTGTCATCGAAAAGACGGTTCGGGATGAGGACTTCGTTCCAAACGATATTCGTCTGGATGATCAGGACCAGCAGTTCCTGATTATTACGGGTCCTAATATGGCCGGCAAGTCGACGATCCTCCGTCAGACCGCGTTGACTGTCTTGATGGCTCAAATGGGTAGTTTTGTGCCGGCCTCAGGAGCGGTTATCGGTATCGCCGACCGTATCTTCACCCGGATCGGCGCCTCCGATGACCTTGCAAGGGGCCAAAGCACCTTCATGGTGGAAATGAACGAAGCGGCCAATATCCTGAGGCACGCTACCGCGAGGAGCTTGGTCATCTTGGATGAGATCGGCCGCGGCACGAGTACCTATGACGGTTTAAGCATCGCCTGGGCCATTGCAGAGGCGCTTCACGACCGATCGGGCAAAGGAGTCAGGACCCTTTTTGCGACCCATTACCACGAACTGACCGATATGGCGACGACGAAGGCGCGTGTGAAGAATTTCAATATCGCGGTCAAGGAGTGGAGCGGCCGAATCATCTTTTTGCGCAAGCTTGTCCCGGGCGGCACGAGCAGGAGCTATGGCATCCAAGTCGCCCAGATCGCGGGTCTACCCGAGGAGGTCGTGCGTCGGGCCACGGAGATCTTGGAAAACCTGGAGGGCGGCGAGATGGATGAGCAGGGAAGACCGCGCATGGCCAAGACCCAGTTAAACGACGAAAGCGCTGAGATCGCACAGCTGAACCTCTTTGGGGGCAAGGAGTCCCAGATCAAGAAATGGCTTCGAAACTTGGATATCTCTTCCATGACCCCCCTGGAGGCCTTGGTCGAACTCAGCAAGATAAAGGAGTTCATGGAACACAAGACGGGATGAAATCGATCGGTTCTCACAGGTGCAGCAAAACTATATTTACCCCCCTCATTGGCTGGTTTCGGTGGAGGCTGATTTCGGTCTCAGCCGGTGGCCCGGGCACGCGCCGATTCGCCCTCATACGGCTGCTACTTATCGTATGCTGCGGTCTTAGCATGATCGGCGCGACTGAGGTGTGGTCTCAGACCGAATCACGCCCGGCAAGCCTCCTCAGGATGGCCGACGACTGCCGTAGGTCCCTGTATCGCTCACCCAAGAACATGGCCTACCGTGACAACTGGCTGAAGTGTAGCCGAGGTTACGAGGACGTTTTTACGCGCTACCCCGAGAGCGACCAGGCGGCTTGGGCCATGTACCGATCAGCCCGCATGCTCAGGAAGCTCTATCGGTACTCGGGCCGCTCTCAAGACCTGGACAAATCGCTCGAACGCTTAAGAAAGCTGGTGCAGGAGTATCCAAAGCATCGCCTGGCCGACGATGCCCAGTATCAAATTGGAGAAATACTCTATCAAGACAAGCAGGATCTCACCCAGGCGTACGTCGAGTTCCTGAAGGTTGATATCAAGTTTGCCTCCGGTGACATGCGACCGAAGGCCCGCAAGCGACTTGATCAAATCGCTACAATGATCGCGAGACGGGAGAGCCAGGGGGACGACGGCACGCGTCCATCGAACTCCCAAGAACTCACGCAGGTAGCTGATATCCGCCACTGGTCCACACCGTCATATACACGGGTGGTCATCGACCTGGAGCAGCCCGTGAACTACATATCGCACCTACTGCGAGCGGATCCGTCAAATAAGAAGCCCCGTCGGCTCTATGTGGACTTGCAGCAGGCCCACGTCGGTGCCGATATCGAGAGTTCCATCCCCATCCGTGACGGTTTGCTCCAAAGGGCCCGCGCCGCTCAGTACACCAAGGATACGGTCAGGGTGGTTTTGGATATCAATAGTATCGGGGGCTACAAGATCTTTCATTTGCACGACCCCTTTCGAATCGTCGTGGATGTGCGTGGCCTTGAAAAAGAGGTCGCCGAATCAAAACAGAAGAAGGCGGAACCAGATCAAAGGCCCGTGAGGAAGGGGATCCGGAAGGTAAAGAAACCTGCCAAGGATCTCTCCCTGGCCAGACAGCTCGGTCTCAGCGTCCGCAGAGTCGTCATTGACCCCGGCCATGGCGGCAAGGATCCAGGTTGTTTTTTCAAGGGGGGTGCGAAAGAGAAGGATATCGTATTGAATCTGGCCAAGATACTGGCTGAAAAGCTCGAGCAGCAACTCGGTCTAGAGGCCATTTTGACGAGGAATCGGGATATCTTTCTCTCTCTCGAGAAAAGAACGGCCTTTGCCAACGTGAAGAAGGCCGATCTGTTCGTCTCCCTCCATATCAATGCCCACAAGCTACGAGGCGTTCATGGGCTGGAGACCTATTTCCTGAACATGGCGACCGACGAGCAAGCGGTGATGGTTGCCGCCAGGGAAAATGCGACGTCTGAGAAGCACATTAGCGATCTTCAGAATATCCTGAACGATCTGATGCTGAATACCAAGATTAATGAATCGAGTAGGTTGGCCCATGAGGTTCAGAAGGGGATGGTTTCAAGGATCAAGACAGGATACAAGAGGGTAAAGAGCCTCGGTGTCAAGCAGGCACCCTTTTACGTCCTCATTGGGGCCGAAATGCCGGCCATCTTAGTGGAGACAGGCTTTATTACCAATCCCACCGAGAGGAAACGCCTTCTGAGCAGGAAGTACCTTGAGAAACTCTCCGACGGCATCGTTGCCGGTATCGGGGCCTATATCGAGAGTATCGACGAGGTCTATCAGGGCGGCTAGGAGGCTCCAGGAGGTTAGCGCTTTAACCTTAGAAAGCCATCGATGAACATGTCGATGTCCCCGTCCATGACCCGCTCCAGATTGCCGACCTCGACGTTGCTGCGATGATCCTTGACCATTCGGTAGGGATTAAAGACGTACGATCGAATCTGACTGCCCCAGGCGATCTCCTTCTGATTTTGATGCAGTTCTTGCTTTTTCTGCTCCCGTTTCTGCATTTCTTGCTCATAGAGCCTGGACTTTAGGACCTTCAAGGCCATCTCCCGGTTGCGGTGCTGTGATTTCTCGTTTTGACACTGCACCACGATACCTGTCGGGAGGTGCGTGATGCGTACCGCCGAACTCGTCTTGTTGACATGCTGACCACCGGGTCCGCTGGCGCGGAAGGTGTCAACCCGCAGATCCTTTTCTTCGATCTCGATCTGGATATCCGTATCCACTTCCGGCAGGACGGATACGGACGCGAAGGACGTATGGCGGCGGCCCGTAGCGTCGAAGGGGGAAATACGCACCATGCGATGAATGCCGTGTTCTGATTTTAGATGTCCGTAAGCGTAAGGGCCTGCCACAGCAAAGGTGACACTCTTGACCCCGGCCTCGTCCCCGGCGAGGTAATCGATCACCTCGGTTGTAAAGCCCTTGGACTCACACCAGCGCAGGTACATTCGAAAGAGCATCTCGACCCAGTCCTGCGCTTCAGTCCCGCCGGCGCCGGCGTTGATGGCGATGATGGCATTTCTGTGGTCGTCGGCCCCTCCAAGAAGAGATTGAAACTCAAAGCTCTTAACAGCATCCTCAAGACGAGAGAGATCCTGTTCGACTTCCGCCAAGGTGGGTTGATCGTCTTCTTCGCAAGCCATTTCGGCGAGGATCTTGGCATCTTCCGTGTCACGGTAACACTTTTGCCACTGCTCGATTTTTTCACGAATCAGGGCCCGCTGCTGGCTCAACCTTGAGATTTCTGCTTGGTCTTTTTGCCAAAAGTCGGCCTGCGCCATTGTTTTTTCGAGTTGGTCAAGCTCCTTTTGCTGTTCGTCTAAGTCAAAGATGACCTCGAAGTTCATTGAGTTGGCCCATGATATCTTCGATCTTGGTCATGATTTCTTCTTGCATCGCTATACTCCCTTCCCGTGTATTACGTACCCGCAACGGCTGAATACATCGATGTGGCTGCCAAGGCTCTCCCTAACCCTTAACCGCTGCTTTTTTTATACTCCTCTTCTCTTTTGCCTCGTCACTCTAATTGACTCCTCGTATTAAACTCCATGAAACGAGATCTTTGATACCTTAACTCGAAGAGACGTCGCGGAATCTCAGAATGTCAAATTCGAGTACCAACTTCGTGAAGTTTGCCGGTCGATCAACCTGGCCGCCCTCCTGAGGCGGGTAACCTCCTGCGGCAAGCGGCGGGGCTGGCTTCCGATTCCTGCGAATCGAGCTTTTTTTGTCCTAGGCGATTATAACAGAGGTTACCCAAAATATACACCATACTTGAAAACAAAGCGAGAAGCGCAAACAGATCTCCAAATCGGACATAAAGGGTCGTCGAAGCGGTACTCGGCAGGCCGATCTCTCGCTCCAGGACGGCTTCCGTGAAGATATCGCTTTGATCGGCGATATGGCCCACGGGGCTGATAAAGGCACTGATACCCGTATTCGCGGCCCGTATCAGCGGGCGTTTCGTTTCTACAGCCCGAAAGACGGCCATACTCAAATGCTGAAAAGGCGCGCTGGTCATCCCGTACCAGGCGTCGTTTGTGAGATTGACGAGCAACTGGGCTCCCTTTTGTACCTGCAACCGAGCCAGCTCGGGAAAGATGATCTCAAAACAGATGAGGGGGCCCGCCGAGGTGAAAGGGAGCTTCAGCGGCGTCGCGGTCTTACCGGACTCAAAATCGCCGGCCGCGATGACGAGTCGATGGATGAAAGGAAAGAGTTCTTGGAGGGGCACATACTCCCCGAAGGGGACCAGATGGATCTTGTCATAATAACCAGCCGATTCCCCGTCCGGAGAAAGATGATAGGCGCGGTTGTAATACTCTGTCCCCGTCATGGTTTGATCGTACGCTGGGCTTCCGAAGATGAGGTCGGCACCAAGCTCCTTTGGAATTTCGGCAACGAGCTCCGATAAATCAGAGCGGTCTTGGAAGAAAAAGGGGACGGAGGTCTCCGGCCAAACGATCAACTGCGGCCGGAAAGATGACGTTGAACGGCTCAAGGAATAATAAATTTGGAGCGTCTTTGCCTGAAAACGAGGATTCCACTTAATGGACTGGTCGATGTTGCCTTGAATGATGGCGATACGGGCGTGGTGTGGGGTTATATCATTCGCCGTATATGCGGAGAGACGATCTTGACCGTAGAGCCAGGTATATATGGCGATGCAAAGGAGGAGAGGCGCATCCAGGAACAGAAGGCTTCGCCTCGATGCGGTGCGATCGATCAAGAGGCGAAAGAGAAAGGCGTTGGCCAGGACGATGAGGAAGGAAATCCCATAGACACCGACCTGATCGGCGATCTGGACAAGTCCCAACTTCTGATACTGCGAATAGCCCAAAAGACACCAGGGAAATCCCGTCAAGATCGTCGCCCGGATATATTCAAGCCCCACCCACAAGCTTGCCGTCAGTAGGACGAAGTAGCGGGATTGCCAGAGGCGGACGCTCAGGACGGCGAATACCGCCGGATAGAGGGCCAGATAGAGGGCTAGCAGGCCAAGTGCCGCGACACTGGTAGGGACATTTAGGCCGCCATAGTGTTTCAGGACCACCACGATCCAATAAATCAGGCTCAGGTAATGGGACAGTCCCATGATCAGACCCCATCGAAACGCCCGTGCGGGTGCTTCGCCCGACAGAATCGTAAACAAAGGCACCAGGGCGAACCAGGCAAGCCAGTCGAGCTTGCCCGGAGGGAATGCCGCGGTTAACAACAGACCGGAGAGGATGGCACCTAAAGGCCTCATGGCTGGGGTCAGGGGCATTGATGAATAGAATCCTGTTAGGAGTCAGCGCCGCCGCTTGCAGTGGGGCGGCCAGGTTGATCGACCGGGAAATTTCACAAAGTTGGTACTCGAATTTGACATTTTGAGATTCTCCGACGTCTGTTCGCCTGGTCATGGGGGTCTCTTTTCAAAAACGGGTAATTGAGTGCGCTGTCTCTGCATAAGGCGCTGCCCGAGGCGGCCGGAGGGCCACCCCGCGGTATAGGCCGGATTGACAGCCTGGGCGCATTCTCCGGGTCTGCTCCGGCCGCCTTGCTTGCAAGCCTCTTCAGCGTTCGAGCAAGTAAGGTTTCTTGAAAAGAGACCCCCATGGCCGGGCGATAGGGTATCACAGACATCATTTCATGAAGCTTCATACGAGCCCAGAAACTCTGCTCACGGGTTCCAGGCGCTTGGGGGGGACGCGTATTATAGTTTGGCCTCGGTCTTGGAAGATGGTTGGTGAGCAATAAGGATGCGACTGATCTTGCGGTCATCGGCCGACTTGATCGTCATCTCCATGTCTTTGTATTCGATCTTTTCGCCCGCGTCGGGAACCCTCCCCAAGAGGTGAATGACGAATCCTCCGACCGACTCGAAATCGCCCTCAGGGAGCGTGACACCGAAATGCTCTGCGAGTTTTTCCGCCTCAAGGCGGGCATCCACCAAGATCGTTTGCTCATCGAGGACGGTGAGGAGGGGAGGTTCGGCGTCGTGCTCGTCCATGATTTCACCGACGATCTCTTCAACGATGTCTTCAATCGTGATGATGCCGGCGGTTCCGCCGTATTCATCGGTCACAATAGCAAGATGGGTTTTCTTGGCCCTGAGCTCTTCAAAAATCTCGCCGATCTTCTGGTTCCGAGGCACGAAGAGGGGTTTCCGCAAAATCCCCTCGGGGATCTTAGAGTCGAGGTCCTTGCCCCAAAGCTTCAAGAGATCCTTGGCGTTGAGGATGCCGTAGACCTCATCAATACTATCGCCACAGATCGGGATCCTCGTATGTCCGCATTCGGATACCAGCTGGATGATTTGGCCCAAGGTCGAGTTGACGGAGGCGGACGAAATTTCCGTTCGGGGGATCATGACGGAATGGGCCTTTGTCTCTTTGAGATCCAGGACACCATAGACCATATCCGTTTCTTCGCCGGAGATGAGGCCTCTCGCTTGACCCTCATCCATGAGATCGTGGATCTCTTCGGCTAGGTCCGTGCCTTCGTTCAGATGGGTTCTTTTCCCGAGCAGGGATTTTAGGATGCGTAATAGGCTGTGGTCTGATTCGTCTTCGGAGGATACTTTCGTCATCTTCCCTTGGAGTTGGGCATGGTCTGGCGATCCATTCAAGTGCGCAAAGAGTTTCAATTGGTCTGTCTGCCAACGTCAAGATTTTATTTCGGAGTCGACGCTATGTCAAGATCTTCTAGCCGGAGCCGGATTCCAAATAGATCTTGACTTTGGGAAATCATGTGCTAATATTCCGTGCGATGCTGTAGGAGGGAAGATCAAACTCCCACAGTAGAGGGGTGTTCGCTGGCACAAAGCAGGAAACCCAGTTTGGAGATGCGGGCATAGCTCAGCTGGTAGAGCACAAGCTTCCCAAGCTTGGGGTCGCGGGTTCGAACCCCGTTGCCCGCTCCAGTAGATACCCCCGGTAGAGGACCCGGTTCCCTTTTTGAGGTTGTTAGCCTCGGCGGCTAATTTACTTCAAATTGCGGAGGTCATATTGGTTATCTCGATTTCCATATGATGCCGAAGCAATAGCAATACTGACGAGAATCCAGTCTGTACGCGGGAAGCGGGTCGAAGGGCCCGCTTTTTTCTTTTTTAGGGCCCGATTGCATTCCGCGAGGGCCCCACACAGGAGCAGGGGAAGATGACAACGCTCAGGGTCCAGATTGCCGAACGGGTGTCGGAGCTGGTTGAGCCGCCTTTGGCAGAGCTGGGGTTTGAGCTCGTTGACGTCGAGTATTTCGCCATGCACGGGCAGTGGGTTCTGAGACTCTATATCGACAAGACCGGTGGGGTCACGATCGATGACTGCGCGCGTGTCAGCAGGGAGCTAGGACCACTCATCGACGTCAAAGACGTGATTACGCATAGATATACGTTGGAAGTCTCATCGCCGGGCGTCGATAGACCTCTCAAGAAAGAAGCAGACTTTGTCGGTGCGATCGATGAAAAGATCAAGGTGCGAATGGCAAAACCGACCCCGGGAAGACGAAACTATACGGGGGTCCTAAAGAGGCTGGATGAGCGGATGCTCTATCTGGAGGTGGACGGCGACACCGTCTCTCTCTCACGCTCCGATATCGAAAAGGCCAACCTTGTATACGAGTTTGATCGATAAAAACCCTCTGAAACCTAGGGAGTAAGGGCAATATGGTTGCAGATCTAAGTAAGGTCATTGATCAAGTAAGCCGTGAAAAGGGCGTTGATCGGGAAGTGCTTATCAAGACCCTGGAAGAGGCCGTGAAGGCCGCAGCCAAGAAGAAGTTGGGTCCAAATTATGATTTGGAAGTCAATTTCAACGATGAAATGGGCGAGATCGAGGTCTTTGAATTCAAGGAGGTGGTCGCCAAACTCACGGACGCAGAAGTTCAGATCACTCTGGAAGAGGCGCAGGAGATCGATCCGGACTCGGAAATCGGTGACAGCCTTGGTGTCAAGATGGATCCTGACGCCTTTGGTCGAATTGCTGCCCAATCCGCCAAACAGGTCATTATGCAGCGGCTGCGGGAGGCCGAACGCGATATCGTTTATGACGATTATAAAGACCGGCGTGGCGAGATCATCCACGGGATCGTCCAGCGTTTCGATAAGGGGTCGATCATTGTCAACCTCGGGCGCACGGAAGCTGAACTGCCGGTCAAGGAACAGATCCCCAAAGAGAACTACAAACAGGGGGACCGAATTAGGGCCTATATCCTAGATGTAAAACAGTTCAGTCGCGGTCCTCAGATCTTGCTTTCGCGAACGCACCCAAATTTCCTGGCGGCCCTGTTCGAAAATGAGGTCCCCGAGATCTCCGAGGGGATCGTCTCCATCGTCCAGGTCGCCCGTGAACCCGGGAGTCGAGCAAAGATCGCGGTTAGCTCCAAGGACGGCGATGTTGACCCAGTGGGTGCTTGTGTGGGAATGAAGGGCAGCCGGGTTCAGGCCGTGGTTCAAGAGCTGAGAGGCGAGAAGATCGACATCGTGACCTGGGATGACGATCCGGCCAAGTTCATCTGCAATGCTCTCGCACCCGCCGAAATCGTTCGGGTGCTGGTTGACGAGGGCGACCGGGGCATGGAAGTCGTGGTTCCCGATGACCAGCTTTCCCTGGCCATCGGGAAGCGGGGGCAAAATGTCCGGCTGGCATCAAAACTATCCGGTTGGAGCCTCGATGTCACCAGTGAGACGAACTACAACCAGACGCTTAAGGAAGCCTACGAATCGTTGCTCAATCTGGACGGCGTCGGTGAAGGAACCGCACTAAGTCTCTATCAGGCCGGTTTCAGATCGGCAGATGAGCTGGCCAGGGTAACGGTTGAGGACCTGGTTCAGGTGCGAGGCATCGGGGAGGAGAAATCGGCAAAGTTGATCGAGGCCGCAACCCGTTACGTCGAAAGCAAGAAACAGGATGAGGTATCGGAGCAAGAGGAGGGTCACACGCCGGAAGAGGAGGTGAGTCCGGAACTGAAAGACAAGGGGACGGCTCTCGACTCGCAAGAGACCGTAAAGGATGCGTCCGCCGATGGCGAGGGGCAAGCGTCATAAACCCATTAGGACGTGCATCTCATGCCGGGCAAAAAAAGAGAAAGACCAGCTTGTTCGATATACGCTGGATGAGACGTCGCGGTTGGTGAGAGACGAACTTGGGCAGCGACCCGGCAGGGGCGCCTACATGTGCAAGAAGGCCTCCTGTCTTCAAAGGGCCTTGCAGGGAAATCGCCTTCAAAGGGCCCTGAGACGTCCGATTCAGATTGATGCGGAAGCCGTCCGCTTAGTTCTCAAAACGGATTTGGGGGAATAAATGGCTAAGGTCAGGGTCTACGAATTGGCCAGGGAACTCGAACTAGATAGTAAGGAACTGGTGGCAAAGCTAAAAGCCGGAGGCATGAGTATCAAGAATTATATGAGTACCCTGGATGAAGAGGCGATCATGCAGGCCAGAGACGTCGTCAAGGGTGTCGTGTCGGAAGTCGTTGAGGAGAAAAGGATCAAGCCGACCGTCATCCGTCGCCGCAGGAAGAAGGTGAAGGTAGAGCCGATCAAAGTGGAGCCGGAGCCTGAAGCTGAAGCGCCGGTGGCTGAGCCTAAACTGGAAGAAGGTATGGAGATCCAAGAAACGGCGATGGGGGCGGCGGAACCGGAGTCGCCCCAGGTGGCCGAAGAAGAGCAGGCGAAGGAAGCCGAGGCTGCGGCAACGTCCGTCCCGGAGGAAGCCCCTACCGAAGCGGAACCCCCCAGCAAGGAAAAGGCAGAGCCCGTGGAGAAGGCGAAAGAGCCCCCGAAACGGGCGAAGAGAAAGGCGAGCGATCAACCGGCCAAGATCATAAAGAGGGCCGACGAAGGACCCCTACGGGCCGTCATCACGGGAAGAAAAAAGGAGATCACGCCCGTAGAAGAGGCCAAGTCATCAGGTCCGGCGCCAGAGTCGACACCTCCTCCGGGCGAACCGAAGAAGGCCAAACCGGGTAAAAAGAAAAAGGAGAAGAAGCGGGCTGCTAAGGAAGATGTCGACATGAAGGGATCTGCGCGCCATCGCCGGGTTGAGATCATTGAGCGGGCGGAGCTGTACGAAGGCCGCCTGGTAAGGCGCAAGGATAGGCAGGCTGGAAAGAAGGGTAAAGAGGCTCGCAAGAAGCTGAAGCAGACCGAGATCACGGTTCCGAAGGCCATTAAACGAAGGATCAAGGTTCCGGAAAAGGTCACCGTGGCGGAGCTGGCCAAGGCGATGGGCACCAAGGCGGTCGAAATCATTAGGCAGTTGATGGGACTTGGTGTTCAAGGCGGTATGAACCAGACCCTTGATTTCGAGACCGCATCAGTGGTGGCCGACGAGTTCGGATACGAACTTGAACTCGATCAGGTGGAACTGGAGAGCGTGCTGGCCGAGACCGAGGACAAACCGGAAGACCTAAAGCCCAGACCGCCCGTCGTAACGATCATGGGGCACGTGGATCATGGTAAGACCTCATTCCTGGACTACATCCGGAAGTCCAACATCATCGGCGGAGAATCGGGCGGCATTACCCAGCACATCGGGGCCTACTATGTCGAAAAGGAAGGCGGCGATATCGTCTTTCTCGATACACCTGGCCATGAGGCGTTCACGGCCATGCGGGCGCGAGGGGCAAAGGTCACAGACCTGATTGTACTCATCGTGGCCGCCGACGACGGTGTGATGCCTCAAACCAAAGAGGCCGTCAATCATGCCCGGGCAGCCGGTATTCCCATGATTGTTGCGGTGAACAAGATCGATAAGCCCGAAGCCGACCAGGACAAGGTCAGACGGCAACTGGCCGAACTCGAATTAGCACCTGAAGAGTGGGGCGGCGATACCGTCTACGGTAGCATTTCGGCCAAGACCGGTGAGGGTGTCGATGAGTTTCTGGAACTGATCCAGCTCCAGGCTGAATTGCTGGAACTGCAGGCCAACCCGGACAAACCCGCAAGGGGGACGATTGTCGAGGCCCGACTTGATAAGAGCAAGGGCCCCGTGGCGACCGTGCTCATCAAAAATGGAACTCTCAAGGCGGGAGACACGTTCGTCTGTGGGGATCGCTACGGCAAAGTGAGGGCGATGCACAATAGTCGCGGACGCAGGATACAAACGGCCGGCCCCTCCTTTCCCGCTGAAATTTACGGGATTTCCGGTGTCCCCATGGCCGGCGACGATTTCATCGTCGTCCCGGACGAAAAGACGGCCAAGCGTGTGATCGATTACCGCAGGTCCCAAATGCGGGGTGGCGATCTGGGCCAGCGCGGGATCGTCAGTTTGGACGATCTCTATGAGAAGATCAGAGAGGGAGAGGTCAAGGAGCTCAACATCGTCCTCAAGACGGATGTACAAGGTTCCCTGGAGGCCCTTTCCGAAGCCCTTCTCAAGCTGAGCACCGACGCGGTCAAACTAAAGGTCATCCATTCCTCGACCGGGGGCATTACGGAGACGGACGTCATGCTCGCTTCCGCTTCCGGTGCCATTATCATCGGCTTCAATGTCCGCGCTTCAGCGAGGGCAACGGAGGTAGCCGAGCGGGAAAACGTCGATATCCGCTATTATGACGTGATCTATAACGCGACCAAAGATATCCGATCGGCCATGGTGGGTCTCCTGGAGCCGACCTACAAGGAGAACACGATCGGCCGCGTGGACGTCAAAGAGACATTCCATGTGCCCCGCATCGGTATTGTGGCCGGCTGTCAAGTGACCGACGGGCACGTTGAGCGAAACGCCCACGCGCGGCTGCTGAGGGACGACGTGGTGGTCTTTGACGGTAAGATTGGATCCTTAAGGCGATTCAAGGATGATGTCAAAGAGGTGCAGACCGGGTACGAGTGCGGGATCGGTCTCGAAAACTTCCAAGATATTAAACCGGGTGACGTCCTGGAAGTCTACCAAATGGAAGAGGTCGCACCGGAGTTGTAGGCCGTGGTTGTCGGCACCCTCAAGATAGAGCTTCACCTGCACGACAACCGATCGCTCAAGGGAAAGCGGAAGGTCGTCCGAAGTATGGTGGATCGAGTTCGGCACAAATTCAACGTTGCCGTCGCAGAGGTCGGCTCGAACGACCTGTGGCAGAAGATCGAATTGGGGGTGAGTGCGGTTGGTAACGACAGGCGTCATATCGATGCCTCACTGAACAACATCCTTAGTTTTTTGGAGTCTCTCTTTTTGGCTGAGATCGTCTCATCTGAGAAGGAGATCATGAATCTGTGAGCGAGGTGAGCGATGTTGGCGGGCAAGAGAGCAGCGCGAGTCGGTGAAGAGCTACTGCGGGAGGTCGCTGATGTGCTCACCAGGAAGGTCAGGGATCCGCGAGTCAGGGCGGCTACCTTGACCGGGATTCAATTGAGCAACGACCTGAAGCACGCCAAGATCTTTTACAGCTTCATCGGTGGCGGAGAAGATATCAAACAGGTCCAGGCCGGCCTGGACAGCGCAACGGGATTCATCAAGCGAGAGGTCGGCCAACGGATCGAACTCAAGTACATCCCCGATGTCGTATTCAAGTTTGATCCCACCCTCAAGAAGGCCCAGTACATGGAGGAACTCTTCGAGAGGGTGAGATCGAGTGAAGCGCAGGGTGACTGATCTCGCGCATGCGAACACGCCGGGACGGAATCATTCTGGTCGACAAGCGTGAAGGTAAGACGTCCTCCGAAGTGGTACGTCACATCAAGCGGACGCTGGGCATCCGCAAAGTGGGGCATGCGGGTACCCTGGACCCTTTTGCCACGGGATTATTGATCATCCTCTTGGGGGAAGGGACCAAGCTGTCACGGTATATCATGGCCGGGGAGAAGACGTACCGCGCGCGGCTCGGCTTGGGGGCTGAGACGGACACCCTCGACCTAACCGGCCATGTGGTTCAAACACAGGCGGTCCCCGCCTTGACGCCTGAAATGGTCCACAAAAAGGCCCTCCAGTTCGTGGGCGAGATCGAGCAGGTGCCGCCGGCGTTCTCGGCCCTGAAATACAAGGGCACGCGGGCCTATAAGCTCGCTCGCAAAGGGATCGAATTTGAGCTGCCTAAAAGGAAGGTCACCATCCGTTCGATCGCAATCACCTCTCTGGAGTTGCCGGATCTGACCATGGAGGTTGTCTGCTCAAGCGGCACGTATATCCGGAGCCTGGCTGCGGATCTGGGGAGGCAGCTGGGGCCGGGCGCGCACCTCAAGGCCTTGCGGCGTCTCACAAACGAGCCCTTTTCGGTTGAAGACGCCATTGATCTCAAGGATGTCGAGCCGGAAGTATTAGAGGCGAGGCTGACAGAGAGGATTGTACCCCTGTGGCGAGCCGTTGATCACATTCAAGGTGCTCAGATCGATGCCCGCCTGGCCGGGCAGATCAGGAGCGGATATCAGCCCGATTGGACTGAAATCATGGCACGGCGGGATAATGATGAACAACAGGCGGGTCCGATGATACTGCTCAACGGCGATGATCTGGTCGCCATCGTGGAGATAGACTGCTCGAATCGTGAATCCGGCCGCCGTTTGAAGATCAACCGTGTTTTCAATGAACAAGTTAGCTGAGTAAGCCGCGCCTTCGGGTGTGCTCAAATACAAATGGTTCCGCCATTCCTGACCCTTTTGATGCGGAGCCTCTATTTCTAACCAAAAAGTGTGAAGGAGGAAGGAAAAGTGGTCTTAACGCCGGACGTCAAGAAAGAGATCATCGATCGGTTCAAGCTTCATGACAAGGACACGGGTTCAACCGAAGTACAGGTAGCTTTGCTGAGCAACCGAATCCAGTATCTGACCGACCATTTCAGAATTCACAAGAAGGACCACCATTCGCGCCGCGGCCTGCTGAAACTGGTGGGTCAGCGCAGGAGACTACTGAACTATTTGAAGCGGACGGATGTCAACAGATACAAGCAGGTTATCGATGAACTCGGTTTGCGCAAGTAGGTATCGGCTCCTGGGGGTCGATGACCGGCGGCAACAAAATACATTGGGCAGAATACATTTCGAACACGCCGAGAGGATTTTCAGAAGATGATTAAAGCATATTCGGTAGATATTGATGGTAAGGCCATTTCGGTCGAGGTTGGGCGGGTAGCCAGACAGGCCAGCGGTTCGGCCGTCGTCACCCTGGGTGAGACGGTCGTTTTGGTCACCGTGGTCTCGACGGATCAGGTCCGTGAGGGCGTCGATTTCTTGCCCCTGACGGTCGAGTATCAAGAGATGTCATACGCGGGTGGCAGGGTCCCCGGGAATTATTTCCGAAGAGACATGGGCAGGCCGAGTGAGGCCGAGACCCTGACATCCCGGCTTATCGACCGGCCCCTCCGGCCCCTTTTCCCCAAAGGTTACTTTTACGAAATCCAGGTCATTGCCAGCGTCCTCTCAACAGACAAGGAGAACAAGGCCGATGTCCTCGCCCTGTTGGGAGCCTCCACGGCCCTTGAGATCTCGGATATTCCCTTTGATGGGCCCATCGCGGCGGTACGTGTGGGAAGATTGGACGGAAGTCTTGTCATCAATCCAACCAAGAGCGAGCTCGAAGAGAGCGACATCGATATCATTGTCGCCGGGAATAGGGATGCCGTGGTCATGGTCGAGGGTGGCGGCAGGTTCGTATCGGAATCGGACATGATTGAGGCGATTTTCTATGGACACAACGCCATCCAACCCATGTTGCAGATGCAGTTGGATATGAAGGCCGAGCTGGGCAAACCCAAACGAGAATTCACGCCCCCGGCCAAAGACGAGGTCCTGGAGAATCGCGTCATCGAATTGTCCACCCCGTCGCTGCAAGAGGTGATTAGAACCGCCGACAAAAAAGAGCGGCAGAAGCGACGGGATCAAGTGGCAACAGAGGTCGTGGCAAAGCTCTCCGAGGAATACGAGGACCAGGAGGGGCAGATCAAGGAATTGATCCACGATCTCGAGAAAAATATGGTCCGCAAGATGGTTTTGGAAGAAGGACGCCGCATCGATGGACGCCCTTTCACGGAGGTGAGACCGATCGAGTGTCTTGTGGGTGTCTTACCTCGTGTCCACGGGGCGGCCCTCTTCACCCGCGGTGAGACCCAAGCCATGGTCCTGACAACCCTGGGCACAGAGTACGACGAACAGCGGATTGAAAACATCCTTGGCGATATCTCGCGGCGATTCATTCTCCATTACAATTTTCCGCCCTACTGCGTGGGCGAGGCTCGCAGGTTAGGTGGTCCCGGGCGGCGAGAGATCGGCCACGGCGCCCTGGCCCGCCGGGCATTGCGGCCCGTCTTGCCGTCCAAGGAGGAATTCCAATATACGATTCGAGTCGTCTCCGAAATCCTGGAGTCGAATGGGTCTTCATCGATGGCCAGCGTGTGCGGTGGGTCCCTGTCTTTGATGGACGCGGGCGTGCCGATCACAGAGGCGGTGGCCGGCGTCGCCATGGGTCTGATCTCCGATGGTGATAACATGGCCGTCTTGACCGACATCATTGGAGATGAAGATCACTACGGCGATATGGATTTCAAGGTCACCGGCACCCGCGGCGGCGTGACCGCGATCCAGATGGATATCAAGATGGACGTCATCACCCGCGAGGTGATGCAAAAGGCCCTGGAGCAGGCCCGCGAGGCCCGACTCCACATCCTGGATGAGATGGATAAGGCCATCTCAAAGGCGCGGCCTGAGATATCGCCCTATGCTCCGATCATAACCATACTTCAGATTCGGCCGGAGAAGGTCAGGGTCCTGATCGGCCCGGGCGGTAAAGTGATACGCGAGATCACGTCTTCGACCGGATCAAGAATCGAAGTGGATGACGATGGCAAGGTGACCATTGCATCCTCCGACGCCGAAATTGCAAAGGCCACAGTGGATAAGATCAATGGGATCATTCAGGACGCCGAGGTAGGCAGGCTCTATATGGGTAAGGTCGTGAAGATCATGGACTTCGGCGCCTTTGTCGAAATCCTGCCCGGGACGGACGGGCTGATCCATATTTCGCAGCTCGACAAGGAGAGGGTCAACAAGGTGACGGATGTGCTCCATGAAGGGGACGAGGTCCTCGTGAAGGTCCTGGACGTCGACAAGAACGGCCGCATCGCCCTCTCACGCAAGGCCGCCCTCGGAGAAAGCCTCGAAAGTGTATCGTAAGACGATCAACTGAATCAGGACTCTTCGTCTTCATGAACATTTCAGTGGGTTAGTCCCTTGGCTAACCCATTTTTTAACTCAAGAGGCCCGGGGCCGTACGATAACTATCTTTGTTGAAATATGCGGGACAATCAGGTAAACAATCTGAAAGTCCGTAGCTGTCGAGGGTCCCGGATCGTGCCACGGCACGACTAAGGACCTTCTCAAGAAATACAAAGAGGAGCCCAAGAATAATCTTCCAACCAAACCCAAACCTCTTTGTCAGAGAGGTTGCCATGACATATCCTCTCAAATACTGCTGAGCTAGCTGCAGATAGATCTGCCTTTGTCTGGGGTCTGAGAAGTGCCGGTCCTTGCCAAGACATAGATTCCCTCACTGCGCCGTTTAAAGCAGTCAATGGCCCAGAGACTCAACAAAAACAATTCATCCACGCCCAGGTGCTCATGATGGGGAAGTTCGTCCTAATCGAAGCCGCACCCCAAATGCTGATTGAGAACGGCATCATCACATAGGGCGTTCTGCTCACGCCGATTAAGATCTGGGCAAGTCTACGTTTGACTAATACAAGCTGCAGATGCAATTTCTTTGACACCCTTTCTCAACTTCCTTATAGAGCTCCGAGGCATCCAGCTAGGTCTCTTTGACTTGTGTGAAACGACCTCATGAGGAGAAAATGAAAGAGCATTTCGACCTTGGGTCTCTAATCGTCATCGTAATCACATTTGTTTTATTTTTCTTGGCATTGTTCAGCAAGGGTTTCACTCATGATTTATTGCTTGAAGCTGGTGTATTTCTGGTCTCTATAAAATTGATCCTAATGGCATACAAGAATAGTGTGACTTCAAAAGAACTGCTAGGCCAGCTGAAGGCACTTGAAGAGAAACTTAAAATTGAACATGACAATTGATCACAGCAAGACGGTGACGATTATGAGGTGCTAAGAGATACAACGCTTTTCACCCGTGGCCGGATGACACTCCATGTCTCCAGCAGGACCGGGATTGTCAAGGAACCTCGGTTGGTCTTCCCGGCGATTCTAGTTTTCACTTTTATCCCCTTGGATCTCCCGGATGAAGCGGGATGTTGCGCACAGCATCCTCGATTTTTGTAGCGTTATGATTTCGTTGAGATGAGGTCCGACTATCTATACGAAAACGGAAAAATGGATCATCGCTGTCGCCTTGTTGGCCGTCGTGGTTTGTTTTTGGGGAGCCTTCAAATCGGCCTGCGAAGGGTACGACGTCCAATCTAGAGATTTGTCCTACCAGCAGAAACCGGGGAGGGGTACGGCTACTATACCTTCGCGGGCGCCTCGGTATATCACTGTTCGAATGAGACGCCCCCTGCAGACCCTGGTTGCCGGTGAAACCGGAAGTTTCGAGATCGAGGCCTTTTTGAATGACCCCACACGCGTCCCTAGCGGTTCCCTGGCATGGAATCGGAGCACGGCGGCGCCGGTGATCATATGGATTTCTACTCCCGCTGAAAGCGGCATCGCTTTCATCGACAGGATCAGGCCGGACAGGCCCTATCACCACCTTCTGGTGAAATTTGACTTTCCCGAGGCCGACAGTGCCCTCCCACTAACACAGAAAATAGAGTACAAGGTAAATAACGGTACAAAGGCGGGGAAGCACTCTTTTTGGCTGGATATATCGGCGGAACTGGTCACTTCGGAGGGGCGCGAGCTTCATGACATGGGCGTCATGAGATTGCCTTTTGAAGTAGATACCCATCTCGGGACCAAGCTTCTAATGTTGCTCGTCATCGCGACAGTGGTCTTCCTTTTTGTTATCGAGTGGGTACGTGTCGACGTTGTAGCCATTTTAATGATGGTTTTGCTTCCCGAGCTGGGACTGCTCAATGCCAATGACGCTTTTCGCGGTCTCAGCAGTAATGCCGTTGTGGCTATTATCGGGGTCATGATTATCAGTTACGGGCTGAACCGCGCCGGTCTAGTCAGCCGGATCCTGCATCCCCTGCTGGGATTTGTGGGCAAGAGCCCTTCACGATTGGTCATGATTTTTTCTGCTTTGATCGCAGCCATATCCAGCGTGATGCAAAATACCGGCGCAGCCGTGCTCTTTTTACCCGCTATCCGTTTGGTGGCCTCCCATAGACTCAAGACGCACATCTCACGAGTTCTCATGCCCATCGGTATGGCGGCAATTCTCGGCGGAACTTTGACGATGATCGGCACTAGTCCTCTGATTCTGCTTAACGATATCCTCCCGCGGGGGATGCCCAAGTTTGGTTTCCTCGAGCTGACGCCTATCGGCATAGCCCTCGTCGCCGGTGGAATTCTCTATCTTTCCATGGGTGGAATGCGTCTGCTTGCACGCGCTTCCGCTACAAGACCCGCTTCCCCAGAGGAGCGAGGCGGTGCTGCTCAAAGTGTATTCCTCGATTCCTACCCGTTAATTAGTGGACCTTACGAAATTTTCGTGCCGGAAGACTATAATGCTCGCAAAGAGCCACAAGAAATTGTAGACATCCGGCGTCGATATCTGGTCAATATCGTAGCTGTGGCCAGAGATGACAGGGTGCGAAATATGGCGCCTTTACCGAGCACGGCTATTCAGGCCGGTCTTGCGTTGTGTGCTTACGGCCCTGAGCAAGGCGTCAGGGACTTTGTGCAGGATTATGAGCTGGTTTTAAGGGAAGAGCCCCGACTTTTCAAGAACTCCATGTTCAATCCTTCCGTAGCGGGAATCGTTGAGGGGGTGGTTTCTCCTCGCTCGAGTCTGATCGGCAGAACCATCACAGAGATCCGCTTTCGCGAAACTTTCGGAGTAACTGCGCTCGCAGTCCATCAAAGCGGGGAGACCTATTACCGGGAATTGGCCGACCTCCCCCTCCAGTCCGGCGATACGGTTCTCGTCCATGGCACATGGGAACAATTCCATGCCCTACAGGACCTGCACCAGAACTTGATCATCATTTCACCCTTTGAGGAGGAATTTCACAAGCCGGAAAAGGCGAAATGGGCCTTGATATGCTTCTTGTTCGCGCTTCTACTGATGGTCATTTCCAGCTTCTATTTCCAAAAGCGACCCTATAATCCTATCCCTTTATCGGTTTGCCTGATGGTGGGTGCCGTGGGTATGGTTTTAAGCAAGGTGATGACCATCGGCGAGGCATACCGGGCGGTGGACTGGCGCACCGTATTTCTGCTGGGGGGTCTCATTCCTCTGGGGATGGCAGTGGATCAAACAGGGACCGCCCAGTGGATAGCAAAAGGCATTGTCGGCGGCCTCGGCCAATTTATGTCTCCCCTGTTGCTCCTACTCCTGCTTGCCTGCTTGAGCTGTTGTTTTTCCATGGTGGTTTCGAATGTCGGCGCCTGTGCTCTGCTCGTTCCCCTGGGGATCTCGATTGCCAGCCGGATCGGAATCGACCCGCGCGTGGCGGCCGTTGTTGTCGGCCTCGGGGTTTCCAATTCCTTTATTCTGCCGACCCATCAGGTGAACGCACTCTACATGGGTCCCGGAGAGTATCGCACCAAGGACTATATCAAGATTGGAGGATTTCTCAGTCTAATATATGTCCTGATCCTGACAGCGATGGCTTACTTCTTTTATCTGTAGGACCCGGCCTATGAAGAGGCCTAAGAGATAGAGTATGAATGCGGAAGAGATAAAATACCGTCTCTGAAAGGCAAGTGACAGGAGGCAATCATGGCGATTATAACAATTTCCAGAGGTTCTTACAGCAAGGGGAAGGAAGTGGCTGAAAAGGTGGCTTCGCGTTTGGGTTATAAGTGCTTGAGCCGTGAAGTGATCCTTGATGCAAGCGACCGGTACCACGTCCCTGAGATTAAAATGATTAAAGCCATTCATGATGCACCTTCGCTCCTGGAGCGCCTGGGTCACACCAAATTCTCTTTCGTGGCCTATTACCAGAGTGCACTAACCCGAAGTGTGCAAAAGGACAACGTGGTCTATCATGGTCTGGCCGGGCATCTGCTGCTCAAAGGAGTTCCCCACGTGCTCAAGGTCCGGATCATCGCCAATCTGGCCGACCGCGTACTCGCTGAAATGGAACGTGAGAAGATCCCGAAGCACGAGGCAGAGGCAAGGATTCTTAGGGACGACCAGGAAAGGCGAAAGTGGACCCAGAGTCTTTATGGTGTAGACCCCTGGGACAGCGCTCTTTATGATATCATGATCCATATTCAGAAGCTTACGGTCGCCAATGCAGTGGAGATCATTTGTCAGGCCACGGGTAACGAACAGTTCAGAACTACCCCGGAATCTCAACAGAGTATGGATGATCTCACGCTGGCCAGTCAGATAAAGGCGGCGCTGATCGATAGCTATCCAGGCATAGCGGTGACAAGCGATTACGGCAACGTCCTGATTTATACCAAGACCGACGACCATTTCATGCAAAAGCTGATCGAAGAAGTTAAAAGCCTCAGCGGGCAGATTGAGGGTATCCGTTCCCTGGAAGTTCATCCAGGCGTGAAGATTCCGCCCAACGCGATTTGACGGCCTGTGGTAGTACGCATAAGAGCCGCCTGTTGCAATGCTACGAGAGGGGTATGAGACGGGACGTGAAACGGGACAATCCAGGATTGTCCCACCTGTACTTGGTCTTCGACAACGAAATAAAGGTCTCCATGATGAGTCCGAGAAGCTGTGTCATGGAGCCTGTTCTTAGCCCACCTGTGGTCATTTTCCCTCCTCCGCAATGCTCCAGCGATTGAAGAGCCGGGCTGCCGAGAACTACCTTTTCGCGGTGTCCAGCTGCCCCTGAATTTGATATTTTCAATGTAATGCTAAAGAGATAACTAATCATCTCCACGTGATCGCTGAGGGTGTACACGGGGTGCATTTTGTGTTAAGAATCCGATGCAGTGAGCATGGTCTGCAGCTCATACTGCCCAAGCTATTGAAACTTGAAGAAATATTTGCTCAATGTATCGCAAAACGGTCTTGGATAACGGGACGCGCATCATCTCCGAACGGCTGGAGCATTATCGCTCCGTTTCGCTCGGTATTTGGGTCGACGTGGGCTCGCGGGACGAGGTGACCGCAGATAACGGCGTCTCCCATTTTATCGAGCATATGGTCTTTAAGGGCACACAAAAGCGGAATAGCCTGCAGATCGCCAAGGAGCTCGATGCCATCGGCGGCCTCTCCAATGCCTTTACCGGCAAGGAGCACACCTGTTTTCATTCCAAGGTCCTGGACGAGCACTTTCCTCAACTTGCTGAGATCCTTTCGGATATCTTTTTGAACCCGCTTTTCGATTCGACAGATATGGGTCGTGAGCGACAGGTCATCCTACAAGAGATCAGCATGCTCGAGGATACTCCGGATGAGCACATCCATGTCCTCTTCAACCGGCTTTTCTGGCCGGATCATCCTATCGGCATGTCTGTCCTCGGGACCGGCGATAGTGTCGCGGCGATCAGCAGAGAGACCATCACCAACCACATCGAACGATTCTACACGCCGAACCGAATCATTATCGCGGCCGCAGGCAATATCGATCACGATGGACTGGTCGCCTTTTTTAAGCCCCTTTTTGAATCCATGCCTCTCGAAAACGGTAGCGGCCCCACGAGGACCGTGCCTCAAACCAATGCCGGCCTCTCCTGCTACACTAAGGACCTGGAGCAAGCTCATATCTGTTTGGGAGGCCGCGCGCCCCATCTGAAGAGTGACCTCCGATTTGCCTGTGCGATGTTCAACACGATGCTCGGCGGTAATATGAGCTCCCGCCTGTTTCAGGAGATTAGAGAGAACAGAGGTCTGGCCTATTCGGTCTATTCCTTTCTGTCCGCCTATATGGATACAGGCCTGCTTGGCGTTTATGTTGGCACCGAACCGGCGGAGGTCAATCGCGTCCTCGGTGTGGTCAAGAAGGAGATCAGGAAAATGCAGAACGGCGGTCTCACTCAGTCAGAACTTGAAGGCGCGCGGGAACACCTTATCGGCGGCATCTTTCTCGGCGCTGAGAGCACGGATACAAGGATGATGCGTCTCGCTAAGAACGAATTCGTCTTCGGTCGATTCATGGAGTTCGACGAACTCGTCTCGGGCCTCAAGGCGGTCACCCTGGACGAGGTCGTGGCCGTGGCAAAAGAGACCTTTGAGAGCAATCAGGTTTCGCTGACCACGCTGGGGCCTGTGAGGGAGCAGGAGTTGGACTTGAGCTGTCTCGATTTCAGCAGTGATTGAGCATCCCGACATGGAGCTGTGATGGAGCGGGTGGAGATCAAGGTAAAACGCCTCGAAGGCCAAGAAGATATTGCCTTGCCGGCGTATGAGACGGATGGCTCATCCGGAATGGATCTTCGGGCCGCAGTCGATCGAGAGGTCGTTTTGAACCCTGGTGAGATCAAACTGATCCCAACAGGTTTGGCGGTCTCTGTGCCGCCGGGTTTCGAGATCCAAACTCGGCCTCGCAGTGGTCTGGCGCTGAAACACGGCATTGGCATGGTCAACTCACCGGGCACCATCGATTCCGATTACCGGGGCGAGATCAAGCTGATCATGATCAACTGGGGCTGGGCTCCTTTCGTGATCAAGCGAGGTGATCGCATCGCCCAAATGCTCGTGAGCCGTGTCGCCAGGGCTCAGGTAAAAGAGGTGGCGGTTCTCGACGAAACATTTAGGGGCGAAGGTGGCTTCGGGCACAGCGGTGTAGCGTGAGAACGGTGTCGCCACTTGGCCGACAAGTGCTTGTTCGCCGGTGGCGAGCTGGACGTTCGATGTTCGTCTTTTTGGTTCGAGTTTTGCGGGTTAATGGAATACTTCAGCCTTCAGCTAAATACCTTGGTACTTAATGGGGATGCGGTTTTCAGTCTTGGCTTCGGGGAGTAAGGGCAACGCATGCCTCGTGGAGGTAAATGGTACAAGAGTTCTACTCGATGCCGGGCTGAGCATGCGGGAGTTGTTTTGGCGTCTGAACCTGATTGACGTCGATCCCGCGAGCCTCGATGCGTTAATCGTCACTCACGAGCACTCGGATCATATCAAGGGGGCCGGCCCGCTGGCCCGTCGTCTCAAAATCCCGGTCTACGTCAATAGTTCTACCCTGAAGAGATCTCGCCATACGATCGGCAATCTGCCACTCCCCGTCGTCATTCATTCCGGGCAAACCATCACCATCAATGATTTGCTGATCGAGACCTTCACAAAGTGCCACGACGCCGTCGATCCTGTCGGACTTGTGGTCAAGGCGGGCAGCTCGAGCCTTGGATTGATCACCGATCTTGGGCGTAGCACGAATTTGGTGGTTGATCGCCTTCGACGGTGTCAGGCTCTGATCCTGGAATTCAACCATGACCCGACAATGCTGGCGGATGGGCCGTATCCCTTGGAGGTGAAAAGAAGGATTAAGGGATCGGAAGGACACCTCTCCAACCAGGAGGCCGGCAAATTGCTCAAGTCGGTGTCACCAAAAGACCTGCGCCTCCTCATCCCAGCCCACCTGAGTGAAGCGAACAACCTCCCCGAAAAGGCCTTGCAGGAGGCACGCGAGGCCTTGTCAGCGCTCGGATTGAGAGATACCAGGATCATGATGAGTCATCAGGACCGTCCGACCGAATGGGCGGAGATTCGTTGAGCTTGATTCGGCCTGGGCGACGATAACTTACCCTATGTCTTTCCATGTAAAAGTGTTCCTTTTAGTCTTCGCAGGCCGCAGAAGTAAGACCCTAGGTCGGGTCGGCCGGTCATGAATGGCATGGGTTCAGAAAAACCGAACAGGATCAAAAAGCAAAGTTCAAGGAAGAAGCAGTATCTGTGTTGTTGTTGCGGCGACAACCCGCCTTACTGTTGGACGTGCCCGTGCGGCTTTCAGATCTGCAACACGTGTATGGAAGAGAACCTGTGGGGGCTTACCTGTAGCGGGACCCATTGGCAGTGCCCTGACTGTGGTGCCTTTCGTCCGTTTTGAAACCCTTATTGAGCTAGGGGGTTCAATGGGGAGCCGTCAGCCATCAGCGGTCAGCATAGTGCGTTCAACCCAAGGTCTTGACTTCAAAACCCTTTTCCCTCATTCTGATATGTTTCCCGGTAGTTGAGTGGTTTCGTTAATCCTATAGCTGAAAGCAAAGATCTTTAATTCTATGTTGAATTGTGGTTTCAAGTTCTTGTTTAGGACCTGAACGTGGCAGGCTCCAACAAGGAATTGACGCTGTATCTAGAGACCCATAGGAGAGCTGGTTCGTTCGGAGGGTGCCGGAAAATGTTCAGATGCAAGGCCTCCGAAATCCTGAGGAATGAGTCTTACATACAGGTACGTCGCAGTGACGAAGGATGCGGGTAACGCTGCAGATGGGGGTTTTACGGCAGCCTCCTAGGGGAGGAGTAGACGGCTCATGATAACTCTGGCAGAGATTGAGAAGGCAAGAGACGCGATCCGGGACGACATTGTCCCCACCCCGCTTCTTTTCTCGGAGTCAATCAGCAAGATGGCCGGCCGCCGGGTCTATCTGAAGCTGGAGAACCTCCAGAAGACCGGGTCCTTCAAGATCAGGGGGGCCTCCTACAAGATGCTGAAGCTGGGTAAGCGCGTAGGCAAGAAGGGCGTCGTGGCCGTCTCGGCCGGTAATCACGCCCAAGGGGTCGCCTTGGCCGCCTCTTCCCGTGGAATTTCGGCCGCGATCGTCATGCCTGTCCATGCCCCCCTATCAAAGCAATGGGCCACAAAAGCCTATGGTGGGAAGGTCATATTGTACGGGGAGACGTTTGCGGAAGCGGCCGACTACGCACATAAACTCGCCGGGGAGGGGTATACCATGATCCACCCGTTCGATGATGAAGACATTATTGCCGGCCAAGGGAGTATTGCGCTTGAGATCCTGGAGGCCCTGCCTGAGGTGGATTCCATCGTCGTGCCGATCGGGGGTGGCGGCTGTATCTCCGGCATTTCCTTGGCCGTTAAGAACATGCAGCCCCATTGCCGGGTCGTGGGTGTGGAATCGTTGGCGGCGCCCTCCGCCTTTCTCTCAAGGCAGGAGGGGAAGATCACGGCGGTTGAGCCCTTGCCGAGTATTGCCGACGGCATCGCCATCAAGAGCGTTGGTCAAATCACCTTTCCGATTATTGAGAGGTATGTCGATGAGATCATGACCGTCTCAGATGATGAAATCGCAACGGCCATCCTGACCCTGATAGAGCGCAAGCGCATCGTGGCTGAAGGCGCGGGCGCCGCCCCGCTCGCGGCCTTATTGAAAGGGGAGACCAAGATCACCGGTTCAACCTGTGTACTCGTAATCTGCGGTGGGAACATCGACGTCAACCTCATCGACCGGATTATCGGGCAAGGCTTGGCCAAGACCGGGAGACTGGCTCGTTTTTCGATTACCCTCAGAGACATCCCGGGATCGCTTGCCGGTCTGTGTCAGGACATCGCCGATACGAGGGCGAACATCCTTCACACCTACCACGATCGCACCGCCACGGATGTACCGATCGGGAGTTCCAAGGTCGTCATGGAACTGGAAACATCAGGGCTCACTCAAATCCATGAGATCCAGGAAGCACTGAAGGAAAAGGGCTACGTGGTGGCGCTGGACCCCAGGTGTCCGATCGCTTGATCTCGCTCAAGCCTCTTCCCTTTTTGCAATCACGCAGTGAATGCCCTCACCACTGAAGGCCGCGTCACGGCAGAGACCGTCGGATATACAGGTGGACTTTCGTCGGTCCCCGGCGGCCCAACGCTTGATGAGATCGGGCTCTCTGACAAGGGGCCGGCAAATGGAGATGTAGTCGGCATAACCGTCATCGAGCAGCCACGCCGCGGTCTCCAAAGATCTGATTCCGCCCACCAAGATCAAAGGCACGCGTAGTCTTTCCTTGAAGGCTTTGCCTTCCTTACGGAAGTAGGCCTCCTGCTCCTTCGTCTTGATCCCGGCGCGCACCGGACCAAGCTTCCCTGAGATTACGGTCCCGCCGCTCAATTCGATGGCATCGATGCCGTGTTCCTCTAACAGTTCCCCTACCCGCAGGGAAGCTTCCAGGGTTTGGCCACCATCAAGGAAGTCCCGGCAGTTCATCTTGATG
>CAZAGT010000012.1:0-31859 GCA_964484515.1 uncultured Desulfobacteraceae bacterium | reverse complement strand
GATGACACCCTTGTAGACTTGGGCGGCCTCGTTGATGATTTCGTAGATCGTTTCGAAATCGTGTCCAGTACATTTGCGAATCATGGCGATGCCTCAGTCAATTACCAACGTTAAAGGGGACGGCTTTGATATTCATGTTCAGCTCAAGACGCCGTGCGGTAGAAAGCGAAAAACTATCATTAGCCACAGACACACGCAGACGGCCACGGACATTGACTTACTCATGACTGGACGACTTGTCCAGCCATGAGAGGTCAGGCCCTTCGGGCCGAACAACAGCAGCAAGTAAGTTCACTTCAGCTTTGCTTTGGATGCAGCCAACCTGAACTCCTAAACCCAACCCCTAATCCCCGTATTTTCGTCGGTCCTAACTCAACCAAGCGGATATACTCCATAGCTGGCCGCTTCTTCGTACATGGCGACGATGTTTTCCGGGGGGATGTCCGGTTGGAGGTTGTGGACGCCGGCCAGGACATATCCTCCACCCGGGGCCAGGGCGTCGATTCTTCTGCGCACCTCCGCCTTGACTTCATCGGGCGTCCCGAAGGGCAGGACATGCTGGGTGTCGATTGCACCCCAAAATGCGATCCGATCACCAAAGCGACGTTTGAGGTCTGCGGGGTCCATCTGGTTGGCGGATACCTGGATCGGGTTCAGGACATCGACGCCGATCTCGATCAAGTCCTCCACCAGGGGAGATACCGTGCCGCAACTGTGATAGTACAGTTTGGCCGGGGTTCGCTCTTTGATGAATTGAAAAAGCTCCGTCTGGTAGGGCTTCACCATCTCACGGTAGAGCGCGGGCGACATCGTGGGCGCCTCCTGTGTTGCAATGTCATCTCCAACCTGAATCACGTCGAGGTATTCGCCAACCTCGCCGAGATAAATCTCGGCGTGCCGTTTCCGCACATCGAGGACCTTTCTGAACAGGGCGTGGGCGAAATCCTTATTTATCATGAAGTCGGTGAGCAGTTCGGGATATCCCCTCAGATACCAGGACTGCTCGAAAAGACTCCCCGCGGTGTAGCCGGCCACGGCGTAGTCGGTATTTTGGCGCAGATGTGTAGCCTGATCTCGGAGGCCACCCACGGATAGATAATCCTCGGGGTCCGGCCAGGGGTAGGATTCGATCGCATCTAAACTCTCAGCTTCCTTGAGGGGGTGCGCGGTGATGTCGTAATAGTGCATCACAAACTGCCTTGTAATCCCCCACTCATCGGTGAATTGATCGTCCTCTGGTGCTTCGGGGGAGGGGGAGCCTCCAGCAGCCGGTTCCTGGGGGGGTAGGACGTTTGGAAAGAGGTAACGGGTGTCGATGCCAAGGCATTCGAGTACCTGCTCTGCGGGCGCCACGATCTGCCAGGTCTTGGAGACGAGCCTCGTGGGCAGATCCTCCATTCCGAGGAGCCTTTTGAGGTTTTGGTACGCACCGACCATCATGGTGCTGTTGATGCCTCCGAGGTCCAACGGGACTCTGTCAGGCTCCTCACGCATCAACGCTGCCAGGAATCTTTCACGTGGTGTCATGTCGTCCCTCCGGTCGTCCTTGTTTTTGGGTGTCTAGTTCTTCATCAATGCGACGGTAACTCTCTAAAAAGGCTTTCCCTCATGGTAAGCGTTCACAGGTTCAGAGTTTCAGGGATTAGGGGTTGGGGGTCCTCTACGTCTTGCGGTGATTCGCAAGAGACTATTCGTAGCCCCTTGGAGGGGCCGCATTAAGTTACCTGTTCTCGGGATGGTGGTTAAGTTGCCGAATTCAGATAGGAAGACATTGGATTGCCGGAATCCTATAACACCGAAATCCGAAGGTCAATCCGGTGGTCGGGAATGGGTGTGGCTTTAGCGTGGTATTACGGGTTGGGCTAGCAAGGTCAACGCCGACCGGATGAGAAGATCAGGATATCCGCGCTTTGTCTGAAGATAGCCTTATCGACGTCCGCGGGTGATGCGTGTGTTATCCTTGCGCACTGTTTCGGCGCCAAAAGCGACCATCCTTGATTTTCGCTTGCATTCAAGACCCTTATTTCTTTCAGTCTATCGAAGATAGGGGGATACTTGGATATCTCCTCACAGATGTGAGGAATCATCTCTGCATATCCATCCTTTGTGACTGCGTCAGAGTGGGGGACCACCGTGAGTATCCCGTTCTCGATTTGAACCGATTTTATGTTCCACTTGGTTCGCAGGGCCTCCTGGATTCCATTCTGAACCGTGGCAATCGGAACACCCGGTTCTACAACGACCTCAGTCTCAGCAGCCATTGGTTCTGCGGCATCCTCGGAGGCCATCGCCTCTGCGTCGTCCTCGGCGGCCATCGCCTCTGCGTCGTCCTCGGAAGCAATCGGCTCTGGCGTATCCTTAGGGGCACTCGGTTTTGTCTCCTCTTCGGCAACACTTGGTTCCGTTACAGCCCTGGCCGGTTCTATCAAACCCAGCCTCTCTTTCGTGGGAAGATCTATCTTCCCAGTTACAGGCAAACCGCTTTCATGTTGAAATTTCTTAAGGGCACGTTTGGTTTTCCTGCCCCACATCCCATCCAAGGGGCCGGGATTATAACCCCTCGCTTGCAGCCCCTCTTGGACCTTCAATACCGTCGCATTATCATAGCCTTGTGGGTATGCAACCTCAGAGATAAGGCTGAACCAACTGACACAGATCAGCACTGCAAATAAGACCAGAGCATGCTTCTCCTGTTTCATCACGATTCCCTTCGATTTTGGATTTACCCGACTCTCGTTTAATCAAAATTGGGGAGATTTTACCAGCGTTCAGAGAATAGATCAACCGCTGTCAGGTCCCCAGGTGGATTCATGGTTTGCCCTGCAAGCATTGGTCGGGGCAGACGACGACGCAGGTTCAAGGGAGAGCCCGAAGGAAATCAGTGTTTCAAACTTAATGGAAAGAAAACGTTCCATTGCCAATCGGCCTTTGTCCGTTGTTAAAATAGGGCACGGCACCCAAGAATATTCCGTCACTCTTGGCTGATTGCTGAGAGCCGGTGACTGAAACCTGCCCATTGGGCCTTTTCGCTCAATTAGGCTTTCATCCCTTGCTGTGTTATATAGGGCTTCTGAAGATCATCACGGGAGGGGAAAAATGAACGACTATGCGAGCATTCTTGAGAAGGCCGCAAACCTCAAACAGAAGATTATCGAGCTACGGAGGCAGTTTCACCAACATCCGGAAGTTGCGCTCCAGGAGTTACATACGGCCAAGACATTGAAAGCCGTCTTGGACGGCCTTGGAATAGAGACACGCCTGCTCGTTGACGGTGCCGGAGTCCAAGGACATCTCACGGGATCGCAGAGCCGAAAGACGATCGCGTTGCGGGCCGATACTGACGCCCTGCCTATGCAAGAGGAATCGGATGCGCCTTACAAGTCCCAGATTGAGGGCTGTATGCACGCCTGCGGGCATGACGCGCATACGGCCATGCTCTTAGGGGCTGCGATGATCCTCTCGGAAATGAGAACGGAGCTCCCCGGGAATGTGGCCTTCATTTTCCAGCCTGCCGAGGAGACAGGGGAGGGCGCAAGGAAAATGGTCGAGGCAGGCGTCTTGGAGGATGTGGATTCGATCTTTGGTTTGCACGTCGCCTCGCCGCTCCCCGCCGGGGTGGTCGGGTACAGATCGGGGCCGTTCATGGCCGCAGGCGATTTCTTTCATGCACGCATCATAGGGAAAGGCGGGCACGGCGGTATGCCCCATCTCGCAGTAGATCCCATTCCCATGGCGGCCCAATTCATCAATGGATTGCAGACCATCGTCAGCAGGGAGACCGATCCGTTGGAGAGCGCGGTGGTAAGCGTTTGCAGCATGGAGGCCGGAATGGGGGCTTACAACGTCCTTCCCGACGCCGTGGATCTCCGCGGCACGATCCGTTATCTGAACCCGGAATTCGGGCCCAACCTGTCCGCACGAGTCAGGACCATTCTGGAGGGTGTCACGTCTTCCATGCAGGGAAGCGCTGAATTCAATCTCATGAACAGATTCCCCTCGACCATCAATGACGAAAAAATGACGGCGTTTGTGGCGGGGATCGCGGGAAAGCTGGTAGGAAAGGCAAGGACTCATGAGATGAAACCCCTGATGGGTTCCGAGGACTTCTCCTATTACCAGCAGGAGGTACCGGGGACATTCGTTTTCCTCGGGATCCGGAACGAGGAGAAAGGAATTATTTACCCTCACCATCACCCCCGGTTCGACGTGGATGAAGATGTCCTGCCGACCGGAACAGCCCTTCATGTGGCGGTGGCGATGGAATATCTGGGTAAATAGCGCGATTCATCAGATAAGGCTTTGCTGGTAAGAATGTTGAGATTATCAATACGGGCAGGGGATTGGGGTCAGGGTTCGGAGGTCAGCAAAGCCGGTCGTCGCAGCGAAAAATACCCGTTGGCAGAGAGATACAATGTCAGAATGATGAAGGCATCTTTGGCCGCAAGTCGAGGGTAGAAGATGGAACCTGAATGGCTGAAACAAGCGGCAGGCCTTGGGGTCTGGGTCCTGAAAAAGACCTAAAAGCGAGAAAGAGGGATGGCGCAGGGGAGGATGTAAGTTCAGGGTAAACAGAGCGGTGGACAGAGTAAAGGCACCACGCTAAAGGCGGAAGGTGGAGCCGCTCTTGGAAGAGAGAAGCATATGAGGATTACGGGAAGAGCATCAAAACCAGGCCCCTATGTGACCATCTCAGTGCTGTGTTTCCTGTTTGGGGTTTTGATAAGTGAGCGACTCTACGCAGCGGTGATACGGCTGAATGTTCAGACGGTTCCGATTCAACTCGATCCAAGAGATACCTCCCGAACCCGTTTCGGCCTTCTGACATTCCTCGCCGGGTTTGAACTCCGCTCGGACGATACGCGGTTCGGCGGTCTCTCGGGTCTGACCCTGGATCGTACGGGGAAAGGCCTCCTCATTGTCTCGGACAGGGGACGGTGGTTATCCGCGGAGCTAAACCTCGATCCAGACGGCTCACTCATCGGTTTTGGCGCCTGGAAAATGGGGCCGCTACCACCACTCAAAGGGAAAAGGCTGGGGCGCCGTGATCGCGATGCTGAATCCATTGCGCGGATGGGGGATGATTCCTATATCGTCACATTCGAACAAAACCATCGGGCTTGGATCTATCAGCTATCACCGTCAGGTTTCGTGACCCCGCCGATTCAGCTTCATATGCCTGCCGAACTCGCGCGAGCACCCATCAATGGGGGCTTGGAGGCGGTCACGGTTTTGCCTGACGGAAAGATACTGGCGCTGACTGAAGGATACCGGGATCGCGAGGGCTACCTAAAGGGATGGCTGTTTGGAGCTAGCGGTTTTGAAAGGGTAGCCTACCGTCAATCAGGGGGCTTTTCCCCCACGGACCTGGCCACGTCCGCAGCCGGGGACATCTATGTGCTGGAGCGAGACTATGACCTGCTTCGTGGGCCGGCCGTCCGGATCCTGGAATTCGCGAGTGCCAACCTGAAGTCAGGGGTCCTGGCTGAAGGTCGGGAGCTTTTGCGGCTCGAACATCCCCTGATAGTGGACAATTTCGAAGGGCTTGCCACGCATGAGGACGCGCAAGGAGACGAGATCTTTTACCTCGTGAGCGACAACAATTTCAGCCCATTGCAGCGGACCCTCCTCTTACAATTCCGCTTGCGGCGGCCGCAGGAGGAGGGCGGGACGTGAATGAACGAGGCATCGTAGTGGAAGAGATCCAACCTTAGGAGGGCTCGGTGTGAGTGGTTTTTTCGACGACCTGTTTCGGTTTGGGGTTTCCTGAATCAGCGTGGCTTTCCAGGTCTCGGAAGAGGCTTTGATGGCCCCAGGCCAAGCGGTCGTCCGGAAGCCTGACCATGTACCATTCATTCTCTTGAAAGAGCAACGTCACCCGTTCGCCGGCTCTGAGCTGACCGAGGACAGGCGATTCGGTTGTCGGTCGGGCACGCATATTGGCTACCGAGACATCGACCACGCCTCTCTTTGGAGGCAGCTTGAACGTATCTTGGCCCGGGCTGATTCCGGGTTTCGCTTCCGGGGTAAACGGCATTTGCCCAGCGTGGCCCTCTTGATCCCGAAAAAGGCTGTGATAGGCCCAAGCCAACCGGTCACTAGGTAGCCTGACCAAATACCATTCCTTTTCCTGGAGAATGAGTGTCACTCGGTCGCCGGCCTTCAGCTTGGCGAGGATGGCAGATTCGGTTGTCGTCCGGTCTCGCACATTAGCCACCGAGACCTCCACCAAGGCCGTTCTGGGGAAACCTGTCTTCGCCCCTGCAAGGATCTCCCTCTCCTTGCGCTCCGGTTTGTTGCGTCGCTTGAATACACGGGCGTTGTGAATGACCGGCCTTCTCAGCTCGGGGGGATCCACCACATCCATCAGGGTGTCGGAGAGGATCTTGAGGAGCGCTACAGGAAGTGAGCTCGTAAATGAATAGTCACTCGCATCGGGGCCTGAGACGAAGGCTGTGATATTACCGAAGAATCGGTCGCCGATGATGAAGGCAAACGTGGCTGAACGGTCGATGACCCTTGATGTAATGAGTTGTCCGCCCTTGCCATAGACCTCGTAGCGATGATCACCGGTACCTGTCTTGCCGCCTACCGGTATGTATGTTCCATCGGCCCTCTTAAAGGCCCCATGAAGACGTTTGGCCGTGCCCTCCTCGACCACATCAAAGAGTGACTCCCTGGCGACTGCGGCGACTTCGGAATCAACGACCCTTACTCCCGGACCCGGATCATGGACAAAGCGGGTTTCATATGGGGTTCCTTCAGCGAATCTCATCTCTTCGACGACCTGAGTGGGCAAGCGTTTGCCGTCGTTGATGAGGATACCCATGAGTGCCGCGAGGGCGGCGGGTCGGTCGCCTGAACTGCCAAGCGCGGCAGCAAACGAAGGGGTCAAGGTTTCGAAGGGATAACCCAGGCGTTTCCATGCTTTGTGGATCTTCTCAAAGGCCTCTCTCTCGAGGATGATCCAGATCCTGTTATCCTGTGCCGTTTTCACGGAGGTGTTGAACAGCCACGTATACGATTCCTGACGGGCGGCAACGCTCTTTGCAAGCACTTCGCCCTGGGTGGCAAGCGGATTTTGATGAAGATAAGCAGCGACCCAAAGCTCCAGCGGATGACATTTCAAGGCAACGGCCAGATCGGAAAGCGCTCGTCTGTCACGCTTCTGTTTCCGGTACAGATCTTCAAGAACAGCAGGGTTGAGATCGGCGTTAGGTAAGGCATCCCGGATGAACGTACGGAAATGGGCTGCGTCTTTTTCGGGATAGGTATATCGATGGACCATGGCCAGCCGCTGAGGCCGATCCCTTGACGCTTTGAGCAACGTGCTCAGGATTTCATTGGAGGATTTGCCTTTGTACTTTGAAAAAAACCTCTTGATGAACGTGGAGCCTTCAAAATCGGCGAATTTCGCCAGGTACTCATTCCTTGCGGGATGATTGGGGTCGCGGAGGATCTCTCTTGCCTGCGAGGTGTCGCTGTAGATGTGATAGTTTACAATGTCGCGCATGAGACGAACAAAGGGTAGGTTAAGGGAAAGCCTGAATGCCTCGCGTACGGTAGCAATGCGATGATCATCTCGTTTGCTGAAGTTTTCAAAGGTGTGGAGACCTCCGCCGGTGTAGAAGCGGGTGCTTGGATCGGCGGAATAAGATCTTTCCATTGCCGCGTGCAACATGGCCTTGAGATCTTTTTCCTCGGTCTCCAAGAGAAAGGAGATCGCCCAGCGATTCAGGGTCTGTTCCGGATTCAGCTTCACCTTGAGCAAGTCTTCATGACTCAAGGCGGCGTATTTCTTGTGCAGAAGGCCGATGATTTCCAGGTAATGGACGAGGGTCCTGAGCTTGGCTGTAGAGCCAAGATCCAGCATGGTTCCCTCGTTGATATCGAGGTCCTGGTCATAGTTGTCGGTCTGAACCCTGAGGAAGTTCCCTCGGTTGGTGCTTTCATAGAGGGTGAAACAGTAAACGACCTTGTTGGGATCCCCTTTGCCGAGCATATACCGGTTGTTGAGACCTTTCTTTTCAATCCAGTCGGGGTCACTCAGTTTCATGATCTTTTCAGAGACGGCCGTTTGGATAGGTAGATCAAAGGTGCTTTTGATGGTCAAATCCAATCGATCAAGGCTGTAAAGCCGTTCAACACCCAGGAGGGAGAGGAGTTTCGTCCTGAGATGGTAGGCCGCCTTCTTTCTGACAGTGCTCGCTTGAAGTTGGTGAAGGCCTTCAGCACGGAATGTGAGCTCGGCCTGAAGCATCCGTTCGGCAAGCTGGTCGCTGATAAGACCCTCATTGCGCATCAAGCGGATGTACCGGTTGCATTTTGCACTCAGATAGTTCGGGGATTCGAGTAGCAGCTCGGTTGGCCTGTTTTGAGCCATGATCAGGCTGAGGGCTTGTTTGAGCCGTAGCGCCTTATAATCAAGAGCCGCCGGGTCGTGTGCCGATGTTGGCGCTTCGACGGCGTCAATGACGTCCTGTAATTCCACATCGTACCAAGCCCACAATCCGTCACCGAGGCCGTAGACTTCACCATAGCCGGGTACTGATGCGAGCGGCATGGAGTTGAAATAGTCGCGCACAATCCTCTGACGCGTCAGCGTGGTGTCCTTGCCATCGAGATAAGCACGCAGGGAAGCCGATACCATTTGAACGACCTTATCCTTCATGGAGAAGGTGATCCCGTTTTCCGAATGTCTGAGTTTTTCCAGCTGGGTCGCCAGGGTGCTGCCGCCCGAAGCGGAATCCTTGAGGTCGAGGACCTGCATCCCTTTTTCGAGGAGTGCCTTGCAGAGTCGCTGCCAGTCAACAGCCGGATTGAAGTAGGGACGAGAGGGATCGAGTAGTTGCTTATTTTCCACAAACAGGAGCATATTCACGATGACGGGAGGGATCTCAGAAAAGGAGCGGAAGGTGCGATTTGGGTACGTCCTGGAAAATAGAATGTCTCTCTTTGCGTCGAGTATCGTGAGGCCGGCCTGAATCTTTTCCCGGTACACCGGAAAGAGTCCCAGATCGTTCAAGTCCGTCATCAGTTCGGACGTCTTCGCCTGAGCCGCGACAACAAAACCCTGTTCTTGCAGTTTCCGCGAAAAAACGGGCAAGGCACTATATCCGAGACGTGTATCGTAAGGTCCTGACGGGGCCTTGAGGAAATCAGAGGGGCCCTCATTGAGCTCGAAACTCAATTCCTTTCCGAGTTTCGAGAAATAATGCGCCTGTACAGCGGATGAGTAAGTTTCATAGAGGACAAGGGAACCGGTCACCAGGACAAAAAAGATGAGAGCAACCCGTAATGCTGCATTTCTGCGCCTTATCGCTCTTTCCCTCCTCGCGTGGACAGTGTATTCTTCTGAGACAAACGATTGTTTTTCGTGCTCGAGGAGGTTATAGCGGCTTTCCTCAAGCGCCTCCGGAACGGATTGCCTGACAATAGAGAACCAGTGTCTCTTGAAGGCGTTTCTCAATTTGCCCGATTCCTTGCGAATGGTGTTGGTCTTTGTTGGTTGACTTCGAGCAGGAACTGCCTCTTTGTGCGCGTCCCTTAGTCTCTTATGACATGCGGTTGGAGGCAATCAGTGAGGAGTGCTATTCTGGCCGGAGTTTCATAGGTGGGAAGAATTAGGTCGTTTTTATCCGGAGGGGGCTCGCTCCCGCCAATCCTCCGGAGAACGGACCAGTCTGCAGGATTCCTCGTGGGATGTGCTTTCAGCGCCTCTCCTCACAATCACTTGTTTTCCTCGATTTTGCCGAAATTCCTCATCTCTGCTCTGGAAACCACGGTGGTGCTGACATGGTATTCCTGGATGGATCCTAGGTAGAAAGGTCTATATGCCCAGGAGCTCCATAGGAAGTTTAGCTGAAGGGCAGACCGCCAGAGTGGTTTTTTGTTGCTGCATGTGCTACCGTCATTGAGCCGATGTCAATCAGGAAGCTTTTAGCAGGCAGTAGGAATACGCTGAGGCTGTCGGAAAGGTTGGTATTTCGACAGCTTCGCTGGGGCGGATTACGCACTCTGAATGTACCTTCAGGGCGGAGCGTCCTGTTCTTAAGGACGGAACAAAGGGTCGCGGACGACTCACATTGACTGTTATCATTCGATAAGGCACCACAATCGCAGAACGAGGTTAAACGGGTATGAATGAGCAAGATCTGCTAGCCGAAGTCTCCATTTTTTCGCATCTGAAGAAAAAAGACTTGAAACGCATCGCGAAACACGCCCAGTTGCAGTCTTTCCGTAAAGGGGAGACCATCGTCAGGGAGGGCGAACGCGACGGCAGGTTGTTCATCGTGGTCAGCGGTGCAGCCGAAGTCGTAAAGGGGCTCGGCAGCGGGAATGAATGGTCGCTACTGACACTGGGAGCAAGAAGTTATTTCGGCGAAATGGCTCTGATCGACGATCTCGTTCGAACTGCGAGCGTCGTTGCGAAGTCGGATACCCAAATGCTTGTGCTCGAACAATGGAATCTGCGCGAAGAGATCGAACGAAATCCGATGATGGCGATCGAACTACTTCAGATGATGAGGCAGCGAATCCGAGCCGCCGAGGAAAGGACCATGGAGATCGTAAGGGCTTTCTTGCCTCTTTGCGCCGCCTGCACCACGAAACTTGACGAGCTGGGTTCCTGGCCATCCCGTGAGGAGCACGCCCTTGGTGCCCTTCCGGATGAGATCCGAAACGCCCTCTGCCAGGAATGTCAAGAAAAGCTAAGACCTTCACAGGGCAAAGACTGCTCGGTGGGCAGGGGCTAGAGAACCGTTGTCGGCCCAATCACTCGCCTTCGCCAGGATGCCCCGCGCGGGAGCGCGGGGTGCTTCACTGGGCGTTTTCCGTCAACCTCAGCAGCATCCGCGACTTTTGCAACGTTAGGGTTCACTCTGGATATCAGCGGCTGTGACATCCAGCGTAACCTAAAAGACGCCGTGTTGTTTACCCTTTGGGCTTCGCTTTCAGCTACGCCCTAACCAGTCGGGAAAGCCGAGGATACCGCATCTTCTGCGTTGCCAAGGGCTTGCAGTAGGTTATCCCGACGCGTCGGGACTGCACCCTTGGCGCCTGGAATCTGCAGCATCCGCGACTTTTGCAACGTTAGGGTGAAGGCTGCAAAATCCGCAAATACCTCCGTGATTTTTAGGCCTGAGATGTATTCCACGAGGTCCATCCAGTGGGATCCGATATCGGCGATGGCCCGCGATTCCCCGGAGAAGGCCGGCTCCAATCTCCAGTTGTAATCGGTGTCGTGAAAAAGCCAATCCTGCAGGTAAGATCCGTGTACGGAATAGATCTTTCCAAGCTCGCCCTTGGCCGCCATCATCTTGGTGTGACGTATCAGGGGATAGTAGCGGACATTGAAATGTAGCGCATTGATGAGGCCCTTCGACTCGGCCAATTCAACAAGTTCTTCGGCCTGCCCGACATCCATGGCCAGCGGTTTTTCACAGACGACATGTTTTCCAGCCCGTAGGGATTCCCGCGCCATGTCGAAGTGCAGATGGTTAGGAGTACAGATGTGAACGACGTCGACATCTTCTTTCTCCAGTAGCTCCCTATAGTCACCATAGTGCTTTTCGACGCCCAACGACTCCGCCTTGCCTTGGCCTTTTCTTCGTCACTATGGGCGAACGCAACGACCTGGATATTGCCCAGCCGGCGCAAGGCCTCAATGTGCGCGGGTCCTATGAATCCGATCCCGATAACCCCGACACCCACATTCCGCATATCGATGCCTCCTAAAGTGAGAGTTCCTCTGTGTTGGGCATGGCTGAAGGATGAATCACTCAGGCCCTCCGATCGAGGACGGCAGCCATCATGCCCAGTCGGCTACGTGACTGTTGTGAGTAAACGGGCTTCGTTAAAGCGAACCGATTTGAAGCGCATAGGGGCCTTTGACACACAAGGGCGTGGTCTTTCTTAGACCGGGTTTGTCTCGTTCGAGGGCGTGGACGCAATGGTGTGTAAGATCTGCGCCAATCATAGTGTTTCGGGTGATGGTGTCAAGGGAAAGCCGGGCCTCCCGGTCCTCCCGAATCTTGACAGGGGACGGCTTCAAACGCTAAGACTTGTTCCGATAACAGCTTTGATTCATTGAGAGCTTTGTTTGAGCGACAAAAGCTATAAATGTTTATTCCGCAGGGACTTAGGCAAGCAGCCTTCGAGAGATTTACGGGTCCATGTTTGATCATCTATTCGAATCGCTGGGAGTCGGGCGTGTTACGCTGCCGAATCGGATCTGCCTGTCGGCCCACCGGACCAATTTCGGCAAGCGGGGCCGGCTGACCGATCAACACGTGGCCTACTATCGCCGCCGCGCCGAGGGTGGATGTGGGCTGATCATCATCGGCGAGTTCTCGATTTGCCCCGATGATTATCCCTGGGAAAGCGTGCTCGAGACCTACCGCCCGGAAGCTGTTCACGATCTCCAAAGACTGACACACGCCATTCATGAGCATGAGACAAAAATCTTCGCCCAACTGAATCATCACGGCTTTCAGAGCAGTGGCGCCATATCGCGAAAAGCCGTCTGGGGGCCTTCGGCAGTCGCCGATATTGCCTTTGGAGAGGTGGCCAAGCCGATGGAGCCCGAAGATCTTGGAAGCCTCCTAAGGGCCTTTGCGCAGGCGTCCACGTTGATGAGGGAGGCCGGCTTCGACGGCCTTGAAATCGACATGGGTGCGGAATCCCTGCTGCGACAGTTCCTTTCCCCGATCAGCAACCTTCGGCAAGACGAATACGGCGGCGACCTCGAAGGGCGGATACGGGTACCCCTCGAGGTCATCGATGCCGTGCGCGGGGCGATCGGGGAAGACTTCACCGTGGGTATTCGTTTGTGCCTTGATGAAAGATTCTGGGGCGGGATCGCCATCGAGGAATCCTTGCTTTTCGCGGAGCGGTTTGAGGCGTCCCGTCAGATCGATTTCATCAATACCACGTTGGGGACCTACTACAATCTCTATCTGACGCATGCCTCCATGCACACGCCGGAGGGCTCCATCATCGACCTTGTGGAACAGGTGAAGCGACAGGGGGGCCTGCCCGTGATCGCGAGCCACATGATTGACACCCCACACGCGGCGGAAGACGTCTTAGAAAGAGGGCAAGCGGACGTCGTTGGAATGGTACGACCTCTCATTTGCGATCCCGACCTCCCGGCCAAGGCACAAAAGGGAAATATTGACGAGATTCGGTTTTGTATCCACGACAACGAGGGGTGCGTCGGCCGAATTCAGCGCTCCCGGAGCTTGGGCTGTACCCTCAATCCGGAGGTCGGTTTCGAACTGACAGCGCGCGTTCAACCGACGGGATCGGTGAAGCGCGTGATGGTCATCGGTGCGGGGCCGGCGGGTTTGGAGGCGGCTCGGGTGGCAGCTGAGAAGGGTCATCAGGTTAGCGTTTATGAAAGGGAACAAGAGCTTGGCGGTCAGATTCGCCTGGCGCAGCTAGGAGCCGGACGCCAAGGATTGGCCGAGATCACTCGCTACCAGAGACAACGCCTCGAAACGCTTGGGGTACGGGTCATCATGGCAACGGAGGTCACGCCGGAGTTGGTCCTGAAAACCGATCCGGATGTGGTCATCCTGGCCACCGGCTCGCGACCCAAACAACGTCCAGTGCCCGGCGACTATGCTCCCCCGAGGGTGCTCAATGTATGGCATGTACTCGCTAAACAGTTTCCTATCGGCGATCGGGTCCTCTTTGTTGATGAAGATAGTGGTCATCGCGCCGTATCCACCGCGGAGTATCTGGCCGACGAAGGCAAGAAAGTGGACATGGTGACGAGCGAGCTCTTCATCGGCCTCGATCTGGCTCCGATCGGAGATCTCTATCAGAGCAGGCAGCGTCTACTCCAAAAGGGCGTGACCTTCATCTGCGACGTGAGGATAGAGGAAGTCGTGGGAAACGAGGTGCGGGGCAGACACGTCTTCGGCGGTCAACCCATTGTGTACCAAGACTACGATACCATTGTGCTTGCCATGGGAAATGAGGCCGACGACCAACTGTATCGGCAATTGAAGGGTAGGGTGAAGAATCTTTACCGAGTAGGTGACTGCACCGCTCCACGGGGCATCGGGGTGGCGATCCTGGAGGCCGCCAGGGTTGGAGGAATGCTGTGAGCGGGTACCATTATCTCTTCTCGCCGCTCAAGATGGGTTCCGTGGTCGTGCCGAACCGGATCAACTTTGCGGCCCATCTGACCAATCTCGCCGAAGATCAACGGATCAGTGACCCCCACGTGTACTACTACCGTGAAAGGGCGAAGGGCGGCTGTGGCCTTATAACGACTGAAGAGCTGACGGTACATCCGTCGGATCATGCTTACGACAAATTAGTGGATGCCTTTAAACCGGAGGTTATTCCGGGCTTTCAGAAACTAACTCGATCGATCCATGAATTCGACACGAAGATATTTGCCCAGTTGAATCATAACGGAATGCAGGCCGATGGAACGATTTCCAGGCTCCCGGTTTGGGGCCCGTCGCCGGGGGCGGATCCCCTCTTTCGCGAGACCTGCAAGGAGATGGAGATCGAGGAGATCGCCGAATGCGTCGAACATTATGCCCGGAGTGCCACCCATGTGGTCGAAGGTGGTTTTGACGGCATCGAATTACAGGTCGGTCACAGTTCTCTCATCAGGCAGTTTCTTTCGCCCGCCACGAACGCCCGCCAAGACGAATACGGTGGAAGCCCGGAAAACCGCTTACGGCTCTGCATGGAAGTGATCGCCGCCATCCGCGCCGCAGTGGGGTCGGAATTGACGTTGGGGATCAGGTTGAATGCGGACGAAATGCACCCGCGTGGGGGATTGACCGTGGCGGATGCCAAAGAAATCGCCGTTTCCTTGGAGGCCACCGGGCAACTCGACTTCATGGATATCAGCTTGGGGACCTTTCACAACCTCTACCTCGTCGAAGGATCGATGCATACGCCCCTCGGTTACACGATCCCTCTGTCGGCTGCCATACGCTCGGTCGTCGATCTTCCGGTCTACTGCACCAACCGGATTAATGACCCTCACCTGGCAGAGAAGATCCTGGAAGATGGGCAGGGCGATATGGTGAATATGGTTCGCGCCCTGATCGCCGACCCCGAATTACCCAACAAGGCCCGTGAGGGTCGAGATGACGATATCCGTCATTGCATTGCCTGTAATCAGGGGTGCATCGGCAGGATGGGGTTGGGCTACACCATCGGCTGTATTCAGAACCCCGCAGCGGGCAATGAAAGGAAACTCGGCAGCGGTACCCTCACCCCTTGTACAAGACCGAAGAAGGTGGTGGTCGTCGGTGCAGGCCCGGCCGGACTCGAGGCTGCGCGGGTTGCCGCACTGCGAAAACACCACGTCGTTCTGTTTGAGAAGAACGAGGAGGTGGGCGGGCAGAATATTATTGCGGGCAAGGCGGCCGGAAGACAGGAGATCACCGGCGTAACCCGGTGGCTTCTCAGCCAAGTGACTAAGCTTGAGATCGACATCAGGCTCGGGGTGGTCGCCGACGCCGAGACCGTCCTCGGAGAAAGGCCGGATGCGGTGGTCGTGGCGACAGGGTCGATACCCAGGGAGAAGCCGTTCCCGGGCGAGTACGATGTTCCCGAGGTGGTCAATACCCAGCAGGTACTGAAGGGCGAGGTTGGGACCGGTCAGAAAGTCCTGCTCATAGATCTGGATGGGCACCATCAGGCCACGGGCACGGCCGAACTCCTGGCCAGCAGGGGTAAGAAGGTCCACGTCATCACGCCGTCGCTCTTCATCGGCAGTCAACTCGGGCCGCTCCAGGATTTGTACCTGACCCGTCGGAGACTGGCGAAAAAGGGAGTGACCTTTACACCCGATATCGCAGTGCTTGAGATCCAGGGGACCCTCGTAAAGGGCCTGAGCGTCTATTCCAATGAGATGATCGACTTCGAGGGGTTTGACACCTTGGTCCTGGCGGCCGGTAATGTGGCTAATGATGGGCTCTACTTTGCCCTCAAAGGTCAAGTGGCAGAGCTCTACCGGGTGGGGGACTGTGTGGCGCCGCGCAAGACGGACATGGCGATCGTGGAAGGACACCGCGTGGGAAGGTGCCTATGAAGACGGGACTCGAGACGATCTGGATCCTGATTCAGCCTGAAAGGAAGCCGACCGACGAGCTCACCCGAGGGCTTGCAGCCGAGGCCCGGCGTCTCCTTGCGCACTTAGGCGCCAAGGGAAAAGTGGTCGCCGTCGGAATGGGGGTAGATTCCGATGGGGACCTGGCCGAGTTGGGGTCGTACGGCGTCGATGCCGTCATCTATGTGAGAGACGAGGCCTTGACTCGATACCAGGGAGAGTTGAATGCCGAGATCATTCGCAGACTGCTTCGTAAACACAGCCCTACCTACGTTCTTATGGGGCATACCCCCGAAACAGCGGACCTGGCGCCGCGACTGGCTGCCGCCCTGGAGAGTTCCCTTGTCACGAGGGCCGTGGATCTTGGCATCGGGCGCGGCGGAGATGCCTATGCCACTCGACCGGTATCGAACGGATACTTGTTCGAAGAGGTTCGATTCACCAATGACGGGGGACCTCATATTGTCACCTTTGTGCCCGGCGTTCTGACCCCTGACGAACCCCGCGTGGGGGTCGACCTCGAGTTGCGTATCGAATTCATAAAGGTCCCAGTGGAAGAGCTCAGGACCAAATTGGTCAAGGTGCGGGAGGCGGACCCGGAGTCTTTGGCCCTCGAGGATGCCGATATCATCGTCGCCGGGGGACGCGGCATGGGTAAAGCTGAATCGTTCGAGCCGGTATACGAGCTGGCCCGGAGCATCGGCGGTTCGGTTGGCGGTACACGGCCCGTGATAGATTGGAAGATACTCCCCTTTGAGCTACAGATCGGTCAGACCGGCAAGACGGTTACCCCCCGGCTGATTTTCAACTGCGGGATATCCGGTGCCAACGAATATACGGCCGGAATGGAAAGGTCACAGCTCGTGATCGCCGTCAACACGGACCCGCAGGCGAGGATCTTTCGCTTTGCGGATCTTGGGGTCATCGCCGATGTCCACGAGTTGTTGCCTGCTTTGATCAAGCGTCTAAAGGAACTGCGAGCCGGTGAGGCTGATGAGGCTTGAGTTGTCATTTCGATTTCTTTTCAGGGTCGGTCTCACATGGGGCTGTCTCTTCTTTGCGGTCTCGGGGGATGATCCTGTTTGGGCCTATTCGACGCAAGACTGTATTGCGTGTCACGCAGAGGGAGGAGATGGGAGTGCTCTTCAGATCGTAGTCGCGGACTTTGAGACGTCGGTGCACGGTCGCGAATCGATCGGATGTCAGGACTGCCATCAAGGGGTCGAGGACGATGGTCACCAGTATGAACCCGGCAGCGGAACCGTGGATTGCGGCCAGTGCCATGACCAGGTGAATCGCCACGGATCAAGGACCGCCAGCAATGACCGGCCTCAGTGCCACTCATGCCACACCAGCCATCGCATCCTTGAAAAGGATGAGACGTCCTCCTCTGTCCATCCAAGCAATCTCAGGGAGACGTGCGGTGCTTGCCACCCTGTGGAGTCCGGCGGGGTGGATTACTTGACGTGGCTTCCCTCAGTACGGATCAAATCGCACCCGAAGCAGGACTTCAGCGGGTCCTACGACGCGACCAACTGCCTGGGTTGTCATCAGGGCGCGGGCGCCCACGGAGAATCCGGGAATATCGATGAGCAGACCTGTTACAAATGCCACCTCACGCCAGAGGGTCACGGAGCCTTGCTGGGCCGCATCCATCCAAAGGCCGATCTGCGCGAACAGCCCGCCACATACGCATCGGCCATGGTTTACCAATTCTCTCTAGCGCTTCTATTATGCTACGGAATCAAGCTCCTTATTCAGAGGTTCAACGCGCGCGCGAAAAAGAGGAAATAGCGCTTGCTGACTGCTTTTGATTTACTGCTGATAGCTGTTGCCGCACTCCTTTTGGGGATCGGACTGGCGAGACGCCTTGCGATCATGCGGGCGGGAAGGTCAGAGCGGGCTGCGAAGGACCTGTCCGGGTTGGTCGGTTACCTCATCGGTCATAAGAAGATCCGGCAGAGACGATACGTGGGGATTGCTCATCACCTGATATTCTCAGGCTTTCTCGTCATCTTGATCATTGTGGTCCTCGCCCAAACGGGTTTGACCTTGCCCCGATTACCCGCTCGGTTGCTCTCCCTGCTGACGGACCTATTGGGCACGGTGATGATGGTCGGTATTTTGTTCTTTTTGGTCAGACGGATAATCATCTCGGAACCGAGGTCCCCGAGAAGAACCATCGTGCCGATGCTCCTTTTGCTCGGGATTGCGGTCACCGGATTTTTGGCCGAAGGGGTTCGCCTCAGCCTCGTACAACCGGAGTCCTCATGGTCATCCCCCGTAGGCTGGTTGTTTTCGCTTGCCCTGCCCGGTTCGCCCATTGGGATGCAACTCCTGATTCGGTTCCACTTTCTGCTGGTACTATGCTTTTTGGCCGCTCTGCCGTTTACCTTTATGCGGCACCTGGCCGCGGCCTCCGCGAACGTCTATTTGAGGAGAAGAGGACACCGCGGTGAATTGCGAGAGAGCTCCCTGGGGGACGGGCCCCACGGTGCAGGGACCGCCCATGATCTTACATGGAAGCAACGACTTGAAGCGGAGGCGTGCGTTTCCTGCGGTCGTTGCGAAGAGAATTGTCCGGCCTTTCTGACCGCCAAACCCCTATCACCCCGGAAGGTGATGCAGGACATATACAGCCAGTTGTCCATCTCGACAGGACGAAAAAGCGCTGCGGCCGATCGCGAACTACTCCTCCACGACGCGGTTACGGCCGAAGAGCTTTGGTCCTGCACGACGTGCCTGGCGTGTGTCGAACATTGTCCTGTCCTGATCGAACCTTTGGACAAGATCGTTGCTATGAGACGATATCAGGTGATGAACCAGGCCCGGTTCCCCCAGGAAGCGAGGACCATGTTGCGGAACCTGGAGATATACGGCGACGTTTACGGAAAGGGGATCGCGCACAGGGCGGACTGGGCCTTTCAAAGGGGCGTTACCCTGAGGGGTGAGGATTCGCCCAAAGACGTGCTTCTTTGGGTTGGGTGCGCCGGGGCGTTTCATCCCAGATATCAAGAGGTGTCCAGGGCCCTGGTAAAGATCCTCAAGGCAGCTCGAGTTGAATTTGCCATCTTGGGGAAAGAGGAACTCTGCTGTGGTGATCCCGTCAGGCGGATGGGTGAAGAGTCTCTTTTCATGGATCTGGCGCATCGCAATACCGAACGCCTCAGAAGCTACGATGTGGGTAGGATCATTACGATGTGCCCCCATTGCTTCAATACACTCAAGAACGAGTATCCGCATCGCGGAGGTGAGTTCAGGGTTTGGCACGCCAGCGAGTTCGTGGCCCGTCTGATCGAGGAGAAACAGATTGAGCTCCGCTACCCGATCAACCAAAGCCTCGCCCTGCAGGACCCCTGTTACCTGGGGCGCGCCAATGGTATCTATGATCCCCTCAGAGACATCGTTCGGGGCATTCCCGGGCTGAGGCTCAAGGAGTTGCCACGCAGCCGCGAGCACGGTTTCTGCTGTGGCGGCGGTGGGGGAAGGATGTGGCTCCACGAGGCTTTGGGGAGTCCGATCAACAGGGCCCGCGCGGATGAAATAACGCGCGCCGGTGTAGGACTCGTCGGTACGGCTTGTCCCTACTGTTTGACCATGCTCGAGGACGGAATGAACTCCCTTGACATGGAGAGACCACCCCGCCCAATGGATCTTATTGAACTCGTGGCCTCCTCTTTGGCATAGCCATTGAGCGTTTTGTAGAAGAGAGACGAATGAGAATTGTTGTTTGTGTCAAGCAGATATGCCATACCTACACGAGGACGGGTCTAGACCCAGACAAGCACTTCATCGCGGCCGAGGACCGAGTTCACAGGATCAATCTTTACGACGAAGCGGCCGTAGAAGTCGCTTTGTGCGCAAAGGAACTGCTAGGTGGTGCGGAGATCATCCTCCTGACCCTTGGTCCTCTTACGGCCGAGAAGGAGTTGCGTCGATGTCTGGCCATGGGCGCCGATGACCTGTATCGGATCGAGGGGAACGAAGCCATCGATCCGTGGGGAAAGTCGGGTATCCTGGCGCATGCCATCAAAGACATGAGACCAAGTCTCGTTTTTTGTGGTAAGGAATCTTTGGATCGACAGAATGGACAGGTAGGGGCCTTCCTTGCCCATCGTCTCGCGCTCCCGTTCATATCCTCCGTGATCAAGCTGGAGATCATCAGCGACGAGGGCCCTCTTCAGGCTGAGCGTAGGGCTGCCAAAGGCACCAGGGAAGTCGTGGAGTGTTCGCTTCCGGCGGTGTTGAGTGTGGATCTCGGCGACCGGATGCCGCGCCTCCCGACCTATGATCAGAGGCAGAGGGCCGCGCTGGCGCCCATCAAGGAGTTGGCTTACCGTGAGCTGTCGAATCCGGGTAAGGTCCTCATAAGCGGCGTATCGCCGCCGCGACCGCGACCCAAGCGGGTCCCCGAGCCGGATAGTCGGCTAGCCGCCGATGAGCGCATCGAGCAGCTTCTGGGTGGCAGCCGGGTTGCGAAGAAGGGTCTCATGTTGAGGGACGAAGTGGACTCTCAGGTCGAGGGAATCATATCGTTTCTAAAAGAACATGGTTTGTTGGAATCTGAAAGATGACCATTAAGAGGCGACCGAGTGGATCCGACTTCTTTTCTCGCAAGCTCCCCTTGAGCTATCGGATGCGAGAATCGGTCACCTGCCATCAGAACAATGCCGGCGTCATTCTTGTCCTCGGTTTTCCGTTCAGGGCGATTCGGTTGAATCCCTACTGGTCGTCCGCCGTAGGCCTGCTCAGGGAAGGATCGTTTGTACCCGTTGAGAACCTGGCGGCCGGGACGGGGCAACAGGAGCCGGAAAAAGTGGAACTCTTCCTTGACGGGTTGGTCCGAGAAGGGATTTTGGAGCGGAGGGGTTTCGCGTGTATGAAGACCCATCCGCTGGTATCCGTGATCGTCCCGGTCAGGAATCGTCCGACCGATATCGAGGCCTGTCTGCGTGCCCTGCTGCAGCTTCGCTATCCTCGTGAGAGACTCGAGATCATCGTCGTCGACGACGCATCGCGGGACGCCACCCCCGAGGTGATATCCCGCTTCCCAGTGAAGCGTATGACCATGAGCGAGCGCAAGCAAGCCTCTCACTGTCGTAACCTGGCGGCCCGGGAGAGCAAGGGGGAAATAGTAGCCTTTGTCGATTCGGACTGCCGGGTCCATCCGGACTGGCTGTCCGAGTTGGTTCCCTGTTTCAGGGACCGTTCGCTTGCTGCTGTGGGGGGGCTGGTAGAGTCCGAGCTTGAGGGGAGTACCCTCGATCGGTACGAGAAGGTGAAGTCTTCCCTCCATCTGGGATTCAGGCCGCGACGTTCAACCGGCAACGAACCCTTTTTCTATGTGCCGTCCTGCAACCTGCTTGTGAGGCGTGAGCCGTTCCTGAAACTGGGTGGCTTTCGAGAAGATTTGCATGTGGGGGAAGATGTCGACCTTAGCTGGAGACTTCGCGATGCGGGATACCAGATCGAGTACAGGCCCTTCGGCGTGGTGTATCATAGGCACCGCAACCGATTGAGGAGCTTTTGTGCCAGACGCTTCGAATACGGGACGTCAGAGCCGGTGCTTCAGCAACTGCATCGCAAACGGATCAAGCAGCTCCCATTTCCATTAGGGAGTGCCGCATTCTGGGGGATCATCGCAATGGCGCTCTTCTCAGCGGTCATTCCGCTTCTTGGCCTTGCCGGCGTGGTCTTGCTGGCGGATAGCCATCTCCGATCACGACGACTCAAGAAAAAGGAGATCCCATTTCGAAAAGGCACATTACGGGTTGCCATCATCAGGAGTTATTTCGCGTTCCTGTACCAAATCAGCGCCTTTGTCTCGCGGTACTACCTCCTCTGGAGCCCGCTGATCTTTGTGGTCTCGCCCGTCGCGGGCGCAATCGTCTTGGGCATGCATCTTCTAACGGGGACCGTTGATTTCTGTGTGAAGCGAGCCGATCTCCATCTTCCGGTCTTCCTCTGGCATCATTCGCTGGAGCAACTTTCCTATCAGGCAGGCGTGTGGTGGGGGTGCTTAAAGGCGCTCTGCTTCAACCCGGTGATCCCCAGGGTCGTTTTCAGGCGCATCAGTTCAACGTCTTGAATGAACTCATATGATTTGACATGCGTACGTTTCGAATTCCCGGCAATGCTGCAATAGAAAAGGAGTCGGTGTGATGGGTGCCGAGATGGCCCGCAAAGGCCTTCGGGCGCCGGTCAACGTCACGTGGGAGATCACGTTGAGATGTAACCTCCGTTGCACTCATTGTCTGTCAAACGCAGGTCTCGCTGACAACGATGAGATGAGCACCGCGGAGTGCAAAAGGCTCATCGATCAATTGATCTCGTGTAAGGTCTTTCAGGTCAACATCGGGGGCGGAGAGCCTTTTTTGAGGGAGGATTTCTTCGATCTGCTGACCCATGCCCATGAAAAGGGACTAGTGACCTGCGTCAGTACGAATGGAATCATGGTTGATGACGATTTGGCCAAGTCGTTATCCGAACTGGATCTCCTTTACCTTCAGGTGAGCCTGGACGGTGCCACTTCCGATGTGAACGATCGCATCAGGGGTGAAGGCACCTACCGCGCGGTCGTGGCTGCGATGGATTGCCTTGCACGTTGGGGAGTCAAGTTTAGTGTGAACACGGTTTTGACGCGTCTCAATTTTCTTCAGTTGGAGGCGCTGCGGGCCTTGGCGAAGGGGTACGGCGCCGAGCTTCGCGTCTCCCGATTCCGGCCTTCCGGAAGGGGTAGGCTCAGCAAGGATTCTATCGGGCCGGACCATGAACAGCTGGAGATCTTTGCGGAATGGCTGGAGGCCCATGACATGGTGCGGACCGGCGACTCCTTCTTCTGTCTCACCTCTGAAAAGCGGCGTAACAAGGGCCTGGATATGTGTGGCGCGGCCAAGATGACGTGCTGCATTTCACCGACGGGAGACTTGTACCCCTGCGCCTTTTTGCAGGAGTCCCCTTTTCTGGCGGGCAACGTCCGTCACGAGTCCTTAAGCCTCCTCTGGCGTCGATCACCCATCCTGCAACAGTTTCGGGATCTTGATATGACGTCCTGTCAAACATGCGTGCGCTACGAGGATTGCCGCGGAGGATGCCCTGCCATGGCCTATCACACCTATCACGACATCCGGAAGCCAGATCCGGAATGCCTTGTCAATCTGAGGACCACCTCCAACCCTGAGCGCACCTCAATGAAGCCCCTTAACCTGACGGCCTGAACGGCACCAGGATCGTGGGCGATAAATCCTACCCAAAATGAGAGGTAACCCCATGATTACCGAGACTCAGCCGTGGCCGTTGACGGAAGAGCAGAGGATGATTCAGGAGACGGCACACCGCTTCGCAGAGCGCGAGGTGAGACCGATGGCGCGGGAGTTGGATCAAAGCGCGGTATTCTCTGAGGAGATCTACGGCAAGATGGCGGAGGTCGGATTGCTGGGGATCACGATCCCCGCTGACCTTGGCGGAATCGGGGCGGATACGTTGACCTACGCCCTCGTTATGGAGGAGTTGAGCTGGGGCTACGCATCAGTCGCGGACCAGTGCGGGCTCGTGGAGATCGATGCTACGCTACTTGCCGAGCTCGGGACGTCGGATCAGCACGACAACTTCCTACTGCCCCTGCTGCAGGCAGACAAGAAGTGTGCCTTTGCGCTGACGGAGCCGAACGCAGGGTCGGACCTGGCTTCCATTTCGACCCGGGCCCAGAAGGTCCCCGGCGGTTATTCACTCAACGGCCGTAAGACCTTTATCCACAATGGGCCCATCTGCGACTTTGCCCTCGTGCTGGCCCGATCCCAGGATGGCCCCCCGGGAAATAAGGGCCTCGGCATCTTCATCGTGGAAGCTGACTTGTCGGGCTTTCAGAGAGGCAAAAAGGAAGACAAGATGGGACAGCGGAGTTCCCAGCTATCTGATCTGATCTTTGAGGATTGTGCGCTTCCTGAAGGGGCGCTCTTGGGGAAGGAGGGCGAAGGCTTCAAGAACATGATGATCGTCCTCGAAAAGGGCCGCATCGGGATCGCGGCTCTCTCTCTTGGCATCGTCCGCGCAGCCCTTGAAGAATCGCTGGCATATGCCCGGACGCGCATCCAGTTCGGCAAAACGATTGCCGAGTTTCAGGCCATCCAGTGGAAGTTGGCCGAGATGGCCACCGACATCTTCGCCGCACGATCCATGATCTGGCATGCGGCGGGGTTGAAGGATCAGGGGCAGCCGGCCACGATGCATGCCTCGATGGCCAAGCTCTTTGCCTCGCAGGCGGCCGTCAAACACACATCGGCGGCCGTCCAAATCCACGGAGGCTACGGCTACATCAAGGACTATCCGGTGGAGCGGCTCTATCGCGACGCCAAGGTGACCGAGATCTACGAGGGCACCAGCGAGGTTCAACACATCGTCATTTCGCGAAGCCTTCTCAAGAAAGGGATGCGGCCCTAATCGACCGTGCCGAGAATCGACGCACTGGAATTGTCGGCTCCCGGTACAGGGCGGGTGCCTGGAGATTACGCATACTGCCTGCGGTGCTCTTTGAATCCGGTAAAGACGAACCTCGTGTACTCATTTTTGAAACCCTTGGTCTCCTCGGGATAATAGACGATCTCCTCGCCGGTCTTGGAGTAGAACTGGGTGTATTGCTCAAAGGTGATTTTTTTTCTTTTCTCAAGCTGATCCTTGAATCCCAAGGAACTAAGGCGCTCACCGATGTCCCGATTGATGTGACAGAGAAAAAACTCGGCCCCGCAGCCGCTGCCGTAACTGAACATCCCGACCTTCTTGTCCGCAGTCTTTTCTCTCTCATTCTCCAGCAGACTCATAAGTCCCATGTAGACCGAGCCGGTGTAGATGTTTCCAACCTCCCGAATACCGGTGAGACTGGGGGCTACTTTCTGGGCGAAAGTCTCCTCAAAGACCGCCTCCTGGGCCTCTGGGTCAAGGTCCTTACGTTCGATTTCGACGAGGCGGCGATGGGCCTTATGGGCCATCTTTGTAAAGGGCATATGGTAGATGACGTAGTCCAGGGTGTCCAGGAGCTCTCCCACCTTAAGGCCGTTATTGGCACGGAAATCTGAAACAGCCCCCTCCAATGCCGTGAGGTAGCACTCGATCGAATACTTGCCGTCGACGATGGGTACGCGATGTCCGGTCGGCCGCCAAAAATCGAATACGTCTTTTGAGTAAATACCGTTCAGCAAGGTATCCAAGGAGAAGAGGCGTGGATTGCTTTCCACCAAGAGGGCCACCGCCCCCGCCCCCTGCGTGGGTTCGCCGAGGGTCCCAAAGCCGTACTTGGCGATATCGGTCATGATCACAATCCCCTTTGGATTGGAATTAGTGTGCCGCGATATCCATTCGATCGAATCGATCAGTCCGGCCGTCCCGCCGTAGCAGGCGTGTTTGATTTCATAGACCCGGCAACGAGTTCCAATCTTCAGTAATCCCTGGACGAAGCTGGCCACCGGCTTGGAATGATCGACCCCGCTTTCCGTGCTTACGACGAGTTGCCGGATCTCGTTGGGGTCGATGTCGTTCTTTTCGATAAGCTGGAGGGCGGCATTCGCGCCCATGGTCACGGCATCTTCCCAGCTTGGGATAATTGCCATGTTGCGATTTCCCAGGCCGATATGAAACTTCTCCTTGGGTATGCCACGGGCCTTTGCAAGGTCCTCGTGGGAAAGGTAGTAGTTAGGAATATAGATGCTAATATCACTTACGCCCGCTAACATGGGTCCCTCCTCATTTCTTGTGCTTGTCAAGTCACTTCGGTTTTTTGAAGCCACAGAGCGTTAGGCTCCGGGGGCCTCTCATTTGCCTTTGTACTCCGGCGCGCGTTTCTCTCGAAAGGCGGCCAGACCCTCCAATCTATCCGCTGTGGAAATCGTCTTCGCGTACGCCTCGGACTCAATCGCTAGACCTGAATCGAGGTCGGTGTCGAGTCCACGATCGATGGCGTATTTGGCCTGCGCGATCGCAATCGGTCCGGCCTTGGTCATGGTTTCGGCCATTTTATGACATTCGGCGATCAAGACGTCGGCTTCGTGAACGTGGTTCACAAGTCCGATGTCGAGGGCCTCCCGGGCCGGGATCCTTCGGCCCGTAAAGATAAGCTCCTTCGCCTTACCCGGCCCGATGAGTCGGGGGAGCCTCTGGGTGCCTCCCGCGCCGGGAATGACCGCCAAGTGGGTCTCGGTGAGCCCCAGGGTGGCGTCGGTCGAAGCGATTCGAATATCGCAAGCCAGCGCGAGCTCTGTCCCTCCGCCCAATGCGACGCCGTTGATGGCTGCAATGACCGGTCTGTCAAGGGATTCGATCGAACGGAACAGATCCCCGATCTTCACAAGAAACCCTTTGACCTGCCCTTCATCGAAGCCGGCCCGTTCCTCCAAATCGGCTCCGGCGCAGAAGGCCTTGTTGCCGGCCCCCGTGATGATGACTACGCGCACAGCAGGATCAGATCGGATACCCTCGATCTCTTCCGCCAGGGCCCGGAGCAAATCGAGGTTGATCGCGTTCATGACATCGGGGCGATGGAGAGTCAAAGTCGTCACCTTGCCCTGATCTGCTCGCAAGAGGGTATCCGAATCCATTTCTTCTCCGGCAACAGTCGATCGAATCGGGCCGGGAGGATATCTCCCATCCGGTCGAAAGTTGTGGAATTTAACAGAATTTCATCGTGGTTTCAAACACAAAACCTGGTCCGCCGCTCACCTGGTATCCCCGGGGTGCTCTCACTTTGAACGATCTACGGGGAAATATGATCCCTGGGGCAGATGGAAGGTTCAGATTTTCATTGTTTTCGATGAAAATTCAATGCTATACGATATAGTTCTCTGAAACAGAGGCCGTACCCGGTCATGCATTGTCTTTTGAGATATTTTTGTTTAGTCTTCAACACGTTTAGATGCTCAACTATAATGATCGATAGGAGTGATCGATAACACTATGACGGAAAAAGACAGGAAAGGCCCGAGTGACGATTATGAGGATTTTCTGAACGGCGTCACCCAGGTTGCCAGGAGCAATGAAGAAGAGGCGGTTAAGGGGGGCCTCGCCCAGGGAAAGTCCGGAGCAGAGATCTCTGCGGCTATGGGGATGCGGGTCAAAAAGGCGAGGGAAAGTCGTGGCCTCAGCATCTTTGATGTCTACCTGAGAACGGATATTGATGTCGAAACACTGTCGCAAATCGAAGAAGGAGAGGTTGTCCCGCCCCTGGGCTCGGTTATCAAGTTAGCGAAGGCCCTCGATTTGAAAATGGGATATTTCATCTCCGGTGAGGAGGGAAAGGCCTACACGGTCGTTCGCCGGGATGATCGAGAAGTGACCTCACGATATGATCCAAGCAGGGAAAAACATTACGGCTATGCGTATGAGTCCCTCGCACCCCATAAGACGGATAGAACCATGGAACCGTTTCTGGTCACCCTTGAACCCTCTGAGGCGGAGGAAGAGAGATCGACCCACGACGGTCAAGAATTCATTTTCGTGTTGCAAGGGGTGATGGAGGTGCGTCTCGAGGATGAAGTTCTCATTCTCGAACCGGGTGACAGCATCTACTATGACTCAACCGTGCCTCACCTGGTAAAATGCCACGGCAAAGAAGCCACTAAGATTCTCGCCGTCCTCCACAGCGGGAAATAGGCCAGGTCGTTCTTCGGTGCACGCCCATTCATGGTCGGTATCCACCAGAAGCGTGGTGCTTTCTCGGAACGATGACGACCAGATCGGTACCGTCAGAAGTCCGTTTCCGTTATTGAAGAGTTGAAGAGGGAAGATCAGTAAAATGACGTTATGTTATCAGATGGATGAAAAGTATGAAATGGTCCGGATGGCGGTCAGGGAGTTCGCAGAAAGCGAAGTCAAGCCCGTGGCCGGAGAACTGGATGAAAAGGAGGAGTTTTCCGTTTCCTTGACCCAACAGATGGGCGAAATCGGTTTGTTCGGTATGACAGTTCCTGAAGAGTATGGGGGCCAGGGCCTGGACTACATTTCCTACATAATAGCCATAGAGGAGATTGCTCGGGTAGATGGCTCACAGGCAGCCACCCTCGCTGCAGCTAACTCCCTAGGCATCAGCCCCATTGATGAATTTGGTTCGGAGGCCCAAAAGAGAGAATATCTTCCCGATCTCTGCCGGGGAAGAACACTTATGGGATTCGGCCTGACCGAGCCGAACGCAGGTTCCGATGCGGGCGCGACCAACACGACGGCGGTCAAAGAAGGTGATTCGTGGGTCCTCAACGGCAGAAAGACATTGACCACGAATGCCAACACACCGATGACCAAAGGGTCGATCGTTCAGGCCGTGACTGGCCTCAGGCCGGACGGAAGACCCAATTATACCTGTTTTATCGTGGAAAATGGTACGCCCGGCTTCACCTTGAACACGCTGAAGCGAAAACTCATGTGGCGAGCGTCAAATACGGCGGAGCTCTTTTTGAGCAATTGCCGTGTGCCGAGTGGAGCCATGCTTGGGAATTCAGGAGATGGGTTTAGGCAGATGCTTGCGACCCTCGATGGCGGGCGACTTTCCATTGGGGCCATGGGCCTGGGTTGTGCCCAGGGCGCTTACGAGGCCGCCCTACGTTATTCCAAGGAACGTATCCAATTCGGACGCCCCATCTGCAGGCAACAGGCCGTTGCCTTCAAGCTGGCGGACATGGAATTGAAGATAGAACTGGCAAGAAACCTTTTGTACAAGGCCTGCTGGTTGGCTGAAAATAAGCGCCCTTTCGGTAAAGAGGCCGCCATGAGCAAACTCTATTGCAGTGAAATCGCCAAAGAGGTGGCTGATGAAGCCGTTCAGATCCACGGAGGATACGGTTTGTTCAAGGATTACGATGTCGAGCGGTTCTATCGGGATCAACGCCTGCTGCAAATCGGTGAAGGGACATCCGAGATACTTCGGATCGTGATTTCGCGCGCAATCGGTTGTTAGGGTTGAGATCTCAGGTACGAGGCTTGAGATCCGAAGAGAGACAGGTACGAATACCGTTTCTGGCTTTCACGCGCCTTCGCCGGGTTTATCCACCTCGGGCGGGATGCCCCGTGCGGGAGCAAGGGCAGGTATGGCGACAGGTGACCGCGGCCTAACCCAATGGGCGAAGCCGGGTGGCTTCGGCGGAGTTCCGTCTTAATGGTTTTTAGACGCCCCGCGCGGAAGCGCGGGGTGCTTCACGTTTTGCTTCATGTCTTTCGCGTGCACAGCAGTAACAAGGAGGAAGTTAGCCCAATTAAGACGGTACGGACAGAGGTTCTCCGACAGCCTCAAGAGGATTTGAGAAATGAAGATCATTGTAACAGCTAAACAAGTCCCTGATACCAATGAAGTGAAGATCCATCCGAAGACCGGTACGCTTATTCGGGAAGGTGTCCCCAGTATTATCAATCCGGAAGATAAGAATGCCATTGAGGAAGCGCTCAGGATAAAAGAAAAGCATGATGGTGTGGAGATCACGGTCTTATCCATGGGCCCCCCCCAGGCCGAAAGAGCCTTGAGAGAAGCGCTTGCGATGGGCGCGGACAGGGCGATTCTGTTGAGCGACAGGGCCTTTGCCGGGGCGGATACCCTGGCAACAAGCTACATGCTATCCATGGCGATTAAGAAGATAAAGGCATACGACCTGATCCTCTGCGGAAGACAGGCCATAGACGGCGATACCGCACAAGTTGGTCCACAACTCGCCGAAGGGTTGGATCTGCCACAGGCCACCTATGCCGAGGAGATCAACGTTCAGGGAAATCTGGTGACCGTGAAGAGTAATTTCGACAGCGTCACACGGATAATCGAAATGGAAATGCCGGCATTGATTACGGTCTCAAACCGGATCAATAGACCTCGTTTTAAGACGATGAACGGGGTCCTGAGGGCCTTTCGAGACAAGGAGGTCGTCACCTGGACAAAGGAAGATTTGAAATTGAATCCGATGCGAATCGGTATCAACGGATCACCTACCTGGGTCAGGAAGACATTCATTCCTAGTCACAGCCGTGAAGGGATTGTGATCGACAAGCAACCGAAGGAGAGTGCAGAGGATATCCTGGATTTTATTTTGGAGAAGGCCATCCTCAGATTGTAGGACGACCAGTAGTAGAAGGGCTTTACATATCTATGACTTGTGAGTGTCTTTACCCGTCGAAGAGAGAGCATCTGAAAAGGATTGGTTATGTCTATTGTTGTTCACGAAGAAAAGTGCAAGGGATGTAAACTCTGTGTCGCGGCGTGTCCCTATGCGGCAATAAGCGTTCAGGAAAAGAAAGCGGTTTTGAGCACCACATGTATTAATTGCGGGGCGTGTATCGATTCCTGTGAGTTTGACGCCATCGCATTCGAAGGTTCCCAGGAGAGGATCCGTATGGATGTCGCCTCATTCAAGGGGATCTATGTTTTCATTGAGCATGACAACCAGGCCGCTTCGAAGGTCTCGCTGGAACTGCTGGGAAAGGCAAGGGGGCTGGCCAACGAGTTTTCGAAGCAGGGTAAAACCCAGCCGGTTACTGCGATACTGATCGGCCATGAACTGGGCAATATTGCTGATGAGTTGATCTACTACGGTGCGGACCACGTAATCATCGTGGAGGATGAACCCTTCAGGATGTATCGAACGGACATTTACACCAAGGCAATCGTTCAAATTGCCAGAGAGAAAAAACCTGAAATTCTTCTATTCGGCGCCACTCCGCAAGGGCGGGATCTCGCCCCGCGTGTGGCCAATCGGCTGCGAACCGGCTTGACCGCAGACTGTACAGCCCTCGAGATATGCCCAGATGAGGGTATTTTGTTACAGACCCGGCCGGCCTTTGGCGGCAATATCATGGCCACCATTGTCTGCCCTGACAACCGCCCGCAAATGGCCACGGTTCGTCCGGGTGTGATGAGGAAATATCCACGCGATCCGGAAAAACCCGGCACTAAAGAAGTGATGGCCATCGATCTGGATAAAAAGGATTTCATGATTCGCATTCTGGACATCATTCGATCAACCAAGAAACATGGAAAGCTGGAAGATGCCAAGATCATCGTAGCCGGAGGCCACGGGGTGAGCAATCGGGAGGGGTTTAAAATCCTGGAAGACCTGTCTGCCGAACTGGGGGCCGAAGTAGGAGCCTCACGAGCTGCTGTAGACGCCGGCTGGATCGGGCAGGATCACCAGATCGGCCAGACCGGGAAAACGGTCCAACCGGATTTATACATCGCCTGCGGCATTTCAGGGTCCATTCAGCATCTGGCCGGGATGTCGCAATCTAGGTACGTCATTTCCATAAATACCGACCGCAAGGCCCCCATTATCGCTGCCTCCGATGTGACCTTTATAGGCGACCTGTTTCAAGTCGTTCCCATGCTCACAGATAAGATACGTGAATATAAAGAGAGGAACGGGCTACGCGGTATCACCTAGCTTTTAAGAGAGGTGGCGAGGCTGCCTGAAAACGTCCACCTGCCGTTCGACAGGCTCACGGTCCTGAGCAGAGTCGAAGGACTCACGGCCCTGAGCAAAGCCGAAGGGCTGCGTTACCCTCATCCCTCGTCACTGCGGCGTACTTCTATGTACGCCTCATTCCTCGGGATTTCTTTACCTTCGCTTCGCTCGGCTCAGTCCCCACCCCTTCGGGGCGGGTCCCCGGTTTCGGAAGTCTTGCATCCGGGCATTTTCCATCAGCCTCAGAGAAGTCTGTTTTTCGACGGCTTCGGCAGGCAAACAATACTAGGCTCCTCACAAGAATTTGTGGGTCAATAGGTTGATATCGAGAGCACAATACATTGAAGTACCATCGTTTA
>CAZAGT010000011.1:21232-33238 GCA_964484515.1 uncultured Desulfobacteraceae bacterium | reverse complement strand
GGGGCGGGTCCCCGGTTTCGGAAGCCTTGCATCTGGACATTTTCCATCAGCCTCACAGAAGTCGGTTTTTCGACAGCTTCGGCAGGAAATCGTATTCGATCGGATGATTAGCCGTAGACCAGGCTTCGGCTAAAGCTACGAACCCGGCAAGCCCACACGGACGGACACAGACACTTGTCCAGCCGACGCGATCTGTACGTAACTTACCGACATGATGAAAATAAGCGGCGTTCCAGGTTCGGATGGTGATCGTGAAATGCCATTGAAAATCCCTGTCGTACACTGCTTCGGTCGATTAGGATTGACACTTACCCTTCACTTTCCCTATGATCCACGCCTCAAAAAGGGAACCCCGTTATGCATCTCGAAATTCATGTGAGCCGATAAAGGGCCGTGATTTTCTGCTATCTCGCGTTTCTGCCAGCCCCAATTTCCGATCTCCAGCGAAGCTGAGCGAAGTCCATTGAAAGCATCCGAGAAGAAGGGAAGTATAGACTCACTAATGCCCAAATCGCAAAAAAGGGAAGAGCGAAGCCCGCCTACCATTTCTGAAGAAGATTTCGCGCGGCTGGAGTTCCATCGCCATGCCATGGCCTTATTGCCGCACCCCGAGGACAAGCGGCCGGGCGTTGCTTTTTTCATCGAAGAGAGCCCGCATGCCACCGGCTGGCGATTTTGTTCCTGTTCGGTCTCGAGACAGCGAACCTGTTCCCACCTCCTGGAACTGGCCGGAATATACCGGCTCCTTACCAAAGGGAACAATGGAAACCGCTTCGAAGCCGAGTTTCGCTCGAGCATCCTGTTTCTCCTGGCTCAGATCCTGGCCGAGGGCTCCAGCGTGAAGGCCAATGCGGTGCGGGTGCAGCTGGTTGGTCAGAATGATGAGAGTCTCTTGAGGGCTTTTGATCACAACGGCGAGGAGATGCTCTCCTATTTTTCAAAAGGGCCGGACTCCTCTCGCTTTATCGAGCGTTGCGGCGCGCTCCCCGATGAGGAATCCGTGCCTCAAAGGAACGCGGTTCTTGAAAAGCTGGCGACATTGACGCTGACCGAAAACGAGCGGGCCATGCTCGAGAGAGGCTTCCAGACCAGGCGTCAGGTATTTGAAGAGAGTTTCTGGTATCGTCTCGCCTACCACGCCTATCGAGAATTCGGTGCGAAGGGGTGCACCTTTCATCCGGCCATCGAGGAAGGCTCGGGAGCCTTCACGGTCACATGCCGAGGGGCTTCAAAGGAGCCGCTTTTTCGCATGGTCGTACCACGTCTAAAGGTCAGAACCTTGCTCACGGCCCTACAAAAACACCTGCCTAACCAGCACGACCTTAGCATTCACCCCCTCCCGCTCAAGTCGATTTTCAAGGTGAGCATGAACACCGAGATGGACCTCGAGGTCCGCCCCCTCATCCAACTCATGCAGGAGAACGGCGAGGAGCGGTTTTTCGAGAGGGAGGACTTCGAACGCTTCAGGTACGGCGATCTGGTGTATGTCAGGGAACTGGGGATCATGGCGGAACTGGAGCAGCCGGGCAAGGAGAGACGTTTCAGGGCGCCCGTCAAGATGGTTCTCAAGAAGTCCCAGATCCCGGCCTTTCTGGAGGAAGTCGGGGAGGAGCTTCGGGAGGGGCCGCACATTACCGATGCGAGGGTCAAGGCCCTCCGTATCTTCAAGCATTTTGATCGGGTGGAGATCAGCCCTCAGGCCATCCATCGGGATTGGTGCTGGCTATCGGTAAAGTATGGCTTTGGAAACAGCTTGCTATCCTTGCACGAAATCCTCCAAGCCAAGAAAGAGGGGCAGCGCTATATCGCCACAGTGGAGGGCTGGGTAGACTGCCAGTCTCCGGGTCTTGAGGGCATCACCGATCCGTCGACGATTAACCGCCTTGACTCGAAAAAGGAACGCATCAAGTTCTCGCGCATGGATCTCTTGCGCCTAAAGGCGACCGCCACGAGTCCCCTCAGGATCATCGGCAAGGATGAAAAGGCCACGTTCTTAAAAAAACTCATGGATGCAAGACCCTCAAGCCCCCTCCCAGCGCTCAGAGGGATGACCTCCACCCTACGACCCTACCAAAGGATCGGGGTTGAGTGGATCATGTTCCTCCATGAAAACGGGCTGGGAGGCCTCCTGTGCGATGATATGGGACTGGGCAAGACCCACCAGATCATGGCCTTCATGGTTTTTCTGAAGGAGCATCGACGGGTCAAACGCCCCTTCCTGGTGGTTTGTCCGACGACCGTCCTGAGCCATTGGGACAACAAGATCCGCGAACATGCGCCTGCCTTGAAGACCGAGTTTTACTACGGCGGTCAAAGGGACCTTCAAAGCATCATTAGGGGCAACCACGTCCTGTTGACCTCCTACGGCATCCTCCGAAGAGACATCGAGGAGCTGAAGCAGGTCCATTTTTCCCTGGCGGTCTTCGATGAAATTCAACACATTAAGAACTCGCAGACGCTTGCCCACCAGGCGGCAAGAGAAATCGACACAAGCATGAAGATAGGGCTCACGGGGACGCCGATCGAGAATGCGCTGGTCGAGTTAAAGGCCCTCATGGATCAGATGGTGCCAGGCTATCTCGGGACTAACGAGTATTTCGTGCGCCGATATGTCGAGTCGGATCCTTCCGGGGGTGACGGATCCCTCAGTCCCAGGAAAGAGGAGCTGAGCCGTCTCATTGGGCCATTCGTCCTGCGTCGCATCAAAAAGACCGTCCTGACGGAGCTGCCACAGAAGATTGAGGATGTGAGAACCTGCCGCCTCAGTGAAGATCAGGTCAGGCTTTACCGGGATGCGATCGCCTCGAGGGGAAAAGGCTTGCGGGACGAGCTTGCAAAGGAAGGAGAACCTGTCCCGTACATGCATATCTTTGCGCTTCTCAATCTGCTCAAGCAGATCTGCGATCATCCTTTGCTGCTGGACGGTAGACCGGGGGATGATGAGCACTACGAGTCGGGGAAATGGGAGCTCTTCAAGGAACTCCTGGCCGAAAGCCTCGATAGTGGCCAAAAGGTCGTGGTCTATAGCCAGTACCTCGGAATGATCAAGATTATGGAGCAGTATTTGCGCAAGTTGAGCACGGGCTTTGTCACGCTGACGGGAGCAAGCCGCAATCGTGGGGCCATCGTCTCTCGGTTCAACGATGATCCTGACTGCCGGGTCTATGTGGGGAGTCTGAAGGCCGGCGGTATGGGCATCGACCTTGTGGCCGCATCCGTGGTCATCCATTATGACCGTTGGTGGAATGCGGCCAAAGAAGATCAGGCCACCGACAGGGTCCACCGGATCGGACAGAGACGCGGCGTGCAGGTATTCAAGCTTGTCACGCAAGGGACCCTGGAAGAAAAGATATCGGCCATCATTGAGAAAAAGAGGAACCTGATGGAGAGTGTCGTCCGTGAGGACGATCCGGGGCTCCTAAAGACCTTCTCGCGCGAGGAGCTGATGGAGATGTTGTCGGAGCCGTCGGACTGAGCCTACTACGGCTTGAATGTTCACAACTTTTGCAGATTCGTCGGCATGGGATAAACTAAAGAGATGATTCGGATCACGCCAACCATAGCCATTGATGACCGCGACATAGAGCTGGACTTCGTGCGCGCATCCGGGCCGGGGGGGCAGAACGTCAATAAGGTGGCCACGGCCGTCAAGCTGCGTTTTGACGCGCGCGCGTCAAGCTCCCTGCCGGACGATGTCAAGGCGCTGTTGAGGCGACTAGCGGGCAAACGGATGACGGAAGAAGGCGTCCTGGTGATCGATGCGAGGCGGTACCGCACGCAGGAGCGGAATCGTCAGGACGCGCTCGACAGGTTTGTTGAGCTGATTCGACGAGCGACTGAAAAGCCGAAACGGAGGCGAAAGACCAAGCCGACCCTTGCTTCGAAGATGCGCCGGTTGGAAGGGAAGCACCGCCGGAGTGAAACGAAACGCAGACGGAGGGCTGTTGTCTCCTCGGATGATGTGTCTTCCTGATGGTTAACCGCAACTCCGTACGACAGGCAGGGATAGCGGAAAAGGATAAATTGAGCTGGGGATAGGGAAAAAGTCGAAAGGAGATGCTTAGGTGAGAGATTGCCTGTTTTGTGAGATTATTCGCGGTGAAAAACCGGCCGAGTTCGCTTACCAAGATGATGTCCTCGTGGCGTTCAAAGACATCCGCCCCAAGGCGCCCGTCCACCTACTTCTCGTTCCCAGGAAACACATCCGAAGCATCAACGACCTCACGGAAGACGATCGGGAGGTGGTCTCCGAGATCATCTTCAAGGCCGCGGTCATTGCCAAAGACCAGGGTATTGAGCGTTCGGGCTACAAGCTGAACTTCAATGTGGAACGCGGCGGTGGTCAGTTGATTTTTCACCTGCATCTTCACTTGCTTGGAGGTTGGTAGGGATATAGGGCTTGAGGTGTGAGGAGCAGGACGCTAAGGATCGAGGTTCGAGGGAAGAAAGATACGAATCCTGTTTCTGATTTTCCCCTGCGTCTTGTGCCTTAAGGCTTGAGCATCTTATTTACGTCCCAATCCAGGATTAAGGTCATCCCGATCCAATCGGGACAGATCAACGTATTCCGACAGCCCCAGGCGAAGGCGGTGGTTTGCGGATGGGATCCGGGAAGAGGGGGGTTGATTTTGGATCAATGCTGGCTATTTTACAAGTGAGGGCTAATGCGTGCCGCCCGACTTCAACACCCAAACACAACCGCTCGAAGGCCATAAGGTTTTCAAGGGTTACAACTTACGAAAAGGGAGTGTGAGGCGGCACATAAAACGCTTCTCGGATGTGCGTGCATATTTTTTGCCGGGTATCTCCAACCAATATGTGATTCGGGATGCCGCGGGAGAAAAAAACGGCATTTCGGGAAGCTGCCCATAGACGAAACTTAAAAGAAACACTCAGCCTAACCTCAACTACGTTTATGTTCTAAAATCACAACCGATCAACCCAACTGCCCGCAGGTTACTTCGTAGCCTGCGGGCTTTTTTTTGGCCCCTTCGGAGTAAGGTTGTCTGCTCGTATCCCCATTCACGAGAGTCTAGGCCGTGAGCGTCGGATCGCTTTGGGCAGGCATCACGTACGGTCATGTTTGAGGTCCTATCTCCAGCAGATGAGTCTGGGAACGTAACCCCCACAATTTCTTGACTAAATGATGGTTTTAGGGTAATCTTACCTTTTAAAAGGTTAATTCATCAGAGGGGGAATTCCGACCTATGACTTTCACCAAGGATCACCTTATCAACTCGATTCACACGCGGTTGGATCTTCCCAAGAGGAAGTCCGCCGAAGTACTCGAATCCGTACTCGAGCTGATCAAGAAGAGGTTGGAGAATGGTGAAGACGTGCTGATCAGCGGGTTCGGGCGCTTCTGCGTGCGGCAGAAGAAGTCGCGCAAGGGAAGAAATCCTTCGACCGGGGAAGATCTAATGCTCAGATCAAGGAGAGTCATTACATTCAAGTGCTCAAGAAAACTGAAGGACAAGATGAACGGCAAAGGCTAGCTTCATCCCATTGGACCATACAAGAGATATTGGGATCCACCAGCAGACGATTCGGAAAGAGATCGCTCAGCTCCTTAGCGAAGACGATTTGAGCGCACGCGACCTTTCCCAAGCGATAGGTATCAGGGAAAAGGACGTTTATCAACATCTTGCGCATGTTGCTCGCTCCGTGGCGGCGCAAGGGAAAAGACTCATCATTTTGCCCTTCAAATGCCTAGCCTGCGGCTATCTTTTCGAGGAAAGAAAGCGATACACTCGCCCCGGCCGCTGCCCTCGCTGCAAAAAGACACACGTTGAAGTGCCCCTGTATCGGGTGGCGTAGTCGGCCCCTCTCATTGAATCCCTACGTTACGGGTTTGGCTGGGTATTTCCGGTTTACCCGGGACGATCCCAGGTTTTGAAATCCTTTGAGAAAAGAATGAAAGGACTGATGCTCCTATGAAAATCGAGAAGACACTGCTCCCTCGCGAAGGCCTAAAAGCGATCTACAAGGACACCCTGAAGCTCGATTTCGGTAAGAACTTCACTGACCACATGTTCACGATGGATTACACTCCAAGTGCGGGCTGGAATAATCCCATGATTAAGCCCTACCAGCCGTTGGTCCTGGATCCCGCCACGGTCATGTTTCATTACAGCCAGGCCGCCTTTGAGGGACAAAAGGCCTATAAGTCGCCGGAAGGTGAGATCTTGCTGTTTAGGCCGATTGAAAACGCGCGGCGTCTAAACCGGTCTTTGAGTAGAATGTGTATTCCGGAGATACCCGAAGATGCCTTTCTTCAAGCCGAGCGCGAACTGCTCAAGGTAGAAGAGCGTTGGATCCCCACGCAGAAGGGGGCTGCGCTCTACATCCGACCGACCGTCATACCGACCGAGGTCCTCATCGGCCCTGTTGTGCCTTCTGAGACCTACCTCTTTTTCATCATTCTCTCCCCGGTCGGGCCGTTTTACCGGGAGGGGTTTAATCCCGTGAGCCTCTTGGTCGACGAGGCCTACTCCAGGGCGGCGTCGGGAGGTACCGGGGAGGCCAAGACCGGCGGTAATTACGCCGGCACCATGGCCGCCAGTCAGATCGCGCGCGAGAAAGGATACAGTCAGGTCCTGTGGCTGGACGCCAAAGAACGCCGCTATGTTGAAGAAGTGGGAGCGATGAATATCTTTTTCGTTATCAAAGACACGTTGGTCACACCGCCCCTGTCAGGAACCATCCTGCCGGGGATTACCCGCAAGTCGGTCCTGGAGATGGCCGGCGATTTGGGGATCGACGCCGAGGAAAGACCAGTGACCCTTCAGGAATTGATTGATGGCATCAGGTCAGGCGACGTGACGGAGGTCTTTGGGGCGGGCACAGCGGCAGTGATCAGTCCGGTCGGCAGGATCGGTTATGCGGGCGTGGACTATGTGGTGAACAACAATGAGACGGGTTACTGGGCGAGGCATTTCTTTGACACCCTTACAGGCATTCAGTATGGCGAGTTGGAAGACAGATATCGGTGGGTCTACAGAGTCATATAGGTGTTGGGGACAAGGTGTCAGGGGTTGAGCTTTAAGGCTCAAGGCGCACGGCGTGAGGCGTAAGGCGTGTGGACATACTAGCGGCGGAAAGGATCGATTTGGAGTGGTCGTATGGCGGAAGCAAAGGAAAAAGGAGCAGCAGAAGAGATCAGCATGGTGCGGGCGCCCGAGCTGTTGCGGTTTGTTCAGGACGTGCTTGTCAAGGCGGGGGTCCCCTCCTCGGAAGCACACATTGCGGCGGATTGTCTCTTGACGGCAAACCTCTCGGGGATTGACTCGCACGGTGTCATCCGCTTAGCTCATTACATCCGCCGGCTTAGGAACGGCACGATCAAAGCTCGTCCGGCGCTGAAGTTCGAACGGACGGCGCCCGCCTCCGGGATCATGGATGGGGATGCCGGCCTCGGGCATGTGATCACCTATCACGCCTGCACCAGGGCGATGGAAATGGCGGAAGAGAGCGGCAGCGGCACGGTGGTGGTCAAGAACTCGAGCCACTTCGGCATGACGGGATTCTATTTAAAGCGGATTGCCAAGCAAGGGCATGCCGGAATCATGATGACACCGACAGATGCCTTCCTGATTCCCTATGGTGGCAGAAAGGCCTTCTTCGGCACGAATCCGATCGCCGTCGGCTTCCCCACGGATGGGATCCCGGTGATTCTGGATATGTCCACCACGTCGATCCCATTCGGGAAAATTGCGCTGGCCCAGAAGGAGGGCCGAGCGATTCCGCCCGATTGGGGGTTCAATAGGAAAGGAGAGCCTGAGACGAATCCGACCGAGATCGTTGGGCTCCATCCGATTGCCGGGGCAAAGGGCAGCGGGCTGGCCATGATCATCGACATCTTCGGCAGTATCTTGACGGGGATGCCGTGGGGCCCTTACATCAACAAGATGTACCTCGAGATGGATCAGCCCAGAAAGCTGGGCCATTTCATCTATGTCTTGGATATCAAGCGGCTGATGCCGCTGGAGGAGTTCAAACAGCGGCTGGGGCAGATGCTACAGGAGCTGAATGCGATGCCCCCCGCAGAAGGGTTTGACCGGGTCTACTACCCCGGGCAGCTTGAAGGCGAGCGGCGGCGCCAACGTGAGGCGGATGGGATTCCGATCGAGCCGGGCCTTTACCAGGAATTGCAGGAGCTGAGCGAAGGGTTCGGGGTACCATTCCCAGAGTAACTTTGTTCCAAGAATGGCTTACCGCACGATCTCATCCTTCATATACTTATTCCAGACGTTCTCGAACCACGTGTCTTCGTCCGGAAGAGGGCGCACGTCGACCCATTCCTTCTTCACCTTGGAATCAGCATCCAGTCTGATCTCCAACACCTTTTGTTCCACGAAGGCGTCTTTTGCATTCAAGCTGAACCGCCAGCCATCGCTCAATTCCGCTACAGGTTTTTCTCCCTCGGAGGTCAGCACCAGGTAGGAGCCACGGCTTTGCCCGCCCTTTTCGAGGTACTCTTCGATGGCCTCCAAGTAGAGGGCGTGGGTAAGGCAGAGATCCAGATTACGGAGGGCGACCGGGAGCTCCCGGGGGGTTGAAATCTTCAGCTCGGCTTTCAGCTTCGAATAGAGACGCCAGGCATCCACCCTCGCCTTCCTAATGTCCTCGGTACGCCGGATGTGAGCGCCAAAGGCCGTCATTCTCTCCCGTATTTCAGCCCTGGACGCCGGCAGCAGGCTCTTCTCAGCACCCGTCGAAATCATACCGGCCGCAAAATCGTATTTTTGTTTCACCTGCTGGCTCACCGCGGCCTGGAAATCCTTTGCGTTCAGCGGCGTTCCCGCGTAGCGGCGCGCGATATAGAGGGCCGCCCGCAGACTTCCGACCTGTCCTGAGTTCAAGGCCGAGCCGCCGGGGCGGTAAACACCGTGAGTCCCGCTGACCTCGCCCACCGGAAAGAGGTGTTTGATATTCGATTCCCACCAATGATTCACCTTGAGTCCGCCATTGTTGTGCTGGGCGCAGACCGCGATCTCGAGATACTCGGTGGTGAGATCGATATCGTGCTCCAAGTAGGTGTCGATGGCGGGTTGGTTCATCTTGGCCAGTCTTTTGATCGGTGTATCGAGGAGGGCCCCTGATTTTTCGAGATAGGTGTACGCCTCCTCGTCGAGGAGATCGAAAGAGAAATCCTCGAGGATGCCGCGACCGCTCGGATTTTCTTGGTAGTCGAGGAAGACCCGGCGGCCCTTCTTGACGGCCTCTTGATAGACCAGGATATCGATGAGGGAAGAACCGTGATTGCGAACCTTTTGAGGGTCAAAGGGCCATTGATAGCCCTTGAGAAAGATGGCCGTCGCCAGGCGCCCCATATCCGGGAAATAAGAATTTAGAAACTCCTGCTCATCGGAACCGTCCTGATTGGTGGAGACGTACCGCGGGATTACTTGCTGATAGGTACCGGACAGGTTCCAGCGGTGTTTGATCGAAGCTAGGCCATACTGGGACTCCGTGAGGTTGCTGCCGATGGCGCCAACTTCATAGGCCAGCCCGCTCGCTCCCAATTGACTTGCGGGGTAGACGGAGGTTTGATACATCCCGGCCGGTCCCCCGGTTGCGAGGACGACGTTGACCGCATTGAAGAGAACAAAGCCGAGGTTCTCGGCATCTAGGTTTTGCAGGTCCAGCGCAATGGCGCCGGTGACGGCCGTATCCGCCCCTTCCTTGCGTACCAGGAGGGCGATAATCTCGTGCCGATCGAAGATCCTGATCCCTTTGTTCTTTACGTCCTTGGCAAGCGCCTGAAAGATGAGCTGGGCCGTCAGGGGCCCCGCGGAAGTGGCCCTTTCACGCGGATCGTGATCGGTCTTGTACCCGACAAAAGCGCCGTAACGGTCATGTGGAAAGGGAACCCCCAGCCTGACCAGGTGGAAAAAGGCCTGTGGAGAATTCTGGGCTTCACAAAGGGCGATGTCACCGTGCATACAGCCGCCCCTGAACAGATCCGCGGCCATTTCACGGGCCGAATCGGGGAGGTCCCCTGAGAGAGAAAGCTTGTAGTAGGTCTGCTTGTCCGCGCCAGTATTGGCGGAGGTGCCGCGCCCCCAACCATCCGTGGCGATGGCGATATCCTCCTGGCCGTTTTCGACCAAATTGACGGCCGCGTTCAGGGCGGCCGCCCCGCTGCCTACGATCAGGGCATTTACGGAATAGAGAGGCATCGTAATGCCATTGACGCTTATTTCGGACGTTTCCATTTGGCCCTCCCGGGTTCTAAGTCAGCGCCGCCCCTTGCCGCAGGGCGGCCAGGTTGATCGATCGGCAAACTTCATAATCGCGGTACTTGAATTTGACATCTTCAAAATGTTCGGCGCGTGTTCGCCCGGCCGTAGGGGTCTCTTTTCAAGAACGAGGGATTGAGTGCGTTGTCTCCGTATAAGGCGCTACCCGAGGCGGCCGGAGGGCTTCCGCGGAATAGGCCGGGCTGACAGCCTTGGCGCATTCTGAGAGTCTGCTCCGGCCGCCTGGCTTGCAAGCCCCTTCAGCGTTCGCGCAGGTAACGTTTCGTTTCTTGAAAAGAGACCCCCATGGCCGGGCAATAAAGTATCGCAGACCTCATATCATGGAGTTTCATACGAGACTGAAGAGGAGGACTACAAGGTTCGCAGGTGAAACCCGCCGTCCACGTGGATCACCTCGCCGGTGGAGAAGGGCAGACAATCCGTTGCGATGGCGTAAACGGCACGTCCCATGTCCTCAGGGGTTCCCCAACGCTGGATGGGCATTATCCCTTCCGCGATCAGTTTGTCGTATTTTTCTTTTACCGGGGCTGTCAGGTCGGTCTTGGTGATGCCCGGCCTGATCTCATAGGACCCGATGCCGAATTCCGCCAGCCTGATGGCAAAGAGGGCCGTCATCATCGACATGCCCGCCTTGGACATACAGTACTCACCCCTCAAGGGGGAAGCGGTAAAGGCATTGATCGATGAGACATTGACGATTTTCGGTCGCCTGGCGGGATCCTCTTTTTTCTGTTCGATCATCCAATTGGCGATATCGCGGGTCAGAAAATAGGGGCCCTTCAGGTTGATGTCGATCGCCACATCAAAGTTTTCATCAGGGGCGGTCAGGATGTCGGCGCGCGGTTGGGGCACGGTGCCCGCATTGTTAACCAGGACGTCCAGACGACGGAAGTTCTCTTTGATATAGGAAATCAATCGGCTACGGTCGTCTCTTTGGGAGACATCCGCCTGAACGTACTCACAGCGCGGGCCCTTAGCGCGGATGCTCTCGACGGCGCTCGCAGCAGATTCAGATGGAGATACCCCGTTGAGCACGATATTGAATCCGGCCTCGGAGAGGGCCGTAGCGATCCCCAGCCCGATGCCCCTGCGAGATCCGGTGATGAGCGCCACCTGATCGCTGTAACGTTGATTCTTCGAGTCCGTTTCCATGTTGAACTCCTTTCTTCGGATTTCTCAATACCCGCGATCGACCATGGTCCTCCGTGGCATTGTTGAATCAGCGGCAGCTTCCCTACAGCTCCAGGCCTAGCGGTGCACGTCGATAAAGTCGTTCATCCATCTGACGCAACTCGGCACTCACCTTCAAAGGGAAGTCGGCCTGGGCGAGCACATCGCGCTCAAGATCGATACCGGGGGCGATTTCTTGGACCGTGAGCCCCTCTTTTTCCAAGCTGATTACACAGCGTTCCGTCACATACGTGACCTTTTGTCCTTGCTCCAGCGCCCTTCGGCCGCTGAACGTGATCTGTTCAACCTCATTTACGAACTTGTGGGCGCGACCCTCGTGGGCGATTGCGATGCCCTTTTCGCCAAGGTCCAATTTGAGCTTTCCCGCCGTGAAGTACCCGCTGAAGACGAGATTCGGTGTCCGGGACGTGATGTCCATGAAGCCCCCGATCCCCGATGTGACGTGCGGTTTGGCTGAGAGCTGTGACACATTTACGTTTCCGTGGCGGTCCACCTCGAGGAACGAGAGCAGGCCCCGCGACAGGCCACCGCCCTGAAAAAAGGAGAACTGATC
>CAZAGT010000011.1:9966-21222 GCA_964484515.1 uncultured Desulfobacteraceae bacterium | reverse complement strand
GAAGAAACGATGGCTTGAGGGTTCACAGCGCATCCAAACTGGAACCCGGTGAGAGGCAAGCCTCCCACGGCGCCCTGTTCAATCACCCAGGTGACCGCATCCGCTAGGCCTTCCTCGAGCATGACATAGGGGACCATGGCCGAGATCCCGAAGCCCAGGTTGACTATTTCGCCGCGGTTCAGCTCCAAGGCCACCCGGCGGGCGATCACCTTCTCAGGTGACCATTCGACCGGGTCGAAGACCGAGAGAGGACGCCGTAGCTCTCCGCTGATGGCCGGGTCGTAGTCGGTTTGGGTCGTCTGCATTTGGTCCGGAGCCACGACGATGTGGTCGACGTGGATACTCGGGACACGAACTCTCTGCGGAGGAATAGAACCGGCGGCGGTGATCCTTTTTACCTGCGCGATGATGATTCCGCCGTGGTTGCGCGCCGCCATGGCCTGGTCGAGGGCCCCCAGATAGGATCCTTCGTGCTCCATCGAGATATTGCCAAGCTCGTCCGCGGTGGTACCTCGGATGATGGCCACATCAACCGGAATCACAGGGTAGTGGAGCCATTCCTGGCCGTCAAACTCGACCAGTCGCACGATATCCTCCGTCGTGTACTCATTCATGCGCCCCCCTGAGCGACGGGGATCAACGAAGGTGTCGATGCCAACCTTGGTGAGGACCCCAGGGGACTTGGCCGAGGCCTCGCGATGCATCTTGTTGACGATCCCACTGGGAAGATTGTAGGCCTCGATCTGATTGTCGCAGATCATCTGCCATATCTTGGGCGAAGGCATTGACGAAGGTCCGCTGGGGAGAGAACCGGCTATGATTCGTTTGAGCAGGCCGGGCTGCGCAAGGTGATCGATCCCATCGATCCCGTACATGTCGCCTGCGGCGATCGGGTGAATCGTCGTCAAACCTTGTGGCCGCCCTTCGGCCTTGAAGTATTCTCCAATAGCACGCAGGGCCGCATCCGGACATCCGAGGCCGCTTGATGAACTGATAGATACGACCGCGCCGTCCGGTATCAAGCGGCCGAGGTCTTCTAAAGGGGTGATTTTCTTGTTCGACATGGCGTACTCCATAAGACGTAACAGGCGTTCTCCTCGAAACCATGTAGAGTATCATCGAAGGCGCTTTTTGGCTCCCTTTGGGCTGTCACCATTGGGGGGCCGTCAGCCATCGAAGATCAGCCTGAACAATTTCCAGAGCCCTAACCTCTAAGGGTCCATGCCGTCAAGGCCAAAAAGAGATGTCGGTTTGCAGCACTTGCGATGGGCGATAAGGCCCTCCGAGATTCTGTGAAGGTCATGGCACAGCGATTGTAAAGCCTGGCTGGATGCGCTAGATTGTTTGCCGCAAGAAGGGTGCAGTGTCAGGAGAGATGGCGCCTGAGGCGGTCGAGGTGACCGAGCATCAAACAGGAGGTGAAAGAGGTGGTCGAGACAAGGGTCGTATATTTGAACATCGGGCAGATCGCGGTTGAAACGGTTGACCTGCCCGAACTGAAACCCCATCAGGTCCTGGTGAAGACCCACCAGGCATCGGTGTGTGGCTCGGAGCGGTATTTTTACCGGGGCATCAACGTGCGGCCGCAGGATGAGGCGCGGGGGGAAGCCCGCTCCTCCCCAGGTGAGGGGTCACGTGAAGAGCGCCCTGAACACGCCTATCCGATGGGGCCCCTAGGGCACGAAGGGGGCGGCACCATCGTGGAGAAGGGGGCTGCGGTTGAGGAATACTTGGGCGGTGGAAAGGTCTCTGTTGGGGACCAGGTCGGCAGTCTGATCTACCCTACCTACTCAGACTATTGGGTAACCGACACCGGTCATGTCCAGCCGATACCGGACGGGGTGTCGTTTGAGGTCGGTTGTCTCTATGAACCGCTGGGTTGCGCGGTTTGGGCGGCGTTACATATGGGTGTGAAGTTGGGGGATATCGTGGCCGTGACCGGCGTGGGCTTTGCCGGCAACATCCTGTTGCAGGGCGCCCTCAAGGCCGGGGCCTCAAGTGTTATAGCGATTGACGTCGAGCAGCACAAACTGGAGATTGCCAAGCGGCTGGGTGCCGACCACGCGATCAATGCCAATGAGAGTGAGCCGAGGGAACTCGTCGATGAGATCACGAAGGGGGAAGGTGTGGACGTGGCCGTCGAAGCCGTTGGGGGAAGCGGGGTCGGGATCGTCCAATCCCTTGCGTTGGTCAGACATAATGGGATCCTGGCCCTTTACGGCGACAATTACGCCCCGGTGCGGGAGTTCTGCTTCCACCGTTTCCACGAAGACGGCCTGGAGATCAGAAATCTCAATGCCGTCCATTATACCCGTTTGCGATCGATCGAGAATATGAGAGAGGCCTATCGAGCGGTACAGCGGGGCGTCTTTAACCTGGACGTCATCTTTGAGAACTCCGTGCGCCACAAGCTCGATGAGATCGGGGAGGTCTTTCGGCGGGAGTGCCGCGAGCCTGATAGGCAGAGGTATCTCAAGACGATCATCACACCCTAGGAGGGCTGGTTCTCGGATAGGTTTCTGAGAGGTAGGCGAAAGGCCCAGCTCCTAACCCCCGAGCCCTGGTCGCTAGTCCCTTATCCCTTCTCGGTTCCGGGCATGACGAATTTGTGCTCCGGGTGCTTGACGGTCAACACGGGACAGGGTGCTTTACGGACCACCTTTTCGGCGACACTCCCCATCAAGACATGTGCCAGTCCCGTCCTTCCGTGTGTGCCCATGACGATGAGGTCGGCATCCCCGTCTCGGGCGGCCTGAATGATCTCCAGAAAGGCAGTCCCGGTCACCAATCTGCCGGTCACGCTCGGAAGCTCTTTCTTCAAAAGGGCTACCCGTTCGTCAAGCTCTTTCTTCATTGCAGCCTCAATCTCCATGGCGAGCTCAGCCGCGTTGAACTGGGTGTCATAGGGCTCATAGGCTTGGGGGTAAGTGATCGGCTCGACGACACGCAGCACTTCGACCTCGGCCTTGGTCATGGCCGCCAGGGTGAGGGCGTATTTCAAAGCAAATTCGGCGTTTTCAGAGAAGTCGGTTGGGCAAAGGATCTTCTTGATTTTGATGTCCATCTTATCACCCTCCACGTAGCCGTTTCCGCCTCTCTCCCGGAGGCAGGGTTATCTGTGATCGTAGCACAGCGCAGCAGGGCGGTCAACCTGTGCATTTTACTATGCTTCTTCATCTGCAGGTGCTAGCATCGAACTCATCCGGAAGTTCAACTGTGGCGCGCGATAACGAATGCGAGCGCATGGATATTGCAATGAATGGTCCTCACAAAGCGTCCGATTATTGCGAAAGGAAGAACGAAAGCATGAACAAGGTGTTCCTGCTGCTTTTGGTCGCTTTCATCTCGGCCGTTTTCTTGTCGATGATCCGTCAATTCTTGATGGCGATTTTGCTGGCCGGCATCTTTGCCGGACTGGCGCGACCGACGTATCTCCGGTTCCAGCGCTGGTTCCGAGGGCGGCGCGGACTTTCTTCAGTCGCCACGCTGCTCCTCATCATCATGGTTGTCTTGATACCCTTCGCCGTGCTCGTAGGCATCATCACGAACCAGGCCATCAACGTCGGACAATCGGTGTCGCCGTGGATTGAAAAGCAGATAAAGGATCCGAGCGGTCTTACGAAGACTCTAGAGGCAATCCCCTTTTACGGCAAGATCAAGACCTACCGGGAACCTATCCTGCGGAAGGCGGGCGAGCTTGTCGGCACCGTGAGCAAGTATTTCATCAACAGTCTCTCTTCTATCACCCTCGGGACGGTGAACTTCTTGTTCACGCTGTTTATCATGCTCTATACCATGTATTTTTTTCTGATGGACGGGGACAAACTCCTTGCCAGGATCCTTTACTACTTGCCTCTCAGGGCCGAGGACGAAAATCGGCTGGTGGCAAGATTTACCTCCGTTACCCGGGCAACCATCAAGGGGACAGGCCTCATCGGCCTCATGCAAGGCGGGCTGGCGGGATTGGCCTTTGCCGTGGTCGGGATCCAGGGAGCAGTATTTTGGGGTGCCATCATGGCTGTGTTGTCGATCATTCCGGCGGTCGGGTCCGGGTTGGTCTGGTTTCCGGCCACTGTCATTCTGATCCTCAGCGGCCACTACGTCAGGGGCGCCGGCCTGGGCCTCTTCTGTGCCCTCGTGGTGGGCGGTATTGACAATGTCGTGCGACCGGCCCTGGTCGGCCGTGATACGCAGATGCACGACCTATTCATCCTTTTTGGCACTCTCGGCGGGATAGCCTTTTTTGGTATCCTAGGCATCATCATTGGACCGATCGTGGCCGCCCTGTTCGTAACCGTGTGGGACATCTACGGCGTCGTGTTCCGGGATGTGCTGCCCGCAACAAATCCCATCACGATGGGTTCGACGAAGCCGAAGTCGACCGAAGACCCGGGGACGGGTGAGTAGGGTGAAACAACATGACCAGCGCAGCCCCTTGCCGTTGAATTCGGGCTAAGCAGTCATTGATGGAAGTTTGTAGGAGCCTATGACCTCCGCAGAAGCGCCGATTATCGTCAAGGACCTCGACATCGCCTACGGTGGGACAGTCATTCAACAGGGTCTCAACTTCACGGTCATGCGCGGGGAGATCTTCGTCATCATGGGTGGGAGCGGCTGTGGTAAGACGACCGTGATGCGATGCATGACCGGTCTGAAAGAGCCATCGCGGGGCCAGGTCATCCTGGAAGGGATCAGCTTCTGGGACGCGGGACAAGAGGAGCGGGATCGATTGGCTCGAAACCTGGGGATTGTTTACCAAGGCGGCGCCCTGTGGAGTTCCATGACGCTGGCTGAAAATATCGCTCTACCCCTAAAGGAATACACCAGCCTAAGTCCTGGCGATATCAAGGAGCTTGCCTCATTAAAACTTTCACTGGTTGGTCTGGCCGGTTACGAGGAATACTTTCCTGCCGAGATAAGCGGTGGCATGCGCAAGAGGGCCGGGGTTGCACGGGCACTCGCGCTCGATCCGCAGTTTCTCTTTTTCGACGAGCCGTCGGCGGGGCTTGATCCGGTTACCTCGTCACTGCTGGACGATCTGATTGTTCAGCTACGTGACAGCCTGGGTATGACGATGGTTCTCGTCACCCATGAACTACCGAGCATCTTCGCGATTGCCGACAATGCCATCTACCTTGATGGCGACGCCAAGACCATAACGGCGCGCGGCGACCCGAAGAGGCTTGTGACAGAAACCCGAGACCCGAAAGTGCATGCCTTCCTAACACGCTGCAAAGAGAGTGGGGCCGGCTCCCAATCAACCATCAAATCCGATCAATGAATTTACTGCCTGCGCAAAACCCCTCTCTCTATTGGTATGATCACGTGCTGCTCCGGGTGATCCCACCGCTTGCCGCGATCCTAACCAAGACGCTGATGCGTTCCTGTCGTGTTGTCAAAGTGGAGGGAAGGCAGAGGGAGTTGGATGCGTTGTCGCGTTGGGGAGGGGCGATCTATCCCACATGGCATCAGCGGATGTCGTATCTTTCCCACTACCTCGGCACTCGGAATGTGACGGTGATGATAAGCCAAAGCCGCGATGGCGAATACGCCGCACGCACAGCTCGGTTGCTTGGGTTTAAGAGCGTTCGCGGTTCTACCACGCGGGGTGGGACCGAGGCCCTAAGGGCCATCATCAGCAGAATAAGGCAAGGAGAAAACGGGGGCATGTTGGCCGACGGTCCTTTGGGGCCTGCCCGAGTGGCCAAGATCGGCTCCATCATCATGGCACGTAGCGCGCGAGTGCCGCTTCTCCCGGTGACCTGGGGGGGTGATCGATGCTGGGTGTTCAATAGCTGGGACCAGTACTTGGTGCCTAAACCCCTTGCTCGTGTGGTGGTGTATATTGCAGAACCTATTTGGGTTCCGCGTCATGCCAAAGCAGATGAGTTAGAAGGGTATCGGCGTCTCCTTGAAGAAAGACTCAACGAGGGCACGCGCTGGTGCGATGAGCAGTTTGGGGCGAAGAGACCATGGCAGAAGGTGAAGGCGAAGAGCTCGATGGATGCCAAACCGGCTGAAGATGCTTAGTATCATCTTGGGGTTTTTGAGACTACTCACCGAGCTTCATGGCTCGATCCCTTTTAAGAAACAAAACGGTTAGCAGGAGATTGGCAAGTCCGAGGGTGCTTAGGAGGAGAAGTTCAATTCCTGCACGACATTCGACATAGTGACGATTGACGGTCCCCCTGAAAAAATGACGCCGACCGACATGGCCTCTATGATTTCTTCTTTAGTAGCGTCTGCGTTTAGTGCCATTTGGCAATAGAGGCTCAGGGTTTCATCGGCGCGCTGGGCCGACAAAAGGCCCACGGCAATAAGCAGCTTCGACTTGCGCGAAAGCTGCCCTTCCTTTAGGATGTCCTCACGCATCTTGGTGTATCCCGCGAACATCTCAGGAGCCAATTGAGCAGCGACCTTGATTTTTTCGGGAAACTCTCCTTGTAGCTCATCCTCAAGCAGTTCGAAGCGTTCATCGACTGACGTCTTGCTCATTTCTCACTCCTTTCGAAGATCTTAAAAAGCTCCAGGTCGGTTTCCTCGTCGTATGATCTAACGAGATGTATGTCCGGGGTTTCTTGGATCACGGCCTCCATCGTGGTGAGGACCAGGTTCCCCTCAATCAGATGGCCCGTGTACAGTCGGTTGTCCAGGTCGGCGAGCACAGCATGGAGGTGGATGAATCGCTGACCGCTTTCCAGGTAACCGATGAGCCCGCTGCCGACCGCAAACTCCAGCGGCCCCTCCAACTCCACCGGTTCGCCGTAATTGATACCCATCTTGGTTTTTGGATCATGAATAGGATGAAGGAAACGAGCCTTGCGAAGGCCTCCCAGCATACTCACAATAGAGCCAGTCTTGAAATCATGTTCGTCGCAGATCTTCGCTAACCCCATGAGCAGATCCGTCCTCGGCAGGATGCGGGCAACGATCAATCTGCCCGGACGAGATACCCTTGACGCTACACGGACTTCATCCATCAATGCGTCTCCCCTTCCTTGTTCGCCTCAACCCCCAATGAGAGTGATGTCCAAACTCAAGATCGGTCTGAGAATAACCTTTTTGGAAAGAGGGCATCCACGGGTTTGGCCGCTGAACGTCGACCTCCCATGTGGCGAGTTGGGCGTTCGACGGGCGTTTCCTCTGAGAAGGCAGGATAAAAGACCTTGAGGTTTGAGTCAATGATTGACGGCTGTCTCAACTCAGCGCCTGAAGTATCCCCATCCATAGTGACTCCCGCGATGATCGCCGATGGTGGGTACCGGTTTGAGGTGTTCGGCCCCCAGGAAGGCCCTTTTGGAAAAGCGCGCAAAAGGGTTTCCACGGTGATCTCTCGAGCCAAGATCGTGTTCGCGGTGACGGAGGCCTCGATACGGCTTCTGGATATACAATGGTCTTTGGTAGCCCTTTGAAAGGATACGATATCTGTCGCACCTGTCCCACCTGGAATACGTTCGCCAGGGCGGGAACCTGTAGTAGTCAGGTGAGTGGTAGCTGGTACCATAAAAATGATGCTTGTGCCTCAGCCGTATGGGATGGTAGCCGGCGCCCGGGAGACAGCGGGTGTCTAGCCGCGTGCGAGACCGTGCGACATCCGATTCCAAGGGGAAAGCCTCTTCCCGATCGCCGGCCCGCGTGCTTTCCAGCTCGGCCGTTTGGACGTGATGAGCGGAATCGTCGGGCTTCGATTCCTGGATATCCCCAGGGTGTTTGGGGGGTGTTTTTGGGTTTGTGAGCTCAGAATGCGTGACCTCGGCGGTTCTGAGAAAGAGCTTGGCCTCAGGAGGCGGGTCAAGGTTACTGAAATGGGTTACTCCATACTGATTCGTCCACGTGAAGATATCAGCATATCCGTGCGAGGCCCAAAAAGAGATCAGAAATACGAGCGTTGTGATCGTTAGCCGTTTCATGGCGCTACTCCCGACACGCTCAAGACAGTTGGCCTCCCTGCTCCGAAAGTAAGAAGCGCGTGCCCCCGGATTCAAGCCGGGCGTCAAAACGGATTGGAGGACGTAAAGGCCGCTGATCCCTCCGTCCCTCCTTTCCGCAGGAGATCGGCAGGAATCAGCGGCGAGTAGGATAAGCTCCGACCTGTTACGGTCGTGGCGTGCGCAGATCTCGGTAGGCCTTTTCGGCGAGTTCGGGCGTGTAAAAGACCTTCCATTTCCCGTCGCGGTAAAACTCGGCCTTGGACACCATGATGGCCTTACCATCCATTCGCGTGTCACCCGCGATCCTGACCCGTTTGTTCAGGAACTGCCGAAGTAATGATCGCTTGATGTTGGGGAGCAGGTAACCGTTGCCTTCATCGTCCAGCAGGATAAAGATATCCTCCAGAGCGGCAACAATGAATTCCTCCTGAGGCGAGCAGGTATACTGGCCCTCGCAAACACGCATGAACCCCTGAATACTCCCTTCCTTCATGACATGCGCGCCGAAGGCAAAGGTAGGCAGGGATAGGGTGAGCGTTAAAACAATTATCAGGAATGACTTTTTCATGATCATAGCCTCCTTTTCGGTGCACCCTTCATTGATTCTTCTGAGTAGTCGCGCTGACCATCCAATCATCACTGCCAGGCATGCCCTTCATCCTCTCAGCATTCTACGAAGTGCGGTACGACTATACCTTAATGAAACTAAAGTTCTTTGCCACGATTTCAAGCCCCGGCCGGGATTCCACTCCGAGGGAGCGCCCCCCCGACTGCAGCGTTCGAACGCCAGGACGTAGAATCCCATCCAGCGCCTTCGTGGGGTCATTATCTCATTCCGACCAAGATCTCCTCCCCGGGTGCGAGGCCGCTGATGATCTCCACCTGTCTCGCGTCCGTAAGGCTCCCAAGGCGCACATAACGGCGGATGGGGCCTTGCTCGGTCCTTACGATGACAAAATCCAACTGGCCGACACGAGTGACCGCTTGAACAGGCACGTAAAGCTTCTCCGTCCAACCCATCGGTATCAGGAGCCTGCCGAACATGCCGGGGTAAAGACCGGCGGTGTTCGTCAGGATCGACTTGACGAGAAAGGAACGGGAGCCGGGGTCGGCCGATGGGACGATCTCGTCGACGACGGCCTCAAGCTCCTTGTCAAGGGCATCGATCCTGGCGGCGAGTTTCTGCCCCTTTGCCAGATGCGAGGCCACCGATTCACGAACGCTCGCCTCGAGCCTAAGGTTTGTCGGGTCATAGATGCGGAGCAGGGGCTCTCCCTGCCGGGCCGTATCACCCGGATCCGCATAGCGCTCCACCACCCGTCCTGCGATCGGAGCCGTCAGTGTGGTGTAACTCAATGCGGTGCGCTCTTCATCCTCCTGGCGTCTGGCCCGCAGGAGATTGGCCTGGGCCGTGCTCAAGGCCGCCTGGGTGCGGTCCAATTCGGCCTTTGAGACGGCCCCGGGGTCGGCCTTCAAGATTCGCTGAAGTCGGTTAAATTCCTTCTCCGAGCGCGTCAGTCCGGCCTGCGCCGCAATGACGGATTGACGGGCCTGATCAACACGCGCTTTCAACTCTCGTGAGTCGAGTTTCACCAGGACATCGCCTTGCTGAACCTCGTCACCGGAGCGGACCGATATGGAGCTAATCGAGGCCGTAATCAAGGGGGAGATCACGGTCTCGACCTTTGACCGAATCGTGCCGGCGGCCTCTTCGACCACCCGTTCTTTGGTGAGTTCAACGGCATGGAAGCGGCCATCACTGGCGGATGGGACAACGCCGCTGAAATCAACGGGGATCTTCGGCTCAAAGAATCCGGCCAGATAGGCCATCACTCCACCCAACAAGACCAAAGCCACTAAAATGCCAAGGGTTTTCAATACCGTTTTCACGTGTCCATATCCCTTTCCGGAGGCAGACCGTAACCCGGTTTATTGCCGTACACCAGGTTGTATAGTACCGGGATCACCAACAGGGTAAACATCGTCGCGGCCGCGATGCCGAAGATGATGGCCCACGCCAGCCCGCTAAAGATGGGGTCGAGGGTGATTACGAGATTGCCCAGCAGGGTAGTGCCCGCTGTGAGGAAGATCGGCCGCATGCGCACGGCGCCCGACCTCAGCAAGGCCTCATGCAGGGGCTCTCCCTCTCGGAGGGCCATCTGTACAAATTCGACCAGGATCAAAGAGTTGCGAACGACAATCCCCGCCAGGGCGATCATCCCGATCATGGCCGTGGCCGTAAATAGGACGGGGTTGGGAAACCGGTCCACCATACGGTCACCGAGTTGGTTCAGCAGCCAGAATCCGGGCATGATACCGATCATCGATAAGGGGATGGCCATCATGATGATTCCGGTGATCGCCGTGAGACCGGTCTGCATGCGTAAGACCATAAAGATTCCCAACAGGGCGACACCAAAGGCGATACCGAGGTCCCGAAACACCCGCAGGGTGACTTTCCACTCCCCCTCGCCGTTCCAGACCGCGCGGACCTTATCCGGCAGCTTCCAGGGTATCCCCCCACCTGAGTTCAGATAGGTGCGTTGTTCCGGAGGGACCGGTTGCCCACCGCCGGAATCCTTTCCCAGATCACCGCTGACATCTGAGACGATCTCGGCCGGTGTTCGCCCAGCGACTTCCGCGAAGACGTAAACGACCGGCTTAAGGTTCTTGTGGTAAATGGCCCGGTCCTCTGTCAGTCGACGGAGCTCGCCCAGCTCCGCAAGCGGAACGATCGGTTGGGGCGCATCGCGCACCCCGGATCTCTCGCGGATTTTGGTGATCCCCGGCCTGCCCTTGAGGTGCAGCGTGGTCAAGGCCTGGCTTGAACTTCGCTGATCCAGGGGAAGCCTCAGGACCACGGGTAAGGGGTTGACCTCACTCGATATCTGCATATAGCCCGCGATAAGTCCGCGGTTGGCAAGCCGAACCGTGGCCGCAATGTCCTCGGTTCCGATCCCCGAGAGGGCCGCCTTTTCTCTGTCCGGGACGAAGGTGTATTTCTGTTGTTCGTCTTCCACGGAGGTGTCCACGTCAACCACCAATGGTTCCCGTTTGAGACGGTCTTCCAGAACCGTTGCGGCCCGCCGTAAGGCGTCGTAGGGCGTGGCCTTTGCGCCGTAGAGTTCTACGGTTACGGTCGAGATCACGGGTGGTCCCGGGGGGACTTCGACCAGCTTCAACCGTGCCCCGGAAGCCTGTGCGATCGACTCCAAGTCGCGTCGGATCCGCAAAAGGATCTCGTGCGATTGTTGCTTTCGGCGTTGACGTTCGGCCAGCGTAACACGGATATCGGCAAAATGGGCTCCCTGGCGCAGATAATAGT
>CAZAGT010000011.1:0-9956 GCA_964484515.1 uncultured Desulfobacteraceae bacterium | reverse complement strand
GGTGAAGGCACCCCCACAAATGCCGTGTAATCCCGTACTTCCGGAACCGTGCCCAGATAGGCGCACAGTTCCGAGGTCACACCCTGTGTCCGTTCAAGCGTCGTTCCTTCCGGTGTGTCCACGACGACCTGAAATTCATTCTTGTTGTCATAGGGCAGGAGCTTGAGCGGGACAAGCCGCAGGAGGGGTAACGAGGCCGAGCCCAAAAAAAGCAGTGCCACGACAATCAAGAATACCCAGGAGCGCAAAGGGGTACGCAGGAGCGGATTCAAAAGGAAGGCATAGACCCGATAGAGTCCGGTCTTGGTGATGTCGTCGTCGGCGGAACCGGCCGAAGGCTTGATGAATTTAAAGGCGAGCCAGGGCGTTACGAAAAAGGCGACCACCGTGCTGACCGTGACGCTGATCGGTACGTTGAAGGCCATCGGGGCCATATAGGGCCCCATCATCCCCGTGATGTAGTAGAGCGGTGCAAAGGAGATAATGATGGCGATCGTCGACATGATCAGGGCGCTTCGGATTTCCCCCATGGCGACAATCACGCTCCTCCGGCGTGGGTACCGACCGGCGCGGAAATAACGCTCGATATTGTCCACCCCCGTTATGGGGTCGTCGACCAGCAGCCCGAGGGCCAGGATGAGTGCGAAAAGGGTCACGCGGTTGATCGTATAGCCCGCAAAGAAATCGAGGCTGAGCGTGATCCCATAACAAATCGGGACCGCCAATCCGACGACGAGGGCCGCTCGCCAGCCCAGGAATATCCCGATGAAGATAACGACCGTGAGGACGGCGACGAGGAGGCTGGACACAAGGTTATTAATCTTGTCGTTCGCCGTTTGGCCGTAGTTGCGAATGATCTGGTAGTTGACCTCCGGCGGGAAGATCTCGCGCTTGAGCTTCGCGAAATAGGCCTCTACCTCCTTGGCCACCCACACGGCGTTGGCCCCCTTTTTCTTGGCGATCGATATCGCCACCGCCGGATAGGCCTCCGGAAAGCCCTTTCGTTTGCCGGAGGCCGGGCCGAATCCGAACCACGTGTAGCTATTCGCTTCCGCGGGGCCGTCGATCACGCGGGCGACGTCCCCGAGGTACACGGGAACCCCGTCGATCACATTGATGACCAGTTTTCGGAGTTCGTCCGCATCCTGAATGAAATCCCCCGCTTGAACTACGTAGTCCTTGTCCCTGATCTGGACCTCCCCGGCCGGCAAAAGCCTATTGGACACATCGATCGCCCAGGCCACATCCAACGGAGCCGTGCGCCGGGCGGCTAAGGCCTTGGGATCCAATTCAACCCGAATCTGGCGGGGTCGTCCTCCCACGCTCTCGAGCTTGTTTGTGTTCTCGATGGACTGAAGGTCGTGTTCGATCTCCTCAGCCAGACGTCTCAGTTCGTGATCCCCGGTCAAACTCGGGTTGTCGCTCCAAAGTACGGCCACAACGATGGGCACGTCGTCGATTTCGATCGGTTTGACCACCCAGGACTCGACCGCGGCCGGGATCCGGTCTATCTCGGAAAACACCTTGTTGTAGATCTTGATCAGAGAGTCTTCGCGGTCCTCACCGACGAAGAAGCGTACGGTCGCAACGCAGTGGGATGGACGGGACGTGGAATAGACGTACTCGACACCGTCGATCTGGTAGAGGAGCTTTTCCAGGGGTGTCGCGATTTGGCGTTCGACCTGCTCGGCGCTGAGACCGGGTGCCGAAACGAGCACATCGGCCATGGGCACGATGATCTGCGGCTCCTCCTCCCGCGGTGTGATGAATAGGGCGACAGCGCCTCCGACGAGCGCACCGAGCATGATGAGCAACGGTAAGGGGCCCGCCATGGCGGTCGTGAGCAATCGGGACACCCAATCCAATTTTGGTGAGGAATCTGCCATCTGAAAAAACCTACTTCTGTCTAAACGGCCGAGGTGATGCCTAAATCGAGCGACATCGAACAATAAGGGTGACACTTACCATGAACCCACATCGAGGCGTCAAGCTAAGTCAAACAGATACGGGTGTCAACAGAGCTCGTATGAAACTCCATGAAAGGAGATCTTTGATACCATAACGCCCAGCCATGGGGGTCTCTTTTCAAAAACGAAACGTTCCCTGCTCGAACGCTGAAGAAGCTTTCAAGCAAGGCGGCCGGAGCAGATTCAGAGAATGGGCCAAGGCTATCAATCCGGCCTATACCGCGGTGGCCCTCCGGCCGCCTCGGGTAGCGCCTTATGCGGAGACATCGCACTCAATTCCTCGTTTTTGAAAAGAGACCCCCATGACCAGGCGAACACGCCCCAAAGAATCTGAAAATGTCAAATTCAAGTGCCAACTTCATGGAGTTTCCCGGTCGATCAAACTGGCCGCCCTCCCGAGGCGGGTAAATTCCTGCGGCAAGCGGCGCCGCTGACTTCTGAATCTGCGGCTTGTGTTCCATTCCTGCGACTGATATAGATTTCAAGACTCATGGCTGCCGCGGCGGTTCAAATGCAGAGGCAAGGCACTTACATCTCCCAAACCCCCTGGCATAGGCCTCTCGTCTCCATGACGAGACAACGCTACGTTGGATTAGGAAGAAAATTTCCCGGCGCCCTGTTCGTTTGAAGGGGCCACCATGTCACCTGAGGACGTCATAGCTGGTTCTATTCGCTGGTTGGGTCACGCATTCGTGGAGTTCACCACGGGTGACCGTAAAGTGATCCTTTTTGATTATTTCCCAGACAGCCGATGATTTCATCAAGCGATGCGCCGAAAGGGCTCCCGAGGTAACGGTGAGCGCAGTTGCCGCAGGAGAGATTCTCGACATTTAGGATTTCGTTTTCAAAATTCATCTTTCAATAAAGAAGGATTTTCGGCATCGGTTGGGGCTTCAGGCATCGAAATTGCTTGAATTGGCGGCGGATTGGCGCTGAACTCAATTCAGGCGCGTGAGCCGGGGACATGACCCATGGTTAAGCTGGGCAAAGGCAAATACACCTATGAGGTGTCGGGGCAAAACTGGGGCGAACTGCCGGAGGGTTGGTTCTATAAAGAGGCCACATCGGTTGATGTGGATTCTAAAGACAACGTCTACGTCTTCAATCGGGGTAATCACCCGATGATCGTGTTCGATCCTGAGGGCAACGTGCTCCGTTCCTGGGGCGAAGGAGGCCTATTCACCAACCCCCATGCCGTGACCATAGCGCCCGACGATACGGTATGGTGCGTGGACAACCAGGACCATTCCATCCGTCGCTTCACTCCTGATGGGAAGCTCCTGATGACCCTCAATGAAAGGAAAAAACACGCGCCCCCCATGAGCGGGAAACCGTTTTGCAGCCCCACACGAGTGGCCGTCGACCCTCGGAATGGCGAGATCTTGGTGGCCGACGGCTATGGCAACGCCCGCGTGCATCGGTTCTCGCCCGACGGAAAGAAGGTTCTCAAGTCATGGGGCCAGGCGGGAACGGAGCCGGGGCATTTCAATATTGTCCACGATATCGCTGTCGATGAGGACGGGTACATCTACATCGGTGATCGGGAGAATCGGCGAATCCAAGTCTTCAATCCTAGAGGTAAGCTGGAGGCCCGCTGGCCCGACTTTTCAAGGACAGCAGCGGTATGCGTCTCCCAAGGTATTGTTTACGTGGGAGAATATTACGCCGGCGGCAGCGAGGCCTACAAGGTTTCGGGCGGGCTGGGGCCGCGCATTTCCATCCTTGATGGCAGCGGCCGTTTAGTGGCCAGATTGGGTGAGGACCCTTTTGGGGATGAACCGGGACGGTTTTATGCCCCCCACGGCATCGCCATCGACTCCAGGGGCAATATCTACGTGGCCGAGGTCGCGCACGCCGAGTTTGGCCGATACCTGGACCCGCCGCGGGAGTTGCGCTCGATGCAAAAATTGGTCAAAAAGAACTAGACTCATGCCGATCTACAATGTGAGAATACCGTCATCACGGAAGGCATTTCAATCCGGCATCGTCCGATGTCGGGTTAAGGCGTTATCGTGAGCCGGCGGGGCGCGGCGAGATGCCCTCGTAGAGGCAAGTCGAGTAAGACGCGATGGAGAGAAGGGAATTTCTAAAGAGGCTGGCGGTCGGGTTGATCGGCGTGGGGTTAGGCGGTGAGGACCTGGCGAACGCTGCAAAGGGCCGAACCGGTACCGCAGAGAGATACGACGATTACATCAAGGACTATCTCTCCAAAATGAAACACTTCTACCGGCCTCACAAGGATGATATTTACCTGAATCGTGACGATTTTCTGTTGCTGAAGTCTTGCGTCAAGCGATTGAAGAACCTTCAACGAACGGTTGGGCACGGCAACTTCTATATCCTGAACTTGGACGGCGCCATCAGGATCGCCCGCAAGTACTCCCGGGTGGGTCCCTTCACGAAGTCGGAACTCGATTTCCTAGAGAAGATCTTCTACCAGGATGGCGGCGCATACGGCTTCATGGGTGAAAAGCCCTTGAAACGGATCAACGACCGTATTCGGCGACGGAAGGTGGTAAAGGTTCCAGGTACAGGCAACTACCTCTATAAGGGCCCGCCGCTCGAGACGTATCACAGGATCCAACGGGACCTAGGCGATCAAGCCATCTTGACCTCCGGCGTGCGCAGTATCATGAAGCAGTTCCTCTTGTTTCTCAACAAGGCGCAGAAGACCAAGGGGAACCTTTCTTTGGCCTCGCGTTCTCTTGCTCCGCCAGGCTATTCCTTCCATGGTGTCAGTGACTTTGACGTGGGACAGGTCGGGTTCGGCGTAGCCAACTTTTCACTGCGCTTTATGAAGACCGAGGTATACAAGCGGCTCAGGGACCTAGACTATGTCAGTCTACGTTACCCGGAGGGAAATCTGCTTGGTGTTCGTTTCGAGCCCTGGCACGTCCAAGTGTACCCTGGTTTGAATAAGCCTACCTCCTCTCCTCAAATGATGCTATAATCGAGCTGTCTAACGGTTGGGGTGTCGCCAAGCGGTAAGGCACGGGCCTTTGGAGCCCGCATTCGGAGGTTCGAATCCTCCCACCCCAGCTCTTCTGTGGCATCCTATACTCTCAGTTCGGCAATCGTTTGAACTCGTCCGGGATTACGTCCTCGAGCACCTGCCGGCTTGACAAATAATCCGTAAGACAATACTTCTCACGTATCGTCCCTTGACAATTCACAGGTGTTTCCCAAATGGGGCACACACGCATTGACTCAAGCCGCAATCCGGGAGGGCTGAGCTTGGGTTTTGCCTGACCTCTAACCCCTTAGACCCTAGGCCCTGTTCTCTTCCAACGGACAACCGACGACGGAAAGTAGGCCCAATAGCCTGCACGAAAGGAGGTGGAGGATGAAACCCGGAATGTATGCCTTGTCCGTACTTATCGCCCTGATGGCAACCGCTACGATGAGCATGGCGGACGAGATTCGACTCAAGAACGGCGACCGCCTCACCGGTACAGTTGTCAAAATGGAGGGAGAGGAGTTGACCTTCAAGACGTCCTATGCCGGCGAGATCACCGTGAAGTGGGGGGAAATCGCGGAGGTCCGTACGGAGGCCTCCATCTATGTCCTCCTGAACGACGATACATCGGTCAGCGGCATTGCCACCGCGACTGAAGAGGGGAAGCTGAAGATCGATACGGAGAAGGTCGCAAGGCCCGCGACCATGGATCTGACCCAGGTGAAGTACATCGGCCGCAAACCCAAGCCTCCCATCAAGATCAGCGGCAATATTAATGCGGGGTTGGACGTCCAGCGGGGAAATACCGATACGGATACCTTTTATTCGGATGCCACCGTCGTCGCCCGGACCGCCAAGGATCGCGCGACTTTTTATGGGAGGTATGACAAGGAAAAGGCGGACGGCATCAACACCGTCAACAAATGGCTGACCTACTTAGACTACAACCGTTTCTTGAATGACCGGTTATTCGCCTTCGGCAATGCGACCTTTGAATCGGATGAGTTCAAGGACTTGAACCTGCGGTCCACGCTGAGTTCGGGGCTCGGCTATCAGGTCTTTGACACGCCCAAGCGAAATCTGGACGTCAAGGGTGGTTTGGCCTACGTCGATGAGGACTTTGACATCGGCGAGGATAACAGCTATCCGGCCTTCGCCTGGGGCCTGGACTATGACGAGTGGTTCTTCGACAAGATCATGCAGTTCTTTCAGAACCAACAGGTTTTCATCGGGCTGGCGGACCCCAACAAGACGGTCATTCGAATCCGGACCGGACTGCGCTTTCCGCTGCCTAAGGGCTTCAGCACGACCCTGCAGTACAACTGGGAGTGGGACAACGATCCCGCCCCGGGCAACGATCGGGTGGACTCCCGGGCACTGGTGTTGATCGGTTACAATTTTTAGTCAGCTCCGCCTCTTGCCACAGGAGTTTAGCCGCCTCGGGAGGGCGGCCAGGTTGATCGATCGGCAAACTTCATGATAGCGGTACTTGAATTTGAAATCTTCGGGTCTTTCGAAATGAGTTGCCCGGTCATGGGGGTCTCTTTTCAAAAACGAGGAATTGAGTGCGTTGTCTCGGCATAAGGCGCTACCCGAGGCGGCCGGAGGGCCTCCGCGGAATAGGCCGGACTGACAGCCTTGGCGCGTTGTTGGAGTCTGCTCCGGCCGCCTTGCTTGCAAGCTACTTCAGTGTTCGAGCAGATAACGTTTCGTTTCTTGAAAAGAGACCTCTCATGGCCAGGCGGGAAGGTATCTCAGAGCGCATTTCATGAAGTTTCATACGCGGCGTTGGTTTGCTTCATGCTATATCGCGGCAACGATATTGGGAGGATGGGATGGCCGGAAAGTACTTTGATGAGTATGAGGTCGGGGACGAATATCTCACCCCGACCCGAACCCTGACAGAGACGGACGTCGTCATGTTTGCGGCCATGAGCGGGGACTACAACGAGCTCCACACCAGTGAGGAGTTTGTGAGGACCTCCCAATTCGGCCGCCGGTTGGTGCACGGCCTGTTGGGTCTCGCGGTGTCGCACGGGCTGTTGTTCCGGCTGGGGCTCTTCGAGAAGACGGCGATCGCCTTTCTGGGGATCGAGTCCTGGCGGTTTGAGGCGCCTCTATTTTTCGGTGACACCATTCGGGTCAGGTTAGAGGTTGCCGAGGCAAGAGCGAGCCGCAGCAAGCCGGACCGAGGGGTTGTCAAATTCTTCGTTCAAATCCTGAATCAGGATGAGGTCGTGGTTCAGTCGGGGTATAAGACCATCATGTTCAGGCGAAGGGAGGGGAGATGATTAACTTGTAGACGGTCGCCTAACTTGATATAGGGGTTTTAAGGCAGGGGAAGTGCGAGTCGTATCGGACAAGAGGAGGAGGGTACCCATGCCCGCTTTGCAGGTCGGGGTCGACACCTGGAATGATTTGAGTAAGAAGGCCGTCCACAAGACCGACGATGATCCCGTCAGCGACTGCTCTGTCTTAAAGCTCAAGGGAGAGCAGGCGATCTTTGCGATCGAAGACCACTGTAAATAAGGGTTATCCCTGCGTCGATCCGCATCCAAGATCCCGCAGCTTGTCATGCCGCACAATCGTACTCCACCAGACCGACTCGCCTTGATTCAGCGCATTCGGTATTCCATTTTTCCTGGCACGATATCGCGACGGCGAGACCGTCAGGGCTATCGACACCTCTTCAACAGCCTGATTCTGCATTTCAGACCGCGCTCCGTGCCGGAGCGCACGCTCAGCTTCACCCTGACATGGGGCCTTGGCGGCATGGCCGTGGTGCTTATCTGCACGCTGTTTGCCACCGGCCTCATGCTGAAATTCGTCTATCAGCCGATTCCCGACCGGGCCTATGAATCCATCACTCACCTGCAGAACGAGGTGCTGTTCGGACAACTCACCCGGAACATTCACCACTGGAGCGCCAATATCCTGATCCTTATCGTCTTCTTGCACTTCCTCCGGACCTTCTTTACCGGTGCGTTTCATCCTCCCCGCCAATTCAACTGGATCATCGGCCTGACCCTGCTGGCCGCGGTCCTGCTGTCTAATGTGACGGGGTACCTGCTGCCCTGGGATCAACTCGCATTTTGGGCGATCACGATCTGTACCGGGATGCTGGAGTATGTCCCCGGCGGGGTCGGGGTCTGGCTCCAGAACCTTTTCATCGGCGGAGCCGAGGTCGGACCGGAGACCCTGTCCAATTTCTACGCAATCCACACGGCCATTTTGCCCGTCATGCTCTGCTCCCTGATGCCCTTTCACTTCTGGCGGATACGGAGGGCCGGGGGGCTCGTGATTCCCCGCACGCCGGAAGAAGATGATGACTCAATTCGAGATCCGGTCCCCGCCATACCCAATTTGGTCCTGCGCGAGCTGGTGGTGGCCCTGGCCCTGATCGCCTTCGTCCTGGTTTTTTCGGTTGCCTTTGACGCGCCGTTGGAGTCCAAGGCCAACCCCGGACTCAGCCCGAACCCAACAAAGGCCCCCTGGTATTTTGTCGGTTTGCAGGAGATCCTGCTACACTTCCACCCGCTCTTTGCGCTTTTGATCATCCCGGGGCTCCTGTTGCTCGGCCTCTTGTCCATTCCCTACCTCAGTTATCGTTCCAGCACGGCCGGGGTGTGGTTTGCATCCGCAAAAGGTCGTCGAATGGCGCTTGTGACGGGCGTGGCGGCGGTGGTCTTGACGCCCCTGGGGATCCTGGCGGACGAATACCTCGTCGATATCCCGGGGTGGCTGCCCGGAGCGCCTCTCCTCATCAGCGATGGGCTGCTGCCGGCCACCGTCTGTCTGGTGGTCCTTGGTATGTTTTACAAACTGATGAAGAAACACTATGCCGCCTCAAAGGATGAACTCGTCCAGACCATCTTCATCCTGTTCCTGGTCGCGTTCATCCTGTTGACCGTCACCGGAATTTGGTTTCGCGGCGAAGGGATGAACTTGAAGTGGCCATAAAAACGGGGGCTGGGGATCGGGGACTAGGGGTCGGGCGACGTGCCACGAAGATTTAGATAGATCGAGCGCTGTTGGCATACTGGTTTAATGTCCAGTCCCTCTTGAGGCAAATACGAAACTCGAAGCACGAAACCCGAAACAAACTCAAATGACAGGAATTCAAAACTCTAAACAATACGATCTCGAAGAACGGACTTTAGAATTCGCTAAACGTACCCGGGAATTTGTCAGGATGTTGCCAAAAACATTGGCGAATATCGAGGACGCAAGGCAATTGATAAAGTCATCTGGTTCAGTGGGAGCAAACTATATCGAGGCCAATGAAGCTCTCAGCAAGAAGGACTTCATTATGAGGATCAAGATCTGCCGTAAGGAGGCTAAAGAGACTCATACTGGCTGCAGTTATTCGATACGAGCGGCAGGGAGGAGATAGATGGAGATCGTGAAGAGCTAATCAATGAGGCAACGGAGTTGATGAAGATCTTTGGCTCCATTCTCCAAAAGAGTCAATAAAGACTTAGGATTTGGACATTGGGATTTTGGATTTGTTTCGGATTTCGTGCTTCGTGTTTCGGATTTCTCGCAATCTGAATCCTGTCAATGGGCCGTACGAGGCGTTATGAAGAATACGAAAGAAGACATCTCTCATGAATCGACGCCTTCTCGTCGTGGTTTCTTGACAAAGCTGTGGATCGGGTTGGGCGTTGTTGCCCTGATCGAGTTCATTGCGGTGGTGATTGCATTCTTGCGGCCGCGCAGGTTCCGGGCGAACACCGCTGATAGACAAGTGGTATTTGAAGCCGGTGCCGTGGCGGCATTCCCGCCGGATTCGGTGACGGCCTTCGTTCGCGCCAAACTCTACCTCTGTCGGTTGAAAGACGGCGGCTTTTTGGCCCTTTCCCGTAAGTGCACCCATCTCGGATGTACTGTACCGTGGGTCGCCAAGGAATCGCGATTCGCATGCCCCTGCCACGGATCGGCCTTTGACATCACGGGAGAGATCATCGATTCGCCGGGCCGCCGGCCCCGGGAGACGTGGCCCCTGGGCCGTGAAAAGGATATGGTGAAATTGG
>CAZAGT010000010.1:0-33878 GCA_964484515.1 uncultured Desulfobacteraceae bacterium | reverse complement strand
AAGAGGCGCTTCACGCGGTGGGAGAGACGCCCCCCGATTTGATCCTATTGGATGTTATGATGCCGGGTATTGACGGCTTTGAAGTCTGCCGCAGGCTCAAACAAGAGGAACAGACCCGTATCATTCCCGTCGTCATGGTCACGGCATTGCGTGAAAAAGAGCATCGCGTCGCAGCACTGAAGGCCGGGGCCGATGATTTCTTGAGCAAACCGGTTGATCAAACCGAGTTGATCGTGCGCGTCAAGTCACTCCTGCGGATCAAGTCCTACCATGAAGAGCTCCTGAGCAGCTACAGGGAGATTGCCGAAAAGAACGAGAGACTGGAGGAGTTGGAACAGGCCAAAGAGGGGCTCAGTCACATGATCATCCATGACTTGAGGAATCCCCTTACAGCCATATCGGTTAGTCTTGAGATGATCCTACTCAAGAAGGAGAATCTAGATGAGGTTCAACATGAGAACTTGCGGAAATGCGTGCATTACTGCTCAGATCTCAATCGTCTGATCCAAAGTCTACTCGATATACGTAGGATGGAAGAGGGCAAGATGCAGTTGCACAAGGAGCCAGTGGATCTGGGCGTGTTGACCGCAGAAGCCGCAGATCAATTCAGAGCGAGAGCGGATTTGAAGGGTGTAGCGATCTCCGTTTCAGGTTCCGACGGCAGCGCGTCGCTCAAGATGGACCGTGAGATCATCAAGCGCGTGGTTGACAATCTGCTGAACAACGCCATTCGGCACACCCCCGAGGGGGGGGAAATCAGGATCTGTGCCGATAGCTCCACAGGTCAAGGGGGCGGGCGCGTCACGGTGACCGACAATGGGGACGGCATCCCCCCCGATTACCACGAGCGCATATTTGACAAGTTCGAACAGGCAGACCTCAAAAGAAAGGGCGTCAGTGTCGGACGCAGCGGCTTGGGCCTCGCCTTCTGCAAGATGGCTGTAGAGGATCATGGGGGAAGGATCTGGGTTGAGAGTGAGGGAATAGGGAAGGGTTGTACGTTCGGTTTTGAGATTCCGGGTGAAGCGAGGTAGCCCTCGTTGGCGTCGAATGGGGCCGTTCACCCCAGAATATCGACCAAAGAGCCAACCATTTCATCCTGGGTCTCCAAAAGCTTCAGATTGGCCTGGTAATATCTCCGGACGAGCATAGCCTCCGGTATTTCCTCTTCCAGATCGACATTCGATCCCTCCCGCATGGCGGTTTGGCCGTTTTCTACGGATGAAATCAGGGGACCCGGAGTATCGACCTGTTCGATGTCTACTTGGACCCCCTGCTCAGCCTGCTCGCTCAGAATCGCACGTTGTTTCTTGAACCCTTCAGTTTCCACGTTGGCGACGTTATGGGCCGCCACACCGATCTTATCACCAAAGGCCCTCAAGGCTGACAATGTGCTGTGGATTCCTGTGATCATCGCCGATCCTCCGCCCACCCTTCGGTGGTTTGTCTTCTAATATTCCGTAAATCCTTCGTTTTTTGAAGTGGATCGAAGCATTTTTCGGCTGACGCCTATTCAATGAAATCGTATTCCCTAATCATCGGCAAAAAGGCCCTGTCGCTTGAATCCGACGGAAAGGGTCCCTAAAGTTCCCCTGCCCGGCACAATTTTCCTCCCTTCGGCAGGATCAGCATCGCCGGAGGCAGGCTGTGCGCGCCGCGAGCCGTGGCAGATCTCTTGCATAATCAGAGATTGACGAATAAGACCCCACGACCAAGGAGGATAGATCCATGAAAGTGGACGAGGGCCTGGGCTCCCACCTTCAGGAAGCCCTCAAAAAGGCGGACAATAAGGAGACAAAACAAGGCGAGTTCCAGAAGGTCATGAACCAGGTGATTTCCCGCGATGATCGGGGACAAGACATCCCCATTCAGAATCATCCGGTGCCGGTCACTCATGGGGTTCTTATCGGGGAAGGCGTGACGGAGGTGAAGGACGGGGCGAAAATGCGGGTTTTGGAGGGAATCCAGGAGGCCTTGGATATCATCGATTTCTACGCAGCAAAGCTGGGAGACCCCTCTAAACCTATTTCGACCATGGGCCCGCTCATAACCCACTTGCGGGAGAAGATGGAAGGCCTCCAGGGCCTCGTGTCGGAGCCGGGCGTACCGGAGAGACTGAGGCCTCTGATTTCAGAGACACTACTCACCATAGGGACTGAGATCGCGAAGTTCGAAAGAGGGGATTATATTTAGGATCGCATCTCGGCGGCCTTTGTTATGTCGCGTGCTCATGGCAGGGCGGCTCCGAGAGGTCTGGAGAGGAATCCGTCCGAGGGCTTCCATCCGGCGATTCGGGGCGCCGCCGGAAGACACTCAGCCTTGAATGCTGACCATGATGGTCGATTCTTCCAGTCCGATCCGACTGGAGACAGAGACCCGATCCGACTTCAAGACCGCCAGCGATAGGACCGCCCCGTAATTCTCATGCTCAATTCTCAGAAGTTGTGAGCCAGAAGTATCCAGGTTCAGAATATCGACAAACCTTTCCGAAAGAGAACCGTCGCTGGCCGTCAGGGTGATCTGCCAGCACGGATCAATCCGATGGGCTTTGATTGTTAACTGCTTGACCTGCTGTCGCTCCAATTCCTCGACAAGGGATTGCATCAGCCAGCTCAACCCTTGAAGCACACCCTCGGGAAGCCGAGTGACGATGGGAAGCTCCTCCTCAAAATCGATCTCCGTCCGAACATGATGTTTGAAATATAGGTTGCTATCCAGAAAAGACAATTCCCGCCTCAGGAACTCACCCAAGTCCATACAGTCGTGCCGATCCCCATGGGGATTGGCCCTCATGAAGGTGGTCTTGATGAGATCGTTGATATGGTCGACCTCTTCTTCCATGCGCTCCAGGCGGTTGTCCAGCTGATGACTCGACTCCGGGATTGTTCTCTCCGAAGCGAAGCGCGAATGATTCATCAGCTCTATATACATGCCGAGGTTCTGTAGCGGGCCATTGAGATTGTGTAATAATCCATCAATGACCTTGCCGATTGAGGCAAATTGGTACAGTTTGACCAGGTCTTGTAGGGACATTTCAACGATCACCTTGGCGCTCCTCCTCGTCCGATCGAATCCCTCTCAACTCTCTTCTTTGTCGCTCAAACACGACCCTCACGATCGATTCACGGTCGGCTTCATCAACATCGATGATCTTGGCGGCCGTAATGAAACCGTCGTCGATTCTTTTCACCCTGACCACTTCCACGACAAGCTCCACTCGATGGTGGTAAGCCCCCGGGATCACGAGGTCCATTTCGAGGAGGCAACCCTGCGAGAGGTATTCACGGCAGACAAATCTGAGACCAGAACCACTCAGCTCAATAATATCGGCCGATGAACGTAGGTCATCGGAAGATTCCGCCTGCATCTGATCGATGATGAAATCGAGCTTGTTGCTGATCAACTGAACGCAGCGATAGAGTTTTTCTTCGGGCGATCCCGGATCCACCTGCTCCAGCAGTTCATCAACGGGAGTCGGTAAATGATACCGCCGAAAAAGCTGGTCCCCGTATCCTTCGCGTACCAGCTTGGTCTCTTCGTCCGTCAAGGCCCGCCACTTCGCCGGGATGCTCAATTCCATGCGGAAGTATTTGCGCCTATTTGAATGACTCATAAACCACCCTGCGGATCAAGACGATATCAGCGGGAGTCTACATCTATTCCCTTCGTTGCATAGGGGGGCTCCGGCGGGCAAGCCACCGAGTCCCTGACGAGATGAACTGTCTTCAAACGACGTCAATGAGGGGCGGTGGGGGTGGTGACTGAATTCTAGGCCTGCATGGCTCCGATCGCAGCACAAGGAGCGGATCCCCGCTGGACGTTCCAGTCTGCTGGGCTCACATATCTGCCCGAGTGGGCGCAAGGCGTGATTTGAACCGATAATGGAGCAACCATCCCAAAGCCAAAACCCAACCGCACATTGAGAAAGGAGTATAATCGAAAACACGGCTTTTGGCAATCCCGGATTCTGAGATGGAATCGGTTTCAGAAGGAGGTGTGTTGGAGCTCAGGGGTCCTGCTGAGGAGCCTGTTATCCCTTATAGCTATCAGCCAACAAGGGGATCGCTATGCCAACGACATCAGGATCGAATTGAGATCCGCTATGGTCCCTTAACTCCTGGAGGCATTTGGTCAGGGGCAGGGCCTGCCGATACGCCCGATTCACGCTCATGGCATCAAAGGCGTCCGCCACGGCAAGGATCCTTGCAAGGAGAGGTGTCTCCTCTTTTTTGAGACCGTCGGGATATCCGCCGCCGTCCCATCGTTCATGATGGTTTCTGATAATAGCCAGTTCGTCTCGATCGAGCCCCAAGGGGACGACAATATTTTCACCGATCACCGGATGGGATTTTATCTGTGCGTATTCAGCCTCGTTCAGGGGATCCGGTTTGTTCAGGATGCTGTCTCGGACACCGATCTTGCCAATGTCATGCAGGGGGGCACTCGATTCGAGCCGTTCGAGGTCATCCTGGGGGCATCCCATCTCAAAGGCAATATCGACCGCGTACTCGGTCACTCTTGAAGAGTGCTGCTGGGTGTAGGCATCCTTGGCCTCGATCGCACTGACGAGGGACATCAAGGAGGCGATCAGGCTCTGTTTGAGGTTGTCGTAGAGAGCGATGTTTTCGATATTCAGGGCCGCTTTTTCGGCTATGAAGTTGAGAATGAACTCATCTTCTTCGTCAAATCCCTTTCCGCCGGTCTTGCCCGCCACGAGAAGGACCCCGAACGGTTCTTTCCTGATTTTGAAGGGGACGGCGATGAGGCCGTTGTCGCGGACGGTATGCTTTAAGGATATGGCCGTTGTGGTTGGTTTTCCTAAGCAAGCCCTGACAACGCTTTGGTCCAGGCTGGACCGACCATCTTGCTTCTGTTCGAGAACGAACTGGGTGCCGGCGGAGACTCCCTCGAGCCCCTGCTGAGCCAAAGCGAGGAGGGAGTGGTCTCCCTGGTCGTAAATCAGAAAGCAGGCCTTCTCAGCGCTACAGGATTCCAGCGACTGTTTGACAACATGGTGGTAAAGGTTTTCGGAACGATTCATCTGTGAGAGTGAATCTACAATATTATAAAGGATCGTTTGCTGCCGGATTCGCTTTCGTAGTTCTTGGTTGAGTTGCTCGACCTCTTTCTTTTTTTCCAACTCCTGACTCAGCAGCCAATTTCTTTTCATGAGATCGCGGAGACGTTGAATTCGCTCCAAAGATAACTTGACGTCCTGAAATCGGAAGGGTTTTACGAGGAAGTCGGAAGCACCATTGTGCATTGCGTTGATGACCGCATCCATCGTAGGGTAACCTGTCATGATGATCACGCTGGTGAGTTGGTGGGCCCCATTGATTTTCTGCAGTATCTCCATGCCGTTGATCTCAGGCATCATAAGATCAAGGAATACGTAGTCGTAGAATCCTTGATTGACTAAGGAGAGTGCTTCCCGGCCGTTGACGGCGGTTTGAACGTCGTGGATCCCCAGACTCTGCAGGAACTGTCGCAAGGTATCGCATATGGTTGCTTCGTCGTCCACCACCATGACCTTGAGGCGGCCAAGATCTTGGGTCATCAGTGTTTCAGATTCTTTAAGAGTCTCGACTTGCATAGGGAGAATTCCTCTTCTGACAAGTATCCTTTGCTTCTGAGGTCTGAAATCCGTTCTAGATCGCTTAGGAATGATCCTCCCGTTCCCACCTTCTGGTTGTCCAAATAGTAGGAGGGTAACATGCTTCCCGCTATGAGAGGGCGGTCCCGATTTCTTGCTTGGTGGGGTGTCTCATGCGCTACCTCATCGTCGGTTTGAGTCCCCATGACCTTCTTGACCATGTACAATTGCTCCGAGGCGTCTTGAAGTTCCTCTAGTAACCTTCGGTTTTCGCGAATCAAGCCGATCTTTTCCCGAGCGTTATTGACGACGATTTTGAGTTCCTCCAATTTGAAGGGCTTCGTGATGTAGTCGTATGCTCCTTCCCTAATGGCCTCCACGGCCGTCTCAAGGGAAGCGTAGCCGGTAATGATGATGACAAGACAATCGGGCTGGTTCTTGCGACTTTCTTTCAAGACCTCGATTCCGCTGGCCCCCGGCATCATAAGGTCGGTGATCAGGAGATCAAAATGCTGCTCTTGACATTTTTTGATGGCCTCAAGGCCGGATTGGCAGGTGATAACCTCGTGTTTCTCTTCGAGCAGGAGGCTTTCGAGCAGAGCAAGAAGTTTCTTGTCGTCATCAACGATGAGGATTTTCAATTTCTGCAGGAGATCCGACGTCATGGTTTACACATCCAAGTCTCTGCTTTCACGTGAAGCAACGACCCGGCAGCTTCAAACAGGTTGAGGCGTCACTCGCTTGGAGGCTTCCAAAAGGGATACGTCTGAATTGGGTGGAATATGGGCTGCATGCTTGGAGACGGTCAACGACAGCTGTCTCATGGATGACAGTCAGCAGCTTTTGAGCTGCCCCGGCGGTCGTTCTCCTCTTCTCGGTGTAGCCGGTCAATTAAGATTGAACCACCATGTCGTGCCGGATCCGTAGCGCCCGATCGAGAATATCGCCCCTGAGAGGGACCGGTAGATGAAACAGGTGAGGATTTCGTGACAAGGTTTGAGGCAGGAAAAGTGGGCCATGTCACGCTTTACTGCTGAATAGGGCACCCAGCATTTCATCCATTTTCGCCGCGAGATCGAGGAGCTCTTCCGGTGGAATCTCTCTGATCGTCTTTCCGTCCTCCGCTGAGATGATCTTGACCATCACGTTGCCTGTGTCCTTATCCACCTGTATTTTCAGGTCCCTCTGGATCGAATTTACATAGTCTTCCATCGCTTGGGCGATTTTCTCAATCTTTTCCTGACTCGCGCCGGGGTTGTTGGCAGGTTTTGCTGAAATCTCTTGCTGGTGCTTCGCAGTCTTCTTGAGGTCCGCTTCAGGGCTCAGATTTGGAGTCGTTCGGTTTATTCCGGCCAAGGTCTCCGACGCCGTGGCCTCTTGGGATCTCATAACGCCTACGCTTTCCATCTTCTTTGTCTCCTTCCCGGATGTCCTCTCTTGAAGGCAGTTTTCCCCATCTCGTCGGTAGAGATAGCGGGATCCGGGAGATATTCGATAAGCACATGCTTATATAAGGTACATCGTCATCCTTGCTGAAATCCTTGAACATCAGGCCGCCAATCCGGCCGCACGCGTTTTCATGGGGGCGTTTCCGTGCAAGTCTGCAATCCCGTCTTCGGGCTGGGAGCTGATTCCTTCCCACGCGCCCTTCAATTCATTCATAATTCTAATAACGTCACAAAAACCGTCTGGATCGTGCTTTATGTCGACCTCAAGCATCCTTTTGTTCATATAGGTGTAAAGGGCGTCCAAGTTTCGAGCAATTTGGCCGCCTTTTTCAAAGTCGAGGCAACCTTGGAGATGGGTAATGATGTCCAGCGCCTTCTGCAATTTCTTGGCCTTTTCTTCAAATTCGTCTCTTTCGTAATGAGATTGAGCTTGTGTGAGAGACTGAATGGCTTTTTCGTAGCACATGATAACTAAGTCAATATCCCGCGCTGTTTCCACACTGGTCTTTTGATAGCGAGCCATGGTCTTTCCGTACGTCATGTGTATCTCTCCTCCTATATCGGATTCTTAACCTAATGATTTTCAGTGCTCAAGGTCTTTTGGCTGAGGATAACGGACTGGTGAGTCATTCAAAGGAATCATACCCAGCCACTGTAGATGGCATTAATTTGACCGCTGAGCCATTGACTCTGACTCTGCATCTTGCTCAAAGCAACCTCCATAGCCACGAATTGGTTGATCATGTTCTCCATCTTCAGATCAAGACGGGCCTCCATTTCTTCAATATGGGTTTCAAATAAATCAATGCTGCTCTTCAGAGATTCCTGTTTAAAAGAGAGATAGCCGTCGTAGGGGTCGGCGATATGGAAGAGAGCCCGATCGAACAGTTCAGCTACCCCTAAGGTGAGCAGGATGTTACCGACCTCACCGGTGTCGGTCCCGGTGTATTTGACGACCAGGCCTTCGACATTCTCAGCACCTTCGTCCCCGGTAAGGGTCTGACCGGAGCCCGTCGCCGTTTCTCCATTGATGGTACCTTCGACGTCCTTCCCGTTAGCGACGGTCTGATCTCCGCCGGTCCAGAGGAGATCACTCGTCTCGGATATCGCAAAGCTATGACTGCTGCCATAACGGTCATGGGTTAGCACGAGACGATTGCTCGCATCGCTGGAAGCGTTTATTTCCAGGGCGTCTCGACCTTCTTGGCCCCCCGGGTTGCTGGTGAGGACCGAACCAAATATGTTTACACCGTTGAGCGTCCCTGTATAGTCAAATGTCAGGCTGAGTTGGCTATCACCGGCGTATTTGTCCGTGATGATCAAATGGCCGGAACTGTCGATCGCAGCTGTGATGTCATCGCCAAACGCCGATTCTATCTCCGACAAGAGACCTTGTACGGCATCGGCCGTCGTGTCATTGATGGTATAAGACCCTGAGATGGAGGATCCGTGTCTCGTCGTACCTGTAAATGCGATGACGTCCCCGTTTACCAATTGCCCGCCGTCAATATCCGTCCATTTTGTAGCTGCCGTGACGGCGCTCCCACCGGCCTGAACAGCTGTACTGCCTGCCAGAGACTCTGTATACATCGTGGCCAGCTCCGCGTTGATGCTGTTGATAATATCCACGATTGTCATATCACTGGTTAAAGCGATGTCCGCGGTTCTTCCCTCCGCGGTGATGGTCAGGGTTTCATCGCTCCCGAGGGTCGCTGCGACAGACGTGTCACTGGTGGTCGTGCTGCGTGTGGCCGCTTGGGTGATATTTAGCTCGTAATCCCCAGCGTTGGTCGTGCGCGAGTGACTGAGATATTCGATGGCTCCGGAACTGGCCGAACCGTTCGCTGAGAAGAGGGACTTAATGTCTTCGAAATTGCTTTCCAGATAACCGCGCAGCGTGCTGCCATCCACATTGAGTTGCCCTTCGTTATCCAGGTTAATTCCAATCAAACCCAGGATCGAAAAGTCGGATGAAACCCCCGAAACAGTCTCGATCAAAATGGAGGTTAAGTCCGATTTCACAGAGGAAAGCGTGCCGTCTCCAAAGAGAACGCCTCCCGTACTTTCATTTTCCTCGTCGTACGCCTGTTGTTGTGAAATATATGCAGAGACTTCGTTGTAGGCATCCACAAAGGCGGTGATCTTGTCGATGATGGACTCAACATCGCGATCGATATTCAGCGTAATGGTCGTACTATCGTCCGCACTCAGCAAGTTCAGGGTGACACCCGGCAGTACGTCGGCCACGCTATTATCGGCACTTGTCACGATGACCCCGTCCACGGATACGGAGGCGTCCCGTCCTTGTGTTATTTCCCGTTCTCGAACCTGATCCAGGGCGCCGAATGTTCCCCAGTCGAGGTCGCCGTCCGTGATATTCGAAGTCAAGGTCACGGAAAGCAAGCTGGCTCCCGATTCCATATCAGCGATTTCGATCTTTCCGTCCGAAGTGAGACGAACCGCGATCTCGTTGCCGTTGGCTTCGAAGACGGTCTCGATCTCGCTCAGGAGGTCTTGAACGGTCGCGGAACTTGAAATCGTAAAGGTACCACTGACCGCGTTATTGGCGTGGTCGGTACCGGAGATCGCAATGTTGTCTCCCGAGGTCCAATCGTAGTACCCATCAATGGCGGTGAGCATGGTGGACGCGGTGACAGGCCCTCCCTGGCTCGTCATGGCATTAGCGGAAGTCGTCCCTTGCACATCTCCCGTTCCGTTGTGCAGGACGCCGAGGGTCTCCAGGATATTTTGGCTGTCCTCGAAATTCTGCGTTCCATCGACCTGCAGCCGATAGGAAGTGGCGTTGCCGTCAATGGCGGTCAGAATCGAGGCGCTGACGCCCGCGAGCGCGTCGATCTTGTCTTTGACATCTTCCAGGGAATCGGAGGAGAAATCGATGGCGACATCTTGACCATTGACCCGGACGGTGCCCGTTTGAGTTGTCGAAAGGCTGAGAGCCGATTGGATGGTCTGGGTCTTATTGGAGAAGGCGTCGGATTGGGCACCCCCTGTGATGCTATGCTTAAGGGATGCGGATTTGTCTTTCCACCCGAATTGTTCGACGACATCGGAGGCCGATCCATTTTGGAGGCTGATGCCCTGTTGGCCTGTTGCGTCGCTTGTCAGAATCAGCCGGTAGTCGTTGTCACCGTAGGTCACAATATTTGCCTGCACCCCGGTTGCACCGGTACCCGTGTTGGCGTTGTTGATCCTGTCGCGCACATCGGTAAGATCGTCGGATGCGCTGATATTGATGGCGGTGCCATTAATCAGGATGTCTCCCGCATAATCACTCCCCAAGGCGTCGGTAAGGCTGGAAAAGGATGCCGATGAGAGCTTCTGCGCCTTTGCCAGGGCCAGGATTTCGATATCGTAAGAGCCCGGCAACGCGAAAGATGAGGTGGTAACGGATAACAGATCGCTGCCCTCGACGCCGGCGTTGTCCGTCGTCATGCGGGGTGTGAATATGGAGAAGTCTCCTGGATTCTTGAGGCCCTCGGCCGCTGATCTTAGTGCCAGCAGCTTCGTATTAAAGGACTGCCACTCCGATAACTTGCTTTCATATTCGCTTTTTTGTTCCTCGACCAGATCAACGGGCCGCCGCTCGATGGCGATCAACTGGTCGATCATGGAGCGCCAGTCGAAACCGCTCGCTAAGCCGGATACGAGGTTTGTGCTCAAGGCCATGTTGAGTCCCTCTCGCTGGGCTGTGCTGGGGCATTGAAAACGCCGCCGCATTCGATTCTAAACATCGGAAAATTATGCTGAAAACTTAAGTAATCGGATCGTCCGACTGCAACCTTCAGGTGATCTCGATTCACTCGCCTTTGCCAGGATGCCTTGTGAGGAAGCGCGGGGTGCTGCACCGTTCTTTGAGGCGGATACCATGAGGGCTAAAAACCCCTGCCTCCCGGATCAGGGCGGCAGGGGTTTTTTGTGTGCGGAGAAAGACTAGGCAAAGAGGGCCAAGACCTGTTGCGGCGCCAGGTTCGCTTGCGCAAGCATAGCGGTACCCGACTGGAGCAGGATCTGGTTCTTCGTAAAGGTGGTCATTTCGAACGCCATGTCCACATCGCGGATCACAGATTCGGACGCTTGCACGTTCTCGACCGTGATCGAGAGGTTGGCCGCGGCAAAGGCTAGTCGGTTCTGATAGGCACCCACATCGCCCTGGAGCTGCGACAGATCGGAGATCGCGTCGTCAATGATGTCCAAGGCCAACTGCGCCGACGCCGCCGTGGTCAGGTTGATCGCGGATATGGCGCTGCCGACGCTGCCGGTCGTCCCCAAAGCCGACTTCTGGGCATTGCCCAGGGAGATGCTGACCCGGTTGTCCGCCTGATTTTCAGCGCCGATCTGGAATTCGGAAGAGCCCGTGGCCGAGGCCCCGATCACGCCGGCGTTGAAATCCGCCGCAGTGTAATCGCTATTGATGGTCACGGTGAGCCCGATCGAATCAAAGTAGATATCCTTGGTGTAATCCCCGCTGGGAGCGGAGATGCCTGACTGCAAAATGCTCTCGGACCCGCCGGCGTGGGTAACCGTCAGGGTCGAGGCGGTGTCTGCGAACGTGTAGGACTCGCCGGCGAGCATCCCCTTGGCGTCCACAAAACCGTCTACAGCCGTTTCGAGACCCACACTCGTTGCCACTGTCACGCCAAAGGAGCCGTTGATCAGTTTTGCGTCTGCATATTCGGTTGAAGTGGCGATTCGATCGATTTCAAGGATCACCTTCTGCGCCTCGGAATCGATCTTGTCTCTGTTCGAATCCGCGTTTCCGGACGAGGCTTGGGTGGCCAATTCCTTCAAGCGGTTGAGCATGGCCGAGACCTGCTCAAGCGCCCCGTTTGCGACCTGCAAAAGGGAGTTCGCCTCGGAGGCGTTCCTGGATGCAACCCGAAAGGAGACGATGTCCGCCCGCATGGAGTTCGCGATCGCCAGTCCGGCGGCGTCATCGGCACCGCTGTTGATGCGGTAGCCGGAGGAGAGTCTTTGCATTGATTTGGCAAGCGCACTATCGGTAGATTGCAGATTGCGGTGGGCATTCAAGGCAGCGATGTTATTTTGGATTCGTAATCCCATTTTTGTAATCCTCCCTGATTCATAAGTTTCTTGCGCGGGCTCCATTAGAGCCCGATGCGATCAGCTGTATGGATCCCGGCTTCCATGCCGGAGATCTTGGGTATCGGGTCTTTCACCTCCTTCCACGCCATTTCAATCGCGATTTCTTTATCGGCCGCGACGGCAAGAAACTTGAGAGGTCGAATCCGGTACATGCTTTTTCAGCAGGGAATCTCATAGGTTGACTTGAATTGAGGTAAGATGGGAAGGCCTTTTGGGGCATACAAGGACGGGATATTCATAGGGTCTGCTTACCTTGCTCCCGAAATAGGTAAAACGCCGTCAGACAACAACGGTTCCATTCTATTATTTGTCCGTTTCAATGCCATCGGCACCCTCTTCGCGGGAGCAACGTTTTGCAAAGCGCTAAACGTATGCTGTCAATCCATCATGAGCTCTTCCACGACACCAATCTCATGGTTTAATAATGTGATCCTTGACTGCAACTCCCGGTACGCGTCCCGCCAGACCCTCAGTAAGCCAATAAAATCATTGTCTTGGGCTTGCTCCAATTCGGTTTCAAAGAACGAAGTGATCTGAGAAGCCCAGATGCATGATCTTCCCACTCGACGTATTTCCTCATCGACCGGGCCGATTTCGTCCGCCAGCTTCCTCAGGGCCTGAGCGTCGATCGATGTTGGCAGAGCCCTCCCGACTTGACCAATAAGAGCCGCGCCTTTCTTCACAAGGACATCGACGGCCGCCAGGTCATTCCTGGCTTCCAAGAGCCAATTGCTTACGGCCAGGCGATCGATCGAAAAACAACCGGCCCACTCCTGGAGGGATCTGATGAGGGTGTCTCTGAAATGATCGTTTCCAGGGGGAGCCGCCCAGTCGCCCGACTCGTGCGCATATCTCAGCCACATCGACCTATAGATCTTCCGGACCAGCTCGCTTCTTCTCAACGGGATTTTCCCGAGAGGGCGCAAATCGAATTGTCCGGTGCCGTCAAAAACGGTCCGATAGACACGTTGGCCTTCGAGAAGGCGGTCGGTTCCGGGAGGATCACCCGCAATCATCTGGCAGATCAACGCGTATATCGTTTCGACTGAGAGCCTTTCTAAACACTTTTTGTCAGGGCAATGGTAATTCGTCGGGCACGGAAAGCAGTCCTGTTCGGGAGAACAGATGATATGTCCTTCGCCATACGGTCCGGTCTGGTATGGATTGGCACTCTCCAGGAAAAGAGCTACGCACGGGGTGCCCACCGCGGCTGCTAAATGCATGGTACCGGTATCGTTGGTCACCAATAGGGAACACCGATTAAGGACCGCCGCCAATTCAGCAAGGTTCGTCTTGCCGGTAAGATCGATCGGCTTTGCCTGCATCTGCTTGGATAATTCGATACTCATCCAGGTTTCATTTGAACTTCCCACCACCACAATCGTCACGCCCGTCTGACGCTGGAGTGTATCTCCAAGCGCCGCGAAACGATCAATCGGCCAGCACCTTCCGGGACTGCTGGCGCCTAGCTGAAAAGCAAGGTATTTTTTGGCCTTGTCTTGTTTCTCCACTCCTAGCAGCGATTCAGCTCGGTTCCGATGTTCATCGGAGAGATGAAAGAACAACCTCTTGGCATCCGGATCTCCGCCGACGGCATTCTTGTAGATGTCAACGAGATTGAAGCCTGCCGTTCGCCTTAGCGCAGAAGTCGATTTAAGATATCGAAACCAAAAGCCATTGATCATAAATTGAGGTTTGGGGGAATGTGAAAGGATCATCCCCTTGGTTTCGGGAGCTCCTAGGAGATAGGCCAGGAATGTGCTGAACCGGTCGTGAGTGGCGTTGACCACCAAATCGAAATGCATGTCTCGCAGACGGGCGATCGCTCCTTTGAGCTCAAGATACAGATTCCAGAATCCGCCCGTATTCGTGATCATTCTTTCTGCGAATTCCTCGATATTGAAGACTTCAAGGTGGTCAATATGAGGATTGTCCCGGTAAAGCTCCATGACGTTGTATCTGCAAAGCGCGTGAATGAATGCCCCGGGATGACGTCTTCTCAAGGTCTCCAGCATCGGGGTGGTCTGGAGCAGGTCACCGAATCTCGATAACTGAATGACCAAGATTTTCACCAGCCTTTGCCCTCCGTCGCTTCAACCACGATAGCATCCATCATGTGAAGGATCGCTTCCACGTCTGAAAATCCACCGTTTCTGACACGCAAGAGCTTTATCATTTGCTTTAGATTTTGATTCGGTTTGCCTTCCAGATTGGTAATCAAATCGAATAGGATCTGTTCTGCGGGAGAAGTCATTTCGCACCTCGAGGATAGGAATCGGCCGTTACGGTCATTTTGGTCATCGGCACCATCAAAGCAGGGAGAGAAAGAAACGCCTCAGACTTTCGACTTCCCTCTCTTGAGATCGGAACGCGCTCCCCGTCTGGAGGGCGTTGTTAATGAGCGGGTCATAGGGATGGTCTTCCGTTCTCAGCGTATCCGCGACCCTCTCAAGAGATTTTCCCAAAGCCAGATAGTCTCCATTTTCAACCAATACACAGTTTTGCTCCGGACCGTCACCCCTCATAAAATCCCTGCCTCCGAGTCCTGAATACCCGATCACGATGCAGCCCGACGCCATGGCCTCCAGAACAGACGTGGGCATCCCTTCTTCTTGAGAGGTTGCCAAGAAGATTCTCGAGTGAGCTAATTGAGATGCATAATGCTCTTCGTTCAGATTGCCTAGACGTATCCAATTGTAGTGGCGCAAAGGACCTTGTTTGCGTTCGAAGACGGATCTCAGGATCTCTCCCGAAAGATCTTTGCGCGATATATAGGCGATGTTGTTTATCTTCTTCTCCGGTTGGTAGGCGTATTTCGTCGTATCAACGTAATTTTCGATAAGCGTTACATCCAAACCCATAGTCCATTCAATGAATCGTTTCACAAATGGTGAGGGGGTAATAACCGTCGAGATGCCGAAGTCTTTCCAGTTCTTCCCCGCGGGCAGATTTCTGTAAATAAGCGCCCAGTTGAGCGCGATCACGATTCGCGGAAGGGCAAGCTCGCGCGTCTGTTGCATCAAAGACGACATGACTTCCGGGAATACCAAAACAGAGTCATTCTCAAAGTGTGGTCGGTCTTCCAGCCATAGGACAGGCACCCGAATTCCATGCCAAGCGAGAGAAAAACCTCTTTGCTGATGGACGATGAAGGCCTTGAAACCCGCTTGATTGAGGTGGCGGACGTGTCGGTAGAGCCGTTTTGTCCCGGCAGAAGGGAGTGGGAAATCCGGACAGAAGTAAAAAATGCTAGGCATCGGAGATCCTTCGACAGCTATTTCCATGAGGGGAGTTGCAGGCCGGGATCCCGGATTTCAACCCGTTAAGGATAGATTGGGCCTTGTCATAGGCGCCGATCTTTATACTGAATTTGAGGCGTTCCGCAGGGGGAAAGGCATCGGACGACGAGAATGTACAGGCTTGTTCAAAATAGTTGACGGATTCTTCGATCCGGCCTATTCGTTGGGAGGCGAAACTTGCCAGCAGCCACGCATCGAGTTTTCTGCCAAAGGTCTTGGATTGAGTATTGGATTTCGCTACTGAATCCTCTAATTCTTGATGGAGGGCCAGGTAACGTTTCGCAAACGTCAACGCCTTCCTGTAATCTTCTTGCCGTTCATAGGTTGTTCCCAGCACCAGCATCAAATCCATGTTTTCAGGTGAATACATCAAACCGTCCAGCGCGATCTCCTGGGCCTTTTCGAGTCGTCCCAGATTGAAGTAGGCGGCGCTCACCGTGTAGTAGACACCAGCGTATTCCAACCTTTGAACACCGTTCTTTTGAATCAGATCAATCGCCCTTTCTCCCTCGAGGATCGCGTTGCGGAAATCACCGTTGACAAAGCGGCTGGTCGCCATATTGATTCTCGGGAAGAGCGCCTCCGGATCGGCCTCAATCTGTTTTTTGAGAAGCTCTATGGTTCTGGCGCTCTTGGATTTCATTTTCTGTGGATGTTGATCGTAGCCGTAATGGTGTATGGTTAGGGAACTGGGTTCTTCTGGGCCGGGATATAAGGCCTGATTATGAACAATGCCTCGATAGTGACAGCCGGCATGGTTCCTGAATAGGCGCGGGGACGTGAGGAGTGATCGGATGCGGCCGTCACGATTGAGGTTCACAACCTTGAAAAGGACGGCGTTGTATTTTGTTTTTGCTATGACCTCCGAAACTCTTGAAGCGCTTTGAGGCTCTAGGATTTCATCCGCATCGATGATTAATATCCAAGACCCGGTGGCATAGGACATCGACTGATTGCGATGTCCTGAAAAATCGCCGGTCCAGGGATGATGGTAAACGCTTGCTCCATGGTCGCTCGCGATCTTAACCGAGTCATCCGTCGAGCCGGTATCCACCACGATGATTTCTTCCGTGCAGGATTGAATACTAGCTAGGCATTTCGCAAGGTGATCTTGTTCGTCTTTGACTATAAGGCAGGCAGAGAGCGTCTCGGGGCGCGGCGGCGTCGAGAGGGATGGGGCGGTGGACAGCTGCGCCGCTTTGATCCAATCGGCGGATATGCGATATTTTTCAAAGACTTCCCTGGTCTTGATACCGGATTGGACGGCTCGGGCGAGGCAACATTGGGCGACGGCGAAATTTGCTTCTTCGAATTGTCGTAGGCCGATTTCTTTGATGTTATCAATTTCGTCGGGAAAAAGGGCGACGATCTCCGAGAAGGTGTCACATTGCTGCTCTATCTTGCCGCTCTTGCCGAGGCATTCCGAAAGCATATACAGAAGGCGCTTGTCTTTGGAAATTTGAAGCGCCTTTTTGAGATGGTGCTCCGCTTCTGCGTATCGATTTCGCGCAAGAAAAGAGTCTGCCGCGCTGCTATGCGTATGGAAGTCTTTGGGAGATCGCTGGATCATTTGGCCTTTATGAAAGAGACATCACTCGCCTTCGTCAGGATTCCTCGCGCGGAAGCGCGGGGTGCGTCACTTTCAAAGGGCAAGTCGACTGATGAGGAAAACCGCTTCGAGATCCTCAAGGAAGAGCGTTTTTATCGTGGGACCGCGAGCAATACCTTAAGGATTGGGGAATTCCTAGGGACAGCTCTTGCTGGAGCTGCGATCAAGGCGGATCGGCACCTGATCGATTTTGGAATTAAGCTGCTTGCCGATTGAGAGCGTTTTTCTTGATAGGGCTGCCTGGCCTCTTTGTTGGAGGGCCTCACTGATTCGCAAAAGGAGAAGGGGTAACTCCGTTATATCGAAGAAAGAATCACTATATGACACTTCCAGATTTTTGAGGACGTGGATGCATTCACGGTGACACTGGTGAACGTACCCCTGTGTAACTAAGATTTCACACAAGAGGATTCGGATAGCGAGATTGTCAGGTTCTTGCTCAAGGACCTTTTGATAGTTTTCCTTGGCAAGGTCGAATTGCTCGAACTGGTAGTAAAGATTACCCAGATTGATGCGGGCATCTGGGCGGTCCGGTCTTCTCTTGATGGCTTCGAGGTTCGCAGCAATGGCTTCTTGCCATTGTCCGCGGTGCTTAAAGGCGAGGGCCATGTTGACATAGGCCGCGTAGAAATCAGGGTCGAGGCGGAGGGCTCGTGCAAAGGAATCGACTGCAGGACCGTACTCCCCGTCGTTCAGACGGACCAGGCCGATGTGGAAGTGTGCTTCGGGCTTTTCGATGGCGGCGACATCCAGTTGATCTAATAGCGTCTTATACTCGTCGAACTCACCCAATTCCCTGCGCACCATAGCAAGGCCGAGGAGGGTCTCAGCCTGGATCGGGCCTTGTGCGAGCGCAAGAGAATAGTATCGGGCGGCCTTTTCCCAGAGCTTTGCACTCCTGTAAATGTCTCCGATAATGCGTGCGCATTCAGCCGTATCCGGTGAGAGGGTTTGGGCCAGTTCGAATTCTTGTTCAGCCTTGGGCATGTCTTCCTCATGGATGTGGAGGTCTCCGAGGGCTAAATGAACACGCCATTTCTCATTGAGCATATTCATCATAGAATTGATTGGAGATCCTTGCGAGGTCGTAAATGAGTCAACGAGACGAATATAGCGGGCGGCTGCCTCGCGAAGTTTGCCCCACTCTTTTTGATGATGGTAGACAAGGCACAGGATGAAATAGGAATCCGCATGGTCGCTGGTCATTTTGAGCGCCGCCAGGGCGTGTTTCTCAGCCTCCCCCATATTCCCCAACCGGTAGTAGGCTGAGGAAATCACATAGAGTGCCCAGAGAAGGTTTTGGTCCTTTATTCCCTGTTCTTTCGCCAGCTGTACCGCCCTTTGACCCTCTCGGACGGCCTCTCTGAATTCGAAGTTTGTGGCATAGATGACCGCCAGGTTGAGATGATGAAAGTAGTTTTGGGGTTCTGTCACGATTTGTTGTTTCAACAAATCCTTGGTTCTTTCATATTTCTTTGCTTTGGCCCCACGCCCAAGGTCGTAACCGTAATGGTGGATGCGAATCGGGGAGTCCTTGGTCTTCTTAAAACCCTTAAGCTGGTTGTGCACGATTCCATCATAGTGGATAGCACCGTTGTTTCGGAACATCCTGACCTGGCACTGAAACGCTTTGCTGGATCGATTGTTGAAGTAATTGACGGTGGTCGCCATGACGGAATCGATGTCCGTTGCAAGGGCTGCATCCCTGAGGTACTTTCCGTGGCCCTTTTCCAGTTCTTCGTCTGCGTCGAGGATGAAGATCCATTCGCCGTTGGCGTGGTGAATCGATTGGTTTCGATGCTTGGCGAAATCTCCCTCCCAGCGGTGATGATACACTTTCGCCCCGAAGCCTTCGGCCACGGAAACGGTTCCGTCTGTTGAGCCCGTATCAACAATAATGAGTTCATCAACGGAACCGCGTATGCTCTCAAGCGCCCGGCCCAACAATGCCTCTTCATTCCTGACGATCGCACATAGGGAGATCATAACCATGTTCATCATCCGGTTAGGGCAAATTCAGGCCCTGCAACGCAATGTGATCGTCTTCTGCAGAATTTCAGCGGTTTGTCTGACTGCGGTCATGGTTATTGTTTCCGCACTAACACTGTGGTGGTAGAAGGCTTGGCATTCGCCGTAGCCCCTCGGGCACGGTCCGTTGACTTCACCGCAGGGTGCGCATTCGATGGCACTTTCAAGGCAAACAACATGCTCGTGCCAGGCAAAGATCCCGCGACGGGTTGCGCTGAGGAGCACTATTGTACGAACAGCGAGTATATTGGCGAGATGAGCTATAAATGAGTCGACGCAGATGACCAAGTCCATTTGGAGGAGGAGGCCGGCCAGTTGCGGAATCGTCGTTCTTCCGCAAAAATCGTGGATTGCTGTGTTTCGGACGATTGCTTCAAGGTGAGGAGGGGTTTGGCCAAAAAGGAACAACTCGAAGCCGGCGGCCAAAAGCGATTTGACAAGGTTCGGCTGCATACCTGGTGGGTAAGATCTGACGGGTCCCTTCGAGTCGAAATTCAGACCTAGCATCGGCCGGTGGTTTTGGGCGAGGAGCTCTTGACACCGCCGGCTTTCTGCAACGGAATAGCCTACCCGGGCTGACCGAAGGTCGACCTTGTATGCCGCGGCAAGTTCGTCCAGGATGCACCTACCCGTCATGCCAGTCTTGTCTTTTAGGAGGTTGTCGCCCCTCGGTTGGATGAAGTCATATGCGGTTACGGTCTCTTTGTCCGGCGGAGGTTGGATCCATTTCCCAGAAAAACCAAGGGGTTTCAGTATATCCTCCCAAATGACACGCCGACAGGCCACATCGATATTCATATGATACTGTCGGCGCAGAGCCTCGAAAAGCACCCCTAAGGAGATGGCGTCACCCAGTCCTCCGTCAAAGAAGAAGAGGACCTTGACCGGATCATGATGGTATCTCAAGGCGTCTGCCGATAGGTAGCGACATTTAGAGATTCCCCCCACCGGATGACCCATCTCTTGATTCACGAGTTGGCGAACGTGATCCCCTCGGAGCAAATAGATTTTCCCTTGCCGGAGGATGGCGTTTTCATACAAGTTGTTGTCAAGCCTGACGGCTTTATCCGTTACCTTGAAGAATTCCACGACGAGTGAGGGTATAATAAAGAGCCATTATCTCAGCGGCCGGGCGGTATTTTCACGCACAAACATGGAAAACCAGGAGGTTCCCCCATCTTACGAATCTTAGATCGATATCAGTTTTGAGCAAGGGCATAAAATCTTTGAGCCGCCCTTTGCCAGGTGTGTCGTTCCATGGATTTCCCGGCGTTTTCGCCGATTGACTTGAGCCTATCTTTATAAAGGTAAGCCCATTCCAGGCGATCGACGATCTCATCCAGGTCGGGTTCATCCCAGAGAGTCGTGGAACCATCGTGTTGCACAAAGGGTTTCGATTTCAGTTCCTTCAGCAGAATGGCGTTATCTTCATCGATGACGTCTCTATGGCCGGATGAATTGGAGACAATTGCCGGTTTTCCGCAGGCCAGATATTCCATGAGGACAAGATTCGTGCCGCCCTCACAGCGGTTGGGGAAAATACCGCAATCTGAGTTTCTATAAATCTTGGCCATAGCGATATTCGGTTTTGGCGGAAGAGTAAGCACCTTACGCAGATCGATGCCATTATCAGCAAGCAACTTATCAATCATGGCATAGTAATCGCCCGCCTCTAAATCGCAATGGATGTGGGGCGAAGCAGCCAACGTCCTTAGACTGAAAGCCCAATGATTGTACCAAGAGTTGATCAAGTAAACATCACCGTATTTGTCCTGAAGCACTTTAAATGCTTTGATAACAAGGTCTTGTCCCTTGCGTAGCTCGAGTTTCCCTCCGGAAAAAATAACGAATTTATCGCGGAAGAAAGTCTTTTGATTTTCACAGGGGTTGAAGATACTACGATCAACGCCTTGAGTCACAGTACATGTGTTATTCAAACCATGCTCCCGCAGTATGCTTTCACACCATGTAGAACCGGCTGCGACGAGATCGAATCGAGATGCGGCTTGGGAGATACTTTCAGGGCTCAAATTGGATGTCTCAAAAAAGGTGTAACCGATATTCTTGCTTCCTCTTATGTTGGGTTGGAGGGGACATAGTGTGTGGTCTGTGATCGCTTGGATGACGGGATCGTGCAAAGGACCGTTGAGGGATGCTAGAAACGCATTCTGATCCGTCGCTACACTTTTAAGGAGGATATAGTCATAGTCATCGCCGATATCCTTTAGATCAAACGGTTCTGTGATCAACGTGAGCGGAGAAAGCGCTGATAGTTCGCGGGTTAGATATTTGCCGCATATACCCCAACCGAAAGTGTGACCTCGAGGCATGACTAAATAGATCATAATAAGTCTCCTCCGTAAGTGCTCACCTGCATTTAGCGAACGTTCCCCGGGAACGATGGATTTGAGCTATCCAATGGAAAATCGTGCGAGATGGGACTCCGTTGGGCAGTGCACTGCTCCTGGGTATGATGTGAGAGACTGTTTAACAAGCATTCGGAATGCAAATGCCTCAATCTATTGAGCAGATTGGCGGCCTGCATTTCTTCGCCCAGCGCCAGAAGAAGCCGATGAACTTTCAACAACGGTACCAAGTAATTGGGACAGATCTCACTTGTCCGCTGGAAACAGGTTAGTGCATCGTGCACTCTGCCTTGCCCTGCGAATTGTTCACCGCGTAATACCCAACTTTTCAATGATAGCGGATTGCGTTCCAAAGCCTTTTCAAGACAGACCATCGGATTGTCTGACAACACTGAAGCAAAAAGAAAGGGGAGGTACTGCTCGGGTTGGAGCCGTGAAGCGCTCATGAACAGGTTCTGCCCTTCGCCCCTTCGATCCTTGGCCGCAAGCGTGAGGAGACCCTCGTAGATGAGCGTCTCGTATTTTGTCGCAGTCAGTTGTAAGTTTCTGTCGTATCTCACGGCACCTTCCAGACCTGACCATGTAGAAAAGAGTCTTTTGCCCTCTCCCATTGAAGACATCTTGCTCTTCTTTCTTAGGAGATCTTCATAATACATAATTCTGTCTTTAGCGTGGTGCCTTTGAAGACGCTCGTCGAGGACGTATCGACGGGCATTTCCTGCAATCTCTGCCAGCAACGGCGGTGTGCGGGTCAGTCTTTTTAGAATCCCGATCATGTCCTCCGCGTTTGTGAAGAGGTATCCGGTGTCGTTCGGCCGCACTGTTTGTCTGTATGGCTCCAGGAGTTGCATAACCGGAACAACTTCTGAAACGGCGTATTCCAAAAACTTCACATCCGATCTCGATCGATTGAAGGCGGTGTCGTTGAGGGGTGCGATCCCTATGTCGATTTCACCCAGAAAGTCGTAATAGTCGTTTATCGATCCGGGTGACGTATACTGCTTTTTCTCTGGAGGGAGAGCGCTGAAGAGGTCCCAAATGGCATCGGAGGACATGAGATGGAGGCGGACGTTCGAGGTCTGCGAGATCCACACCTGGAAGGGATCGGCGATCGCCGCCATATCATGAAGATGACCGTTTGAGCCGCCCCATCCGATAACCACGCACTCCCGAGGCTTTCTCTGTCTAGCAGGGGGAACATGCAGAATTTGATTTTGAAAGACGGCACAAGCTGTTTTTAGACATCGATAACGCTCCTTCAGCTCCGGGACACTCACTTGGACGGCATCGCAACTCTGTGCCGTTTGGCAGACGACGCAAAGATTTTCGCGATCTTCAAAAAAGGGGCTGACGGGATTCCAGGAGGGAATGGCATGCAGGTCGTCCGCGATTTCATAGATCGTGATTAGTCCCCTATCGCTTCGATCCTGGATCAATGGGAGAAGATCCGGATCACTGATGTTTTTGAGAACCAGGACATCGGCCGCAGCCATAATCTCCGTTTTGCGGCGATGAATATTGGTCAGATTGACGACATAGGCTCCGGCTTCCGCCATGGCCATTCCGGGCGCATAGGTACGGTAGTAATAGTCTCCGCCGCTTGTGTCTTGGGGCGGCTCGACCTGGACGATGAGTAATGGATTTTCAGCACACATGGGAGAGTGGGTGAGGTTGAAACGGTATTGTCGTTACGGTTACGCTACCATTTTATGCCTTTTAAAGCGCAGCCGGTTGGCTGTTACTCGAACGGGTCTTTTTGCGGTGAAGGGCATCCTGATAGATCGACTCTAATTGATCAACCTCTTCGGCAATGGTCCGAATCGGGCCGATACCATTTCGGAGGGAATCGAGCTTTTGAGGGTGCCGAATCAGGACCATGAGTTTGTTTGCCAGGTCGCGGTAGTCGCCAGAACGGAAAAGGAATCCGTTTTCGCCGTCGTGGATGACCTCAGGAATGCCTCCGATGTCCGGCCCGATCACGGGTACCTTGGCGTGCAGTGACTCCCGCGTGACCAGGGAGAAACTTTCCATGCGGGAGGGGATGACGGTGATATCGGTATTCGCGAGAATAGCAGGCAATTGCTCTGAGCTGTATTCACCGTGATACCTGACCGTGCGGTCCGCTTTGACCCTGCTCATGACCTCCCTGAAATAGTCCTGATTGACGATGGGGCCGTATATATGCAACTCCCCGCTGGCGGGTGGGACGAGATTGAAGGCGTCAACGAGCAGGTCTAAGCCCTTTGTAAAAAAGACAGCCCCAAGAAAGGAAATGCGTATGATGTCCCTTTTGGTCTGATGCGGGCGCGGCAGAAAGGGGGCTAGACCGAGAGGAGATAAAACCATTCTTTTGTGATCCAAACCATGGGCACGGAAGAAGTCTTGGATAAAGCGAGAACAGAAGATGAGGGTTTCGACGTTATTCATGGCGTTACGCAGGAAGTGTTCGCGGTGTGAGAGCGCTTCGTACAAATCTGGAAGTCGGCAGACCTGGGCCTGATTCGGATAGCGTTGTAGAAGGCAGTAAAGGCATTTGGCGGTCGTTTCCGGCCCCCGGCAACAGAAACGGCCATCAGGTTGTAGCAAGTGCGACTGCTGGCAGATGAGCCATGCATCATGCACCGTCAAAAGGATCGGAACCTGTTTTCGAGAACATACATGGAGGGATGTGCCTGAAAATCCCATCAGGTGTTGAAAATGGACGATGTCCACCTCAGCCTTATCCAAGAAACGGGCGAAGGCGAAGGCCGCTTGGTTGTTCGCGAACGTATCAACAAGGTCACCCTCCGGATTTAAAGCTATTCTGGTCACAGGGATGTCGTCAAAGAGGTCCGTTGAAATAGAACCTGCGGGCGCAGAACGGTCATATTCAGGACAAAGTATCTGAACCTCCAAGAAGCGATTTTGCAGTTCCTTTGCGAGGGCGTAGGTATACCGTTCCACGCCTCCCACAGAGTCGGGAAGAAATTGATGTAAAACGATGAGGATATGAATCCGTTCCACGGTTCGCGATGGAACAGGAGAAGACCTACGTAGTGGTTTAAGGAGGTGTTCGATCCGTCATAAGTCCCTTGCTGTCAATCGCAAGTTCGCAGGCCTTAGCGAAAAGAAGGTTAAACACCGACTGGCAATTCACAACATCGGTTGGCAACAGCTTCATAAAGAAGGGTGGATTTTGAGTAAGCAGGAAACTGCCGTATCCCAGGTGCGACATTAATTGCCTCAGTGCGGTTTCGCTAGCTCCCATCTGTTGCAGCCCAAAGCGGTTCACCTCGCACAAAACATAGGGGACATCATGTTTCCGGAGAAACCCTAATCCTCCCCGGATGACGTTGTACTCAGATCCTTCCGTATCAATCTTGATCGCTTTCAAGGAATTAGGGCTCGTTTGAGAAAGTGCGGTTTCAAGCGTCGCCTGGGGGACGCGGTCGGTTTTCAAGTGGTTGCGGGTTTCAACGTTAAAAAAATGGGAGCGGACATCCCATAAGGCATGTCCTCCGTCGTTGTCCCGGTTCACATAGAGGGATACGCTCTTGTTTCTGTCTCCTACTGCCATTCTAAATGGCCGTACGTTCTGGAGGTTGTTCAGTGAGATGTGTTGTAGGAGGTGTTGGTAGTTTGAGTTCTCGGGCTCAAAGCAAAATATTTTCCCGTGATTACCCACAAGTTTTGCAGCAACACAGGAAAAGTAGCCGATATGCGCGCCGATATCGATGAAGCTATCGCCTTGTCTAAGAACACTTGCCAAAAATCTCGTTGTTTCGGGCTCGTACATGCGGCCGTCAGCGAAACATTTCCACATGAGATTCTGACTAAACTTGCTCGTGTCCAAGAGAAATCGGAAGTCAGAGTGTGACCCTAATAATTCTAATGTGATGGTCAGGTCCTTGAACCGTCTGGCATTGGTTTTTGATTTTCCGTCTATGTGCGGGAGGTCTATGTTATCGCTCACTGGAGTCGTGGTCCTTTTCAATATCGCCGGAAAGGGTTCGGGTGATAGTACCGTACCTTAGATCTGTACCCGTGAAGTCATATGAACTCCGTTAGTGTCATCAGGGAGGTATTTTGCTTGGCGAAGGAGGGCGATGAGGTCGTTGAATCTGGGCGATGGTTCTTCGAGCAGAAGTTCTCGGCAAAGCCGATTGAACTTGGGGTCCGCTTTCACTTTGCTGACTGTTCCGCACATCTGGGTTAACCTGTGGTTATAGGTGTGTTTACTCAAGACCACCTCCCTTGCCCGTTCGGTGATGTCATCGGCCTTATTTTGGTTTTCGAGATAGAAAGTAATTCTCGCTTTTAGATCCTCTAAGTCGTGGAAGACAACGATGTTCTTATCGATCTGAAACAAGGCTTCAATTTCCTCTTTGAAGTCAGTAATAAGGAACCCGCCGCAAAGGGCACAGTCAAATACCCTCTGATTGACCGTGGTTTTGAGCTGATATTTGGAGATGTTCAGATTGATTCTGGTTGCATTATAGACCTCTGCGATTCGAGCGGAATAGTAATCGATTGAGCCTTTGTACCGTTTCGGGCCCACAATGTCCCTCCATAGAGGCTCACCATAAACCGCAATGCCAAAGGGTTCCAACCCTTCGATCGTCCTCTGGCGTAAACGAAAACTGGCCTCCCGATCAACGAATGAAAGGATCATCTGCTTGACGATCCCGTTTGGAAACACGCACTGTACGCCAAGCTCCTGGGCGCACGCGGCGATGACGTCCTCGGGGTCTGTTTTGGGGTTTGATTGATATTCGACAATCGCCCTGTCAAGGACGGAGGGCATGGCAGGCGGTATCGTTTTCCACATCGTGGTGATATTCTTGAGAAGGTACTGGATTTTGGAATATTCGAGTGCTCCGACAAAAGATATCTGGTTTACGAATCTGGAGTCTTGACGCTTAGGGGTGGCATAACCGAGCATTCTTTCCGCGTTTGTTCCCAGTGGAAGCGTATAGACCCATTCTAGTCCCCAATTTCTCAGCTTTGTTTCGTAGAAACGATCGAAGGTGAAAGCGATGGTGGTATGAAAGGAAAATCGCTGGCCCCATTCAGGAATGAGAAACGGTTCATCGACGTACCATATAACCAAAGGAATTTCCAGGGACGCGCAGAAATGCGAGAGGAGTCTCTCATTATCGAGACCGGCGCCGTTGATCGTCAAGACAAGATCGGGTTGAAACTCCAAAATACCCTTGGCCACCTGAAAAAGATCAAGTCTTTCAACGGTGTGTCCTTCAGGAGTCCTAGCTACCCTAATTTCATAAGCGTGTAAGTGAAATGAGCTGTGGGCTGCGGAGAGGTAGACATCCCTGTCAACAATCCCTTGAGGGTTGAAAAGCAGGAGTATTCGAGGTTTGACTGTATCAACATGATGGTTGGTGGTCTGCATTTTGTGAGGGTAAACTCATGACGGCGGTTTAAGGCAAGAGACCGACAGCTTTATCTTGGTCTTGTAGCGCTCGTAGAATCTATTCGTGAAATCTCTCTGAATATTGACAAAGCCCGTGTTCTTGAGAAGTCCCGCGAGATGAGGATAGGTGATCTGGTTCTTATGGGTGTCGTTGATGCCTCCGTCGCCGTAATCCGTTTGATTTCCGAGAAGATTGGCCCACCAATAGTCCTCTGACACAAGCGCACGTCCTTTGCAGTGATCGCATTCCGGATCGGCGCGACCTTGAACAACGCACCCACATTTTTTGTTGTATAAAGACATGATCGCTTCAAAGTCCGGACAGCACATATACAGTCTTCCCGCAGGCTGCAATACTCTGAAACACTCATGAATGAGGTCTGGTAACACGTTATAGGGCAAGTGTTCCAATAATTCTCGGGAGAATATATTGGTCGCACACCCGTTGGGAAACGGGAGGGGATTTCTAAGGTCGGCAATAACATCCACAGTCGGCCAGTTAAAGGTATCCACACTGATGAAGTCGTCTTGATCCTCTCCTCTAATCTTGGTCGGAAACATGCCGCCCCCGAGTTCGATATTTATATCAGGGGATGGGGGTAAGGCGTTACCTTTGTCGGCGAGCTGTGCCCTCAGCAGCGCCATGAAGTAGAGGGTCTTGGTTCTAAGGGGATCGAGTTCAAGAGCATAAGACAGGTTCTTCAAGCATTGGGGATAGTCGGCCTTGCGAAGGGTTATCTCGCCGATCTTTTCGTATACGAGAGGATGGTGCTGGTTTATCGCCAAGGCGCTCTCCGAACACGCCAAGGCGTTATCGAGGTCCTCCTCCTGCATGAGAATATCGGCAAAATGATGCAGAATGCCGTGGTTTGTAGGATCTTTTGTCAGAAGCTGGACAGCAAGGTCCTTCGCACTTGAAATATGCTTTTTCGATCTGGCTTCAAGGAACTGATTCACCAAGGGAATGAGGGGCTGTATCTTAATAAACCTTCTGTACGCTCTTTGAGTCGCTTTCGTTCCGGCTCTCTTACGATCCTTCTCTTTCTCGGTCGGGGGGCGGTAGACTAGCGCGTTTCTGGCAAAGACGATCCGGTAACCGAGCCTCCAGAGCCTATATCCGAACTCGATATCTTCCCATCCATGTTCATCGGGTTGCGCGAAATCTTCGTTGAATAGTCCGGCTTGGAAGGCAATCCGTTTTGGGAAGGAAATGTTTCCCGTCATGAAATGATTGAAATTCAAAAGACTTGCGGCTCCGCCCATGAGTTCAGAAATGCTCTTCTTCTCGGTGATTGAAACGGGCCGGGATTCATTTAGTCTTCCCGAATTCTCAGTCCGATGGCCCAGGACGATGAGAGGATTCCCTGGCCTGTGGACATTCAGGTGCTCTTCAACAAAGAAACGATTCGGCTGGCAATCATCGTCGATACATAGAATGATCGGGGCCTTGGCGGATTTGATGGCCATATTCCTGGCCACAGAGACGCCGTTGACCGTATACGGCAGTTCCGTCCTGACCACGTTCGTAGGGAACCGCGTTTTGACGGCCGTTAAAGCTTTTCGGGCGGTATGCAATTCGGCTGAATCGTCGCCGATGATGACTTCAAACGTGTCATTGGGGACTGTCTGGCGATTCAAACTCTCCAGCAGCCTGATCAAAGATTCCCTGCGATCAAAGCAAGGTATGACTACGCTTGCGGCGGGTGACATTTGGTTCGGGTAGGAAGCTCGTGCCCTTGGCCGTCCCGGTTTTCAGGTCGGGTAACCCTGTCCGGCTAGGTGTAACCGTATTTCTCCAGAGTCGGGCCTGCAACACTCATAAACAGGTCGAGTGATGCCTTGTCGAAGTGGTTTTTCCAATCGCCGATGACTCCTTTCCGGAAAAAATCGGCTTGATCCTCTTGGCCGCGATCGCGGCCTCTCGCGAGCGTTCGAAATTCTCCCGCCTGACGGCACTGGGCAATCATGGGTATGGAGGCGTCGACATCCAAGAATTCAAGAACCCTCTTGATGCTTGTTTCCGGGGAGTCGTGTAGGTCCTCGTAACGAAGCTCTAAATAGCGGTCCGGATGGTTAACCCCGAATGCCTGAGCCTTTTGAATGTCCTCAGCCCACTCCCTTACGCCTTCGGCGACGCACTCGCAGAAAGAGGGCCAACGGCGCTTCGTTTGCTCCGGCGCTACACGGAGGTTGTTGAACCAAAGGGAGACGATCACGTCCCTGCCATCTCTTATGATGTGAATGAATCTGGCCTTTGGCATCAAGCGGGCATAGATTTCCGGGCACTTCACGAGGATCGGGTTTTTTGATCCGATGCATGGTACCTGGGTGTTATCACAGAAATTGGCCAGTAAGACACCGATAGTGATTAAGAAGAGGTATTCCAGGTTCTGTCTCGTAAATTGACAAAAATTCGTCGTGCCGATGCCGTTATTGGTGGCGGACATGTAGTAATTATATTGGTTCACGGCGTGCTCAAGATCATGTTTGAGCTGGTTAAAGTTGTCTTCCCCGGAGCAGTGAATTTCGGGATGTCCATTTAACACATGTTGAAGCCAGGTCGTGCCCGATTTTGGCGAAGCGATGATAAAAAAGAGATTCTTATTGAGGACATCGTTGATACGTTGCTGCACATTTTGGCCGTCGAAACCACCGAAGACTGTCGAGAAATGAGAATGAGATGCTTTCTCGTGCGTGGATCGAAGTCGAGCAAGTTCTTTTCTGAATGTCCTCACATCGGTGTCTTCTAAACAATGAGCGTATTTTGACAGGGTCGTGCCGGCCCTTTGCCAATCTTGAATAACGAGGTAGTTTGAAATCAGATTGAATGCCGCCGTCGAATCGTTTCCATGGGTGTTTAGGATGTGGAGGCAAACATCGATGGCTTCCCAATATCTACCCAGTTTGTTAAGAGCTACGCTCCTGTCATTCAGTGCAAAGGTGTTAGCCGGATCAATGTCCAAAATAGAGTCAAAAACTTTAAGAGCTTGAGGGATATCCCCATTCAGGAGGAGATTTTCTCCATGATGTATCTTTTCTGTAATGGAGGTCGTTTTCATTTTGATAGCTAACGCTGGTAGATTTCTTTCAATTAGAGAACAGTCACGCTCGTAAGATCTCTTTCAGGGAGTTCATTACGGTGATTTGTTCTGCTTCCGTGATCCCACAGTACAGTGGTAAAGCGACCGAAAGGCGATCAGCAAGATAGGACATCGGCAAATCATAGTCATTCATGCCGTATTTTCTCCTGTAATAACCCAGAGTGTGGATGGCATGTGTGCCCTGCCTTAGGGATATTCCTTTCTTTTCCATCAAGACCATGAGCCTATTTCGCTCTCCGGTCCATCTTTCAATTTGGCTCCGGTTGACGTTAGTTCCGTCTCCCAACTCATCAATATCCACCTTGTACAAGCAGACATAGGTCTGGAAGGCGTGGCTATATCCTTCAGGAGTGGCCGGCGATCGGAGCTCCGGGATGGATCTTAGCAGTCGTTCGTAGCGAGAGGCTGCTAGGGCCCTTTCACGCCGGATAAAATCAGCTTTCTCAAGTTGAGTGACACCGAGAGCGGCCTGAAGGTCCGTCATCCGGCAATTGAAACCGAGCGTGTTAAATTCAGGTAGGAGAGTCCCATCCCCACAGGAATGTCTTTCCAAATCCGTCTTCGATGCACCGTGATCTCGCAGATGCCTGATCTTGTTTGCAAGACGGTCACTATCGGTGATGACCATGCCTCCTTCGCCGGTGGTGATCATCTTCCGCGGATGAAAACTAAAACAGCCGGCCAGACATTCTGTGCCTGCAAAGGAGCCTTGCCGGCGGGCGCCGAAACCACAGGCCGCATCCTCGATCACCTGGAGAGAATGCTGAGCCGCGATCTCGTTGATCGCTTCCATATCGGCACAGAGTCCGAAGAGAGAAACGGGCAAGATGCATTTGGGCGTAAGCTCCTGGGAGCGAGCCCCAGAGTCCAGGCAGGCAACAATCTTCGTGGGATCGATCGTGTAAGTATTCAAATCGATGTCTATGAAGACGGGCCTGGCACCCGTGTATTCGACGGCGTTGGCCGTGGCGACAAATGTGAACGAGGGGAGCAAGACTTCATCGCCAGGTCCAATGCCGGCCGCAAGGAGGGATAGGTGCAGGGCCGTTGTGCATGATGTCGTCGCGACGGCGTGTTTGACTCCCAGATAGTCCTTGAAATCAGCCTCAAACTTCTTTACCCGTGGTCCCTGAACGAGCCAGCCTGAATCGAGGACGCTTTGGAGCGCATCCCTTTCGGCCTGGTCGAGAAAGGGTTTGGCGACGGGAATCAGGCCGCCCGGCCGAGAAACGGAGTTCTGCATATCGAATGACCCATCCCCTTGTGCATCTCTGGGTTTCATCCGTTCAACCTGCAAGGGTGTCATCGGAGCTTGCAGATGAGGGGCTTAAGACCGGTTCTGCAACCCAATGGGGACCCGGCAGCGGCCGAGTGTCTGTTTTGGTACCATTCCATGGTCTTACGAAGGCCGTCCTCTAGTGCAATTTCGGGACGAAAGCCCAGAAGTTGGCGGGCTAGGGTAATGTCTGCGCAATGGCGACGAACATCACCGGGTCTGGTTTCACCAAAAACAAGGTCATCAGGGTTCCGACCAGCCGCTGTCAAGAGCATTCTGATGAGATCGAGGATTTTGGTTTCTATGCCGGTGCCTACGTTGATCACCTTGCCGCGGGTATGGGGTCGCTGGTAGCATTCAATTGCGGCCCTAACCGTGTCTTTGACATAGAGGAAATCCCGCGTTTGGAGACCGTCTCCGTAAACCGAAATCTCGGTGTTCGTTAGACATGCTTCAATGACTTTTGGAATGATGCCCGCGTAGGATCCCTTATTCTGCCGCGGTCCGTAGTTGTTGAAAGGCCTCAAAATCGAAGCATCCATACCGAAGGTCTTTTGATGTGAGAGGATTATATGGTCACCGGCCAACTTGCTGGCGGCGTAAGGCGTGTGGGGGATGGTTGGGTGTGCTTCTGACATCACGCCCGTCTGGGCGGAACCGTACACTTCGGAGGACGAGAAATGGATCAGGCATTCATAGGCTCCCCGACGCGCCAATTCACAGAGCGTCGTGACGATGGCCACGTTTTCGTCGATGGTAAATTTAGGGTCCTCGAGACATTTGGGCAGGGGAACGACCGCGAGGTTGAAGATAACTTCCACGTTGTATTCACCGCAAATGGATGCCATGCATTCAATGTCAGCCGCATCTTGTTTGATTAATACGAGTCCGGGGAATCGCTTTTGGGCAAGGGACAGATTATCTTCATTCCCTAGAAAAAGGTTGTCTACGACAATCACGCAGCCGGGCTCATGGTCAATAAGTGCATCCACCAGGTGACTGCCGATAAAACCAGCGCCCCCGGTGACAAGGATGATCTTGTTAGAGAGTCGCATAATCCTTCTGGCCTTAATAATTGAGTCCTCAACCAAGCCGGTTATGGTCGAAGAGATTATCCGGAACAGATGCCAGGCTGAAATCGTCAAACCTGTTGTCTAGATCTCGATCTCCGATATCGTTTTCAGGCAATGTTTCTTCAAGTCGATTACGCACGATTAAGGAATCCTCCAACTTGGAAAAGCGAGCAGGATTTCCCACGGCCAGGTGCCAGGCCGGCACATCTTTGGTGACGACGGCACCGGCGCCCACCATGGCGCCTTCGCCAATAACGACACCGGGCAGAATCGTCACATTTCCGCCAACACTCGCGCCTCTGCAGATACGCACGGGTTGCAGCGTCCCCTTGCGAACAGGGTACTTGTCGTTCAGTACCACGCAATTGGGTCCCAGGAAGACGTCATCCTCACAAACACACCCCTTACTGAGACAGACATGTGATTGAATACTCACGTTATTGCCCAGTCTGACGTCCGCATCAAGGACACTGTATGAGCCCACGATGACGTTATGACCAATCGAGGTATTCTCCCTGATCAAGACACGATGGCCAGTGCGAAAGTGATGATCGGCTTCGATGTTACGATAAAGCGTACAGTCGGAGCGCAGGATGGTATGTTCGCCGAGGGTAACACCCAAGAACTCGAATTCATAGACAAAACGGTGATGGTCCCGCAACTCGACGAGATATTCCACGGTAGGAAAACCGAGAACCACATTGTCCAAGATGAGAGAATGGGCACCAATACTATTCCTGCCATAACTGGTTACCGAATGGTGAATGAGTGTGTTTTCACCTATTTTATGGATCATGATATACCCCCAAGTGAATACATTGACTCTGAGTTAAGAGCCACATTTCACGGTACGAGGCCGACATAGAAAGCCAAGAACCTATATCGTAGCCCGCAGGTAGAGTGAGGAAAAATCTGCCAGGCTCTTATTCTCTTGTGTCAAATAGTCCTCCCACAGTTGTCTATCGGCATAGCGCTCGTACACTTTGTGAACCTCTTCCAGCCATTTCCTGGCCACGAAAGCAGTCTCCTTGAGGTGAGTATGATTCGAGACCGTGGAGAGAAGCACCTGCGCCCTGCTAATTTCACCTGCCAAATAGGCCTCGAGCCCGGCTTTGAGGAGTTCGCGGGGTTTCATTTTGAGAAGGTCTTTGATGGAGGGAAGACTTGCCCCCAATTCGGTACTAAAGGAATTCCCCCCACAGAGGTTGGGTGGGGTCTGAGAATCCAGACACCAGAGCCAGGAGCAGCGGCGGCAGTTGATACCCCGTTCCTCCAAGAGGTCGTAATGTTTATCAGCCAAATCACGGCGGAATTGAAGATAAAGGTGTGACCGCCAGATTTCCTGAAGAGAGTCCCGGTTCACATCGCCCAAGAAGACATCTTCTTTGGGCTCCACGAAACAGTAGCTCACCCTGCCATCGTAGCACACCGTTATTGACGACCAGGGAAAGACGCATACGGGGAAGCGATTCAGGGGTAGCCGGTCATAAAGCTCCAGGTTGCCCTCTTTGATGAGACCATGAAAATTGTAGACCCAATGAACCTGAACCG
>CAZAGT010000009.1:0-37536 GCA_964484515.1 uncultured Desulfobacteraceae bacterium | reverse complement strand
GGGCTGCGGCTTCCCCCACAGATAAGTCATGAAAAGACAGTGCCCTCCCGCCAGTTACTGCGAAAAGACATCACAGTCCCCCCACCGCAGATGCTGGAAACGGTTTTTTCGCCCACAAATTCTTGTGAGGAGCCGAAATTCTGAGTAAGGAAGATTTGACGGACTACTTAAGCTTACGAGGCACCATGGCGGCCTTATTTCTTTCAGATTCACCATGAACGGAGAAGAGCCTGCGGTCTACTCAGGTCCTGACAGGACGTTAACCCGATCCCTCGATTCCGGAAGTCAGTTGACGCGATATACACCCTTGTGATACCCGAAACCCACGATGCAGCCTGAAACCAAGACACCCCCGAGCTTCATGGAGTGGAAAGAGCTGACCTCCCTGGTCGGCTCCATCCGCACGCGCTCCCTTGTCGCTCGCCCAACCACGATCGAGGAGTGCCGCGAGGCGCTTGCCTACTGTCGGCAAAACGGCATGACCATCTGCGCGCGTGGAGCCGGACGCGGTTACGGGGACCTTGCACTCAACGACGGCCAGGCCCTTCTCGATATGAGCGCGATGAAGCGGATCGTCGCGTTCGACGAAAAGTCCGCGCAGATTACCGTGGAGGCCGGCATCCGAATCATCGATATCTACCAGGCGGTCCACCACCGACTGCTGACGCTCCACGCCAGCCCGACTGAATCGCACTCCAGCGTCGCAGGGGCGATCTGCGCCAACGTCAACGGTAAAGATGCGTGGCACCACGGGAGTTTTGCCCACCAGGTCGTCCGCCTCAAAATCTTGCTCGCCGACGGTCATACACTCACCATCGACCGATCGCACGAGCTGTTCAACGCCGTCGTCGGTGGTATCGGGCTGCTGGGCATCATCATGGAGGCGACGCTCCAGCTCAAACCGATTCCGTCACCTTTCGTCGAGATCAATCGCATCCCGGCGACGGATGTCGACGCCCTTCTGGAAACGATGGCCCGGATCGAGGTATCGCACGACGCGGCCGTCGTGTGGGTGGACGCCTACGCCCGCGGGCGCCGTATCGGACGCTCCGTGATCCACGCCGCGAAGTGGATCGAGCGCCCCAACACCGAATCGAGCCGCCGCCAAATCCTGGAGGCGGGTTATGTGCGGCTTGAGAAGCACCGGCAATTCGGCCTTGCGCTCCATGAGAAATTCGGTCCTATCCTTTCGCTCATGCTGTACGCCCAGCGGCCCATGATGAATTCGTTCAATCGGCTGTACTACGCGATGTGCCAGTTGTACTATCGTACAGGCCGTTCCTCGAACTCCGAGCTTTTCCTCAGGTTCGGTTTCGAGGCCAGTTTCACCGTGCCGCCCGCCCATCTTGTCTGCGGTCCCCACGGGTACACTGTCCAGCTTACCTTTCCAAGATACAGTGCACGTGAAGCTATCATCGAGTTGCTGGGGATCTGCCAGTCGTCTCCCTGCCCACCGGTCACGACCATCCTGCGCGCGCACAAGAAGGACGACTGCCTGATTTCGTTCTCGGAGGATGGCTACAGCCTCAACTTTGAGTTCCATCCGAAGAAGCACCACGAGGCTGGCAGTCGCGAGGCCGTCGACCGCCTCATCGATGCGACCGTCAAACGCGGAGGCAAGATTCACCTCGCCAAGGACCAGGTCCTGAGGCCCGGGCAGTTCTACCGCGTCTATCCTCGCTACAAGGATCTCCTGGTGATCAAGCGACAACTCGATCCGGACGGATTGTTCACATCCGACTTGGCTCGCCGGGTCGGCATCGACCCTGTCCTGAATAAGCAACAGCCGCCGTAAAACCACCGGACATCGTGTATTTTCATTGAAGCTTCCGACAAAAGGATTTAATCAATATTTAAGCCCATCGGATGTGGAGTCGGGTCGCAATTGGTCAATCTAAGCATAGGCGTGTTCTTGTCATTCTGGGGTTGACCCGTGGTTTGATAAACTCCTCACCCTGAGCAAAACGAAGGGGAATACAACGCTTTTCCAACGGGGAACGATGTTGGATGACGGATCAAGTCGGGCAGAATAGACGCAAACAATACGCTTTTCTACATGATGATCATGGGTAAGGGACTTGTATTTCATGGGTGTCCTCCGCGGGACCGAAGGGGGTGATTAGAGTGCAGACAAAACTGGTTTTCCTGTTTTTCCTTGTCCTGTCAACGTTTTTCGGAATTGGGCTTTTCTCGCAGGATGTAAGTGCCCAAGATGCCGAGGGCACCGGGGAATCGCGCCAGGACGTGATCTCCGCGATCCAAAAGAGCGTGGTCCTGGTCGGCCAAGCGCGGAGGTCAGCTGAGGGCGACAACCTTATTGTGCAGCATACCCTTGGAACGGGTTTCCTGGTCGATCGAAAGAACACGGTAGCAACGGTCCGAAGCCGGTTTACAAAATATGTTGATAAGGGACGGCTCGTCGTGAAATTCAGATCGCCTTTCGACCCGACCTCGTTTCAAGTGCTTCCCGCTAGAATCCTGTATGAGTTTGCAGACAAGGATCTGGCCTTTCTCAGGGTGGAAGGAGCGGTCTCTGATGGGTCCGGCTTGGGTCGACTCGAGTTGATTGAGAGCCTTACGGAGATACAGCGGCTGACAGCGGAAACCGTCATCGTTGCGGGTTATCCCCGTCTGGGAGACTTTAATCGCGATTATATCATCTTAAGACGAGGCATGATTTCCTCGACGGAACTCAAAATGGACGGTTCCCCATTGATATTGTTGGATTTTTTAGGAATCCCTGGCTTCAGCGGTGCTCCCGTCGTCGTTACGCGCACGGGGCGCGTCATTGGGTTAATCCCCGGTCCGGAGTCTGCCAAGGACGTATACGGGTTTCAATGGGCAATCCCGCTAACCTCGGAAGACTACCGCCGTGCCATAAACGCTGGCGTCCCCACAGACCAGTAGCCGATATTTGGAGGAGGACCCCTTATAGGTCCTAAATCCCCGCTCGCGCTCAAGATCATCGAAGCATAAGACGATGAAGACTCTTAGCGCACCCTGTGAACGTGACAAATGGCGTTTGCAGAATCAAGACTCACGGGGATTTCCGGCTTGGACCCAAACCTGAAGATGCTGGCACGGGACTATCGAGCGATTCTCTATTTGGGCAGCCTTTTGCTTGCCTATCTAGTGACCGGCTTGATTATCTTGAGGCGGGAGGTGAGAGTCGGCGAAAAACTCGTCTACGTGTCCACGTGGCTATCCATGCCCGTCCTGATCTATGGTTTCTTCAGCTATGATTTTCTGCTGATCAGCGTTGCCTGCGCCACCGTCGCGGTATTTGGGTTTGTTGAATTCTTGAGAAGCTAGGCAGTGTCCCTCGGGAAATGGCCCTTTCCCCCCGAGCGGCGTTCTCGGCGGATTTCCGGCGATGTAATCATGTACGCCTCGGCGAAAACCCTTGTGTGCGGCCTTGCTCATCAGAAGAAAAATGGCCTCATTTCCGAATTGGACACGATGTACTAGAGCACTGCGGAGATAGCGAGATCCCGAAAGACCGAATCCTTCCACTAAGTATCTCATCACATCCAGCTTAGGCTGTCGGAAAACGCCGATTTGCCGTTCGGCAGGCTCACGGTCCTGAGGCAAGCCGAAGGGCTCGTTACCCTCATCCCTGCGGCGTACACGAAAGGCCCAAGGCGCAAGGCATGGGGCATGCGGAAGGAAAAGATCAAGAGTATCTGGCTTTCGCCTCAAGCCTTAAGCCTCACGCCTCACGCCGGATAATCCATACGCCGCATTCCTCGAAATTTCTTTACCTTCGCTTCACTCGGCTCAGTCCCCACCCTTTGGGGCGGGTCCCCGGTTTCGTCCCGCTCGAAGAGAGCGGGATGGGTATTTCCCATCAGCCTCAGAGAAAAAGGTTTTTCGACAGCTTCGCTAGCTGACATTGCAGCTTTATCTTTGAGGTGTGCTGGCGTGACCAAAACCCCGGCTCATTGCTTAATGTCGTGGGCACGGCCCGGGTATTGGTCTGCATAGCGCGTGTCTGAAGGAAAATAGGCTAGGAGGCAGGTCGAGGAAGACGCGAAACGGGCTTATTCGAGGGCGGAGCGGGGGGCCTTTAGTGCTCGGCTAGTTTATCCAAAAGCAGTTTTCGAGCGTAGGGGTTGGTCATAGAATGGGCTGCGTTTTCCGCCAATCCGAGAATAGCCTCCCTTCCATCAGCCGCTTGTCGCCCTCGTTCGAAGGTCCCGTTGAATCGCCGGCGGTCGTCTATTAGTTGCATGATGCGCAGGGCGATCTCGAGGTCTGTGGGCTCATCTGGATCATACAGGTATTCGGGGCATAGAAGGGACATAGAGTGTCTCCACGTCTTGCTAAATTAAATATAATTATATCTAAGATATGTGTAGTTGTCAACGTAAATTTCCATATTTTGTAGTTCTGTGGATTTCCGATACAAGATGTTGATTTCGCCTTACATGGAGGTTTTGGAGCTCCAAAACCGCGGCTACAAGAGTTTTGAGCATCATTGGGAATGGGAAGATGAATATAGTGGACGAGACCTCCTAGGAACGAGGAAGGAGATTTGCGCGGAACGGCTCTAGAGGAATTTCAGTGGGCTAGATCTCCAAGATCCGATCAATCTTGGAAGGGGATATTCTTTATGGGTCGTAGAGGTAACCGACGTCCTGCCATTCCGCCAATTGAGTCGCATAGTCATGGCTGAGGAAGTTGCTAGAGTATAGGTAGACAGTCCCTTCAGACGAAGTCGTGGCGGCAATATCGCGGTATTGATTTTTCCTCGTCATCTCTCGGAGGGAGCCCTGAATGACTTCGGGGCTGAGGCGGAAGGGAGCCTGCTCGAAGAGGTCCAAAGGAACGGGTCGTGGATAGCGAGCCGAGTTGTCTCTGATCGTATCGGCCATCATCAAGGCCGGTGTCGTTTTGAGAGCCAGAATCCTGGCATACGTATGACTCAGCAAGTCGACGGAATGGTAAAAGGCGTGTCGCTTGGCATCGTAAACGACCCTTAAATCCGCGTTTTTTCGGATCGCTTCATTGACGGCATCCTCGAAGGAGAGGTCATCATCCTCGCGAGACTCCAATCCGGCGATTTCGCTTTCCAGATGCTCGCCGGAGACGAGTTCACCATCCCTGCTGTGACGTCGGATTAGTGCAGCCAGAAGGTCGGGCCGCGAAAGACCCTGTTCGAAGACCGGATCGGCGATATCTTGTTTCACGATTCCTCAGTAAACCTCTTCATGACGATTGGGGTACAAGATCCTCTTTGGCCAAGTCCTTGGCCACCTCCTTGAGGCCCAGCCTTTGATAGGTCTCAGTTGTGGGCGCTCCGCTGGAGAGATCCCAACCCATTTCCTGGTAGAACATGTCCCGCGCCTTCTCCATGTCGGCTTCGTCCAAGCGGCCGGTTCCTTTGGTGAAGGCGGGACGATCCTCGGGATCGTGGAAGGCCCACTCAGGGATCCTGTCATGTTGAGCCCGCATGTCCCGGGTGGCCATGCCCCGGATGGTAAGGGCCCGGTGGAGCGTGAAGATCCTTTCGGCCACCTGGTCCAATTCAATGGAACTCTTTCGGTCGCCGGTACAGAGACTGTAGAGCTTGGACTCCATTCCGTCGTCTCCGCGATAGCCACGCTCTTTGAGGGGCGAGGCGATCCAGGGGCCCATCCAATTGCAGAGGGAGAGGGAATCGTGCAGTTCCTTGCGCAGAAGGGCCCACCGGGTCTTTTTGGCCTTGTACGGATTCATAGGGGTGTAGTCGGCCCTAGGGTCTTGCGCATCAGGTGAACCCCACAACTCGGCGGCAATCTCTTTCTGAATCTCGATGGGCAACCCGTTACGGGTGAGGTTGGTGTGTGAATGACAGGTCGGGTCACGGTTGTACTGCATATTGACCAGGGCGCCGGATTGCCCGTCATCATCGTTACCGTGATGCGTCGTGTGCCCCATCTTCCAGTATTTTGTCTTTGGATCGGTACGCCAAATCACCTCGTCGATTCCCCAATGTTCCAGCATGGGACCCGTCCCCAGACCGAGGCCGGTACCGAGCTCACCCTGTTTGTAAGCTATCTTGGGGAGGACTTCAAACAGGAAGGCAGGATCGCCCTTCTCATACTTGTCCCAGGAAAAGCCGTTGTATTCCTTGGAGCCAAGCACGTTCCTGAAATATCCATCGTAATAGAGTTTCCTGAAATCCCTTTGAAGCTGGGCATAGCCGCACCAAATACCCAAATCATCACTCAGGTGCATCCCAACCATGCAGGCCTCGAGTGAAGACTGGGTCCGAAAGTCCGCAATCCGTTCTGCAAAAAAGAGGGTCCCGAAGAGGAGCCCTACGCAGGTATTTTGGCCCACCTCGCGGACCCCGTGTTTCCCTGCCGCGGCCGGCGCCTTAAGAACCGAATGGCAACGGATTGGACAAGCGGTGCAACCGTTGCCCCTGACGGTATGCCGCCAGCCCAGAGATCCGAGGAAGTAGCCCGCCATGTTGGTGCGGTATGCAATCCGATTGAGATCGTGGGGATCACAGGCGCCGACCTCCACCGGGGGCTCGGCAGCCTCCCATCGCAGACCTGAGGATGCCACCCAGCGTGATGTCGGGTCGTAGTACTCCGACCAGGGTTGCGGCGTCGATGGGACGACGTGGTTGTTGTTGGCCCCGAGCAGGGAAAGATGGGTCTTGATCAACTTCTCCCACGCCCCTTTATCACCGGCAATGGCGATGCTGCCGGACCCGACCACCCCGATGGCCTTCAGGTTCTTGGACCCTAAGACAGCTCCGACCCCGCCCGCTGAATGGGAGACCGAGTTCATGACCACCGACATCGGCACCAAGTTCTCACCCGCCGGGCCGATGGCGGCGGCCACAGAACGGGGTCCCAGTTCCTGAGAGATCTCGGCGCAGGTTCGCCGGATGCCTTGCCCCCAAAGATGACGGGCATCCTTGATCTCCACCCGATAATCCTTGATCGAAATCCAGACCGGTCTCTCGGCCCGGCCCTCGATAATAACGGCGTCAAACCCGGCATATTTGAGTTGGGCCGCGAAGTGTCCGCCCATGTGTCCAGTGGCCACGAGCGGGATCGGCCACGTGGTGGGAAAGATCGTGGTCACGGCCGTACGGCCGTTGCACGGGGCGCCGGTACCCGCCAGGGGCCCGACGGCGAAGATGATCTTGTTGTCATGCTCGAGTCCGCCGGTGCCTGCAGGGACCTCATCCCAGAGGACCTTGTAGCCGATACCGGTTCCACCCAGGAAGTCCTTGTAATTTTCAAGCGTATCTTCTTTGGTTACGCTGCCGGTGGTCAGATTCACGCGCAGGACCTTGCCGGCCCAGCCCCCGTATTGTTTCATCTCGGTGTCACGGCCTCCGACTAGGGTTCAGAATGGCAATCAAGGCAGGAATTCAGTTTCTCAGGAGCGACATAAGGCGTCCTGCTCCTCCTCGGCATGGTGTTCGCGGTCAGGTCTCGCCAGGGGATGTGTTTCAGTGCACCCGAGGGACATGCCTCTGTGCATTTGGGTTTGCCGTTGCAAAGGAAACACTTGGTTGCTCGTTCGATGTCAGGATCAAAGGACATCATGTCCCACGGGCAGACCCCTTGACAGAGCTTACAGCCGATGCATTGCTCGGTGATCACCACCCGTGCCCCGGTCTCCGGGTGCCTCTGAATGGCGTCTTGGGGGCAGGCGTTGGCGCATGGGACGGGGTGGGGACACTGCTTGCAGGTATCCTGCACGACCAGGCCATTTCCGAAGGCCCCGTAACCATTTCTGCTCGTTAGGGCGCCTGACGGGCCGAAGTGCATGTTGCGTGTCACTTGGATCCTTGCCATGGAAGGAGCGGCTTTACCATCGTTGAATTCGGTGCAGGCCAGTTCGCAGCGCCCGCATCCGACGCATCTGGTGGGGTCTCCGATAATGAGGGATTCGGCGTTTTCAACGATCACGAGGGGAGTTGCTTCGCCGGCCGGTCCCCACATCTGCCAGGCCGCCAGGCCGGCAATCGTCCCGACGGCTCCCTTGATGAACCCGCGTCGCGAGCAATCTCGATTCCAGCCAATGGAGGTCAAGGCTTGCTCGAAAATGTCAGGAGGGTTTTTTGGATTCACGATTCTTGGCTCCGATTCGGGTTGATGAAGGTAATGCTCGCCGTTTTTCCGTTACCGAGCAGAAGAAATGAGGGCTGTTGCAGGGTCGCTACAGGCATGGCATCACATCATATAACCATATTGAAACGCTAGGGAATAGTCAAGGCCTGATTGCGCATGAGGGCATCATATGGCATGATGGACGCAAACGCCTGACTGCGCGTATCAATCCAGGTTTGGATAGGATTCGACGTGCAGTTTGTTCACAAACCTATTGCAGTCGCGCAGTTGCGGCAGCTTTTTTTGTGTGGCCCTCCCGGAAGATGGTCTCTTACGACAGGCAACCACTTCCTCGGCTCTCCGTGAAACGGCGCCAAGTAGTCATAGGGCTCCGACTCGACCTGAGCTCGCCGACAGGTCTCCGATGGTTGTGCGCCGGGAGGCTTCGTTAGAATGCGTCTTCGGCGCCTGTCTGATGGAGGCTATCGACACTGGCGCGTCTGGGTCGTTGAGGACCCGGCCGGTTGCGCGCTCTAAAGAGACCATCCTCCGAGGGGTCTGGAGACATTTTCGCTCATAACGGAGAGGCCTTGGACTAATGGTTCATTAAGACATGTCAGATCCAAGAAGACGGGTGGGTGCTGATGAACGGTGCTGAGAGTCTGGTTCGCGCGTTGATCGATGGGGGTGTGGAGGTCTGTTTCACGAATCCGGGGACAACGGAGATTTACGTTGTCGCTGCGATGGACAGGGTCGACGGACTGCGTGCCATTCCGGCACTCTTTGAGGGTGTTTGCACCGGAGCCGCCGACGGGTACGCCCGCATGGCGGGGAAACCGGCGGCGACGCTGCTTCACTTAGGGCCTGGTCTCGGAAACGGCCTGGCCAACCTCCATAATGCCCGCCGGGCCAATAGCCCGATGGTCAACATCGTCGGCGATCACGCCACATACCACCTAGAGCTTGACGCGCCTCTTACGACCGATATCGAGGCGATTGCAGGGTCGGTTTCAGATTGGGTCGGAAGATGCAGGGATTCGGCCAGTGTCTCGGCCGACGTGGCCACGGCCATTTGTGAAGCAAGGCGGAAGCCCGGCCATGTGGCAACCCTCATCGTGCCGGCCGATTGCACCTGGAACGAGGTTGAAGGCTCGATCTCGGCGCTTGCGATGCCAAAGCCCATGGCCGTCGAGCAGGAGAGGATCCGTCATGTCGCCGAGATCCTCCGCAAGGGGGAGCCTACCGTGATCTTGATGGCCGGCGCCACCATGATGGAAGAGGGCCTCCACCATGCCAGTCGGATCTCTCACGCGACAGGCGCCCGGGTTATGGGCAACCGGGTGAACTGCCGCACCCAGCGCGGGGCGGGCCGCGCGATTATCGAACGGCTCCCCTATCCGGTCAAACCCGCTGTGGCCCTCTTAGCGGGGACGGCTCACATGATTCTGGTCGGGGCGAAGCCGCCCGTTTCGTTTTTCGCCTACCCTGGCTTGCCCAATCGCCTCTCACCGGAGGGATGCCAGTTTCACGTCTTGGCTGAACCGGAAGAGGACGGCGTGGCAGCACTCGAGGCCCTTGCAGCGGAACTGAATGCACCGGCGAAGCCAGCCGCAGTCTATGAGAGGACTCGTACTCCCATGCCCACGGGAGAAATCACGCCGGAAAAGGTATGGAGGGCGTTGGCCGCCCTCATGCCCGAGCATTCCATCATCTCGGATGAAGGTGTCACCTCAAGTCGTGACGTGGAGTCGTGGACCGCTGCTGCGCACCCCCATGATTGGCTCAACATCACGGGCGGCGCCATCGGTCAGGGGCTGCCAGTGTCTATCGGGGCCGCGGTGGCCAGCCCGGGTAGAAAGGTCTTTGCGATGCAAAGTGACGGAGCCGGCATGTATACCCTTCAATCCCTTTGGACTCAGGCCCGCGAAGGCCTTGACATTGTCACCGTGATCTTTGCAAACCGGAATTACAAAATCTTGAAGGGCGAGCTGAGGCGTGTCACGGGGGGTGGTATCGGTCCCATATCCGAAGACCTGCTGGGCCTGGGTAACCCCAGCCTGGATTGGACGAAACTGGCTGAAGGGATGGGAGTCAATGCAACCCGAGCGACGCTTGCAGAAGAATTCAATCGTCAACTTGAAGCTGCGATCCGCTCACAAGGGCCGCATCTGATCGAAGTCGTTCTCGAGCGCTGAACGAGGATCGGCTTCTTGGCCCATAGGTTTGGCACAACGCGTGGTGACGCCCCCAGGCCCACCGGAAGATAAGCTCTTACGAGCAGCAACCATGTCTCCGGCGACCCTTGAAGCGGCGCCAAATAGTCATAGGCCCCTCCGGTCGTGCTAAGGCGGGAGGGTAAGCCATCTGCGCCTGTCTGGTGCAGGTTATCGACCCGGATACATTAAGGCCGTTGGGAACCCGGCCTTCGCGTGCTCTACAGAGATCATCCTCCAGCGGGCCCCAAGGAGGACGTGGTTACGGCCGAAGGCCTACGGCATGTCAGCGGAAATGGTCCCACAGGCGGCGAAAGTGGGTTGTCGGGTCCGCGAGGTATTCCTCACGCGAAACATCGATGAAATCATCATCGGGTTCGGGTGGCTCGATCGAAAGCACCTCCCGCAGCGACGCCCCTTCACCTGCTTTGGACCTGAGGTCGCGACCCAGGAGGCTGGCCGATGCCAGCCCTGAACGGAGCGACCACGGAGGGTTGAGGGCGATTCTCGGCTCGGGGTCCACAAGGCTTAGCCAGCTAGACACCGAGAGCCCGTGAACCATCCTTGCATCGCCGACGTCGATGAGCTCATCGAGACTCGATTCGCAGTCAAGGAGGCCCCAGCCGATTTCGACTTCTGTGGGATGCCCGAAAAGCCAGTTGCCGAGGGTACCGAGATAGGATGCGAGCAGCAGCTCGTCGACCGGTCCGTCCGGTTGCCCTAGGATCGCCGGCCACGTATCCAGGCCGCTGATCCGAACTTTTTCGGCCAGAGTGACGAGCTTTTTGGCAAGATGGGGTTCGAGGAACTCGGCCCACCCAAAACCGAGACAAATGCAGCTTTCTTCTTCCTCTTGCCGGATCTCAGCCGCAAAGGACCTATAGACCAGTTCAGCTGCTTGGAGCTCAGGGCGAGGCCATTCCAATGCCCGATCAAGAAGGAGCCACCCCGTCAATGCCGGGTGCCCGCGCACGGCATTTATCATTTCCGCCAGTGCCCTGATCCTCGTTTGAATGACGGAGGGATCCGTCCACCAGTCTATCGGTAGGAGTCTCCTTACCTTGCCATCCACATAGACCTGATTTGCGGTTGGGTCGCGGACAGCTCGAACCATGTATGGAGGGACCCAGTTCAGCCCAAGCACCATTTGGGCCGGAGCCATAAGCCAGGCCTTGAGTCCGGCGTCATCGATTCCATTCAGGGCATGGATGAGGCCGTCGAGAAATCCCACAGTGAACCTCGCAGATCGGATTAAGGATTCCTCGAGGACGGGGAGCAGCACCTTTTCGATGCCGAGGTCCTTGGCGGCGCCGGCCGTTTGGCGCAATCGCGCCGCATCAGGCGGTTCGAGTTGGGCAAGTCCCCTGACAGGGCAGATGTAGGTGGCCGAGACTCGCATGGTTATCCGGTTATGAAGTGTATGGGAGAGGGTCCACTCAGAGGGTGGACATGGTTTAGAGGCCTCTGCGTTTTTCTCTTACTTCCTGCTCCTGCTTGCACTTGATGCATAGGGTCGTGACCGGTCGCGCTCGGAGTCTTTTTTCCCCGATATCCTCGCCGCATTCCTCACAGATACCGAACTCGCCCATGTCGAGTCGTGCCAACGCCTCTTCGATCTTGGCTAGCAACCGACTTTCCCTTTCCCTCATCCGAAGGGTCAGGTCTGTGTCAGACTCCCGTGATGCCTGATCAGCGACATCCGGCATTTCCTCTTTGGGCTCCGTCCATTCCGCGACGGAATTGCTTGCGTCCGCCAAGAGTTCTTCCCGTCTTCGGGTGAGCATTTTCTTGAAGTAGGTCAGCTTTTTTTCGTTCAGCATAGGCTCCTCAGTGATCAGGAGGTTACGCAACCCCATGTTCGATATTCAGTGTGACGTGATCTGTTGAGGCGGTCCGAAAACGTCCATCTGCCGTTCGACAGGCCGTTCGGCAGGCTCACGGTCCTGAGCAAAGCCGAAGGGCGGCGTTACTCTCATCCCCCGTCACTGCGGCGTACGCAAAAGACACGAGGCGCGAGGACCGAGGCAAGGAAGAAGACCCTTTCGTTGCTTTCTTTTATGCCTCTAACCTCAAACCTCCAACGAGAGAATCCAGACGTCTCATTCCTCGGGATTTCGGAAGCCTTCCATCTGGACATTCTCCATCAGCCTGTCAGGAGAAGGTTTCTCGACGATCTCGTTAGGAGAAGTGACCATTGCAGCTCCTAGCATTCTCTTCCCTGCTCAATTTTTTCGGAAATCTAATTCACGTTTCCAGAATGTCAAGAGCATCGCCATTCTTGGAAGAAATGCCCGTACTTAGGAGGATGAGGCCTCAGCGAGCTTCAAGAGACTAAACTGGAACGGCGGAAGCGGTCTATATCGTCCGGTCGTATTCGACGCTCTCAAATAGGTCCAGACAGGGGCCGAGTTTTTGCTTCAGAGGCTCCGTCGCGAGATCCAGTTTTTCAATGACTTCCGGCGGTAAAGGTTCTGCCACGCCCTTGACGTTGGCCTCCAGTCTTTGCACGTTCTGGGTGCCGACCAAAACACTGCTGATTTCCTGGTTGGCAACGGCCCAGTTCAATGCGATATCGCTCATGGCCATGCGGCACTCCTCGGCGATGACACGGATACGATCCAGGGCCTGCAAGGTTTCTTCCTCGGCTCCCTCCTCTCCATGGCGGCAAAGAGGTGTCCGTTGGCAGTTGAAATGCCGCGTCCGTTTCTGCCACTCCGGAATCTCTTCGAAGGTGCGCCACCTGTCGGCCAGGAGTCCCTGCATGAGGACCATATAGGCGATCACGCCCACATTTTCTTGCCGGCAATAGGGCAGGATCTCCATTTCGGCGGCCCGTGTCAGGAGGCTATATCCAAGTTGGTTGGCAACGTATTCGCCGCCCACTTGACGTATCTCCTCAAGCCTTGTGACACCAAAATTGCTGACACCCAGATATCGGATCTTGCCCTGTTCCTGGAGCTTGAGGAGAGTATGGACGGCTTCGTCCAATGAGGGTGGATGATTGATGAGATCCTCATCGTCGGTGTAGTGGCGGATGGCGTGCGGATGAATAGGCCAGTGGATCATGTAAAGATCCATGTAATCGGTTCCAAGCCTCGCTAGGGAGGCCTCGCAATGTTCGATCAGGGTGGCAGGTCGCGTGTTAGCGGGAGCGATCTTGCTTCCAATCACAATTCGATCACGTGGGATGGCCTTGATGGCTTCGCCGAGAAAGTGTTCGCTTCTTCCTTCGTTATAGGCCTCTGCCGTATCAAAATAGGTGACCCCCAGATCGTAGGCCCGTTGAACGAGGCGATTGACGTCTTCTTGATCTGATGGTCCCCAGTATTCTCCACCGCCAAAGGCCCAGCATCCCAATCCAAGGGCTGATAACTGCAAACCCGAGTCACCACAAGCTCTGATTTCCATCACTCACCTCCATTTGACGCGCATTCGTTGTTTTTGAACTTTGTGAAAGTCTCGTCAAAGTTCCGAATTCCCTTAAGCTGTCATTCCAACGGAAGCCGGTTTACCCCTTACGCAAAACTCAGATCACAGGTCGATCTCCAAAGAGCGGGCCGACCTCCCGCGTCCGTTTCAGTTCGAAGAACCCCGACGATCGCCCCACGGCTATCAGACCTTCCCATAACGCCACTGCCGCTTCCCCCGTAGGGGCCGGGCTGATTACCGGCCCGAAAAACCCAGGTCCTTCACCGTCGTTGAGAACGATGATCGGTACGCCGACATCGTTCCCCACGTGCGTTGCGGCATCACCCATGTCGGCTTCAATCACTCCGTCCCAGTCACTGTCATCCATGGCATTTGCCAGGGCGGGCGGAAACTCACCCTTTTGGAGGATGGCTTCCGCCACGTCAGGTTCATCGATATCCTCCTGATCGTGGTGGTACGCCGTCCCCATGATGGTATAAAGCCTTTCCACGCCATCATTGCCGTATTTGGCGCGCACGGCGGCGGCAATCCGCAGGGCACGCAGTCCGATAGCATGCAGGATGCTGAGATCGGATCGAACATCCCGTTCGGCGTTGATCATCTTGAGGCTGAAGAACTTCCAGGTCACCTTGATATCCTTCTGGCGGCTCACATCCCCCATCCAGCGCGACGTAATCCAGCACCATGGGCAGATCGGGTCCCAATAGAATTCCACCTTATCACTCACATCGGTCATGGCTAGTCCCCCAGCCTTCACATCCCCTTCGGGGATTGAAGTAAACCCCAGCATCGGGAAGCCTTGGATCTGGACATGTTCCATCAGCCTCTGAAGAGTCGACTTTTTGACAGCTTTGCCGGGCAGATTCGAGGGGCAAGGGTATCCAGGAAAGGCGGGATTGTCAAACCCCACTGGTGTCCTTCAGTTGGCCTGGGTTATCGTCGGCTTGGGGAGCCGGCTTTCGGGAGGCGCCGGCTGATAGGAGGGTATGACCGGGCCTGCATCCCACCCGTGCCCAGGGAGTTGGAGCGGAGGGCAGAGGAGGAGCGACCGCGAATGAACGGCCAGGACCTCCCCACCGTATCCTTCTGTATCGCGAAGGTATGCCAAATCATACGGATCAAGCTTGGGTGCTGATCCCTGTTTGCCACCACCGGGATCTCTCCGCGGGGGGCGATCTCTGAGAGGCCCTATCGACGTCTACAACCGCGGCGGGTTGTCTTTCGAGGCAAATCAGGGTCTGTAGCTTACCTTGGCTTGTTTTTTGCTATTTAGTGCCCAAGACGTTGTAAACAGGATGGAAATGCGTAGCCGTTACCTATCCGTCCCTTTCACATCGGTCGGTTCTTCGTTCAGTTTCTCCCAGACCCGGGGAGGGGCCCCATGGGTCAAGCGTCAAATTGAGCTAAAAATCAAAGGGTGTTTGCTGGGAGCAGGGGAGGCATATCGCCAGCAGGTCCTGCTGAATCACTCCAAAACTCATACCTCGAGACCCTACAGCCTATACCTTCTCCTGAAATCATTTATCGACGTGAAAGCTGAGCCGATCTTACCAAAAGGAGAATCCATACCTCTTGAGAGGGATGCGGAGCCGAATGCAACATCCCAACGCGCGGAATGGTAATCAGATGATATCCCCTTACAGCCGGAGCCTAAAACCGTACGAACGCTTCTGGAGGACCTTGAAGCTGAAGAGTGTTTTGGGGGTCGGTGCAAAAAACTTAGCGGAAATGCTTAAAAAAGAAAAGGTTGATGCCGAAAGTGATAATCAGGAAGAAGACGCAATCAGGGATACTTAGAGTCGGAATCAGCTCGATGCAGATAGATCATCGAGGTTGGGGGCAGCAGTCTGAATAATGGCTAGATTCGATGCAAAAGCACGAGTTATCGAGTGCAAGGTGGTTTACTATGGTCCTGGCCGCGGTGGAAAGACGACGAACCTTGAGTACATATTTCAGAAATTTCGAAAAAGCACCACCGGAGAGATGGTCTCGATCAATACGAAGGGCGACCGGACTCTCTTCTTTGATTTTCTACCGATGGGCTTGGGAAAGATTAAGGGCTGTGAAGTAAAGGTTCAGCTATTTACAGTGCCGGGTCAGCCCAAATACAGCTCAACGCGAAAAATGGTTCTCAAGGGTGTGGACGGCGTTGTATTCGTGGCCGATTCACTCGAGATCCGCAAGAAAGACAACCTCTGGTCGCTAAAAGACCTACAGCAAAACCTCGCCGAGCAAAAGAAGGACCTGTTTCAGATTCCCCTAGTGCTGCAATACAACAAGCGCGATCTCGCTAAGGAAGGTCTTCCGATCATGCCCGTGGAATCGATGCAGAAGAATCTCAACGGGCGCTTGAAGGCGCCTGCATTTGCGGCAAGCGCGGCGCAGGGAACGGAAGTTGGGAATACACTTAAACAGTGTCTCGTACTAACCCTGCGGCACCTACAACGTGATTTGAACTGGCTGAAATAGGAGAGACTGCTATGAGCGGCAGGACAGTCCTTTCAGGAGGGCTGGAATTCCTCAATCTAGCCGATATCTTTCAGATCCTTGGCGGAAACAATAGTACCGGTGTGCTGCAGCTGAAGAGCCCCCATAGGAGCGCAAAGGGTCTTATCTACTTCGTAAACGGGAACCCCGTGAATGCCTCTGACGAAAAAGCACAAGGCATTGAGGCGGCCCATGCGCTTTTTGGATGGACGGAAGGGCAGTTTGAGTTTCGTGAAGAAAGGGTGCAAACGAAACATGTGATCAAGAAGAGTCGCATGGAGATCGTCCTCGATGCCCTAAGGATGCTTGATGAGGGTGTCATCAAGGCGCTGGGAGCTACGCCAACAGAAGAAGCAAGCACTCGCGGCATTGCCCCTGGCGGCGATGGCAATGGTGAACCGCCGATCATCAGGGGGCCCTTGGTAGACTATTCCTGCATTGTTTCGGAGGAGAACTATCCCGATGGCCATAAGATTGTGACCCAAGGCGGTTTCGGCAAGTGGTTGTGGATTATCCTGGAAGGCGCTGTCTGCGTCTCGCGAGATACCCCCAAGGGCCCCAAGACTATCTGCCGGCTGGGTGAGGGATGTTTCGTCGGTACATTTACCTCTTTTACCTTCCGCGAGCACTCGCGCTCAGCCACCGTTACCGCGTTAGGAGATGTTCATTTAGGTTTGTTGGACACGAATACTCTGCACGCGGAGTACTCGTCGCTTTCAGCTGATTTCAAACGGCTCTTGCTGAGTCTGGCCGGAAGGTTGCGGAAAGTCACGGATCGGTTCCTGGACCCGCCGAGCAGTGGTTCGGCCCATGCAAGAGAGATCAAGAAGCAAAAACTCGTCCTGGATCAGCGCTCTTCGAATGGGGATCTCTTCAGTATCGTTGAGGGTACGGCCCACGTGGTTTACCAGTCGCCAAAGGACGACTTGCCGCTGTTGACCCTAGAGAGGGATGACGTGTTCGGGCACCTCCCTTTTCTGGACATGGGACATGAGCCTTATTCCGCGTCTGTCCGGGCATCGAAAGATCTAAAAACAGACAAGCTTGACGGCCTCGGGATCCAGCACGAGTATGAGAACCTGTCTCGGGGATTTCGAAACCTCATTGACAACATGAGCACATGTATCGCCGTAACCACAAAGGAGGCGTGCCGTCAGCGCCATGGGAGCAAAATCAAGGCAAGGTGAGGCGAAATCCTCATGGAACAGTGGCTAAGCCAAACCTAAAGAAGGAGAAGGCCGATCGAGGGCCGCAACATTTAAGGAATGGAATCGACCCAGACAACCGAAGGATTGGATATCGAATCCAAATTGAATGAGGCCGAGACCTATCGCGCCATGGGTCTCTTAGAGGAGAGTGTCGTCGTTTATGAAGATATCCTCTCCCAAATGCCAGAGCTGGCCCCCTCCCGTCAAGAGGACATTCAAGAAAAGATCGATGCGCTTCAAAGGGAGATCGAGGACCTCGATAGCGCCGACGCCGATGCCGTAACGGCCGAGGACATCGCCCTGGTCAAAGAAACACTGGCCATCTCGGATGACGTTTCCGCCATTATGGAAAGCGCGGCATCCTTCAAGGAGCTTGGGCTCTACCGGGAGGCCTTAACAGAATATGAAAGAGTCCTGGATCAGGAGTCCTCGGTCGAAGAGTGCCTCCCCGATATCGTGGCTTGCCTCTTAAAGGCCTACGCACCACGCGAGTTGATCGGACAGGTAGACAAGTTCGGCGGAGAGGCCCTTCAGGACGGGGAGCGAGCGGAGATAAAAGCGGCGCTTGGCGCCGAGATGGAAAAGAGGGATCAGAAGGAATCCGCGCTGGATCTCTATCGATCCGCCCAAGAGGGCGACCCCGAAAATAAGGATATTAAACAGAGGGTCGAGGCGATCCTCTCCAGCATATCTTCAAGCTCGAAATATGATTACCTGATCAATCAGAAGATCGTGACACCCTACCAGCTGCAGCAGGCCCTGGCTCAGTCCAAAAAGACAAAAAAGAGTGTCGAGTTCATGCTGATCGAGTCTTTCAAGGTCAAAAAGGACGAGCTGGGGAAATCGCTTGCCCTCTTCTATGCCTGTCCATTCAGGGCCTACGACCCTGAGTTGGCGACCCCTGTCGAACTCATAGCAAATTTGAAAAAACCCTTTCTTCTCAACGCCCTCTGGGTCCCCTTACAATGGGGGAAAGAGGGGGTTGAGATCCTCATTGATGATCCACGCGACCTGAGCAAGACCGATCAGGCGAGATCCCTGCTGAAGACGGGAAAGATCAATTTCTCGGTGGGCATAAAAGAGGATATCGTCGCGTTCATCAGGCGCTTCTTCGATGCCGGGAGGGTCAGCAATGCGGGCAGGAATCCGGAAATCACCGATGCCGACGACTTGATTCCCGATATCACCTTTGAAGAAGAGGAGGAACACGAGGACGAGGAGGAGATCGCCGACGAAAAATCTACCCAGGTCGTGCGACTCGTTGATCAAATCCTCATTACGGCCTACCGCAAGAATGTCTCTGATGTTCATGTCGAACCGGTACCGGATGCGCAGTATACGAACATTCGCTTTCGTATGGATGGGGTCTGCCAAGACTACATGAAGGTGCCGATCTCCATGGCCAGGGGCATCCTTTCCAGGGTCAAGGTCATGGCCAGGCTGGACATCGCCGAAAGGCGTCTGCCGCAGGATGGCAAAATCAAGTTCAGGCGTAAAGGGATTGCACCCTTTGAGCTCCGATTAGCCACCCTGCCGACCCCCGGGGGGTACGAGGATGCGGTCCTGAGAATCCTAAGTCACGCGGGTGCCCTGTCGTTGGACGAGCTCGCCCTGAGCGAGAACAACGTGAAGATCATGAAGAAGATGCTTGCTCAGCCTTACGGACTCGTCCTCGTAGCAGGTCCGACCGGCTCGGGTAAGACAACGACCCTCCATTCCGCCTTGGGGTATATCAATAAGCCCGGTATTAAGATCTGGACGGCTGAAGACCCGGTTGAAGTCTCACAGCCCGGACTGCGACAGGTGGAGGTCAAGCCGGAAATCGGACTCAATTTTGCACGTGTCATGCGCGCCTTCCTGAGGGCGGACCCCGACGTGATCATGATCGGTGAAATGCGAGATGAGGAAACGGCCGCGATCGCGATTGAGGCATCTCTCACCGGTCACCTGGTCTTTTCGACGCTACATACAAACAACTCGGCCGAAACCGTTACCCGGTTACTCGATATGGGGTTCAACCCGATCAACTTCTCCGATGCCTTTCTCGGTGTTGTGGCCCAAAGGCTGGTCAGAAAACTCTGTGAAGAGTGTCGCGAAGGGTATCACCCCTCTCAAGAAGAATTTGATGAAATCGTCATGGAGTATGGAGAGGAGGAATTTGAAAGCACCGGCATCACCTTCGAGCCGGATCTTACCCTTTATCGCGCTGAAGGATGCGAGGCCTGCTCAGGGACAGGCTACAACGGGCGGCTCGCCATCCACGAGGTCATGGAAGGGACAACCGAGATCAAACGCTTGATCAAGAAGCAGGCCACTTCTGAGACGATCTCCGACAAGGCCCGCACTCAGGGATTAAGAACCATGCGTCAGGACGGTATCAGCAAGGCGTTCAAGGGATTCACGGATATGGGTGAAGTGCGACGCGTTTGTATTCGCTAAGGAGGCTGTCGGAAAACGCCATCTGTCGCGTTACTCTCATCCCTCGTCACTGCGGCGTACACAGAAGGTCAAAGGTCAAAGGCTGAAGGCAAACAAGAAAAAACCGCCTGAAGTCTTCTGTGTTTGCCTCGAACATCAAACCTCCACCGGGAGAATCCATACGCCTCATTCCTCGGAATTTCTTTACCTTCGCTTCGCTCGGCTCAGTCCCCACCCCTTCAGGGCGGGTCCCCGGTTTCGAAAGCCTTGCATCTGGGCATTTCGCATAAGCCTCCGAAAGGCGGGTTATTGGACAGTCTCAAAGGGCTACCGCAAAGCAGTCATTCGTCTCCGGGGATGGTCGACGACGACAAATGGTTCGATTGAGGTTTCTGTGGCGGGTCAGTGATACAGGTATCTCTTAGACAGTGACACGAAGCCGTGGCTCATCGTTCCGAAGATGGAACGAACGCGCGCAGCGATGCCTTGGGCCTCATGGTCTTCCAGCTCGGATCCCCGCGGGGCAAAAGGATTGTTCGGGTGCCGATACCCTTTTTCCAGGGCGCGAGTAAGCAGAGTGCTCAGCGCGCTGAGGGTCGACAGGTCTTCAACACAAAAAGCATGCGGCTGATGGAGGCAGTCAAGATAGACGACCCCCTTGGTCTCGCCCTTGCTGATCAGGGGGACGCACATGACCGCGTCGATTTTCATTAATTCCATACTCCACGACAGCTCCGCCCTGTCCTGAGCAAATATATTCGACATTATGACCGCCTTGCCCGAACGCAGGACTCGATTGACAACGGCACGACTGTATCTCAACAGGTTATCATCACACCGGCTCTTCGCCTTGGAAGCGACCTCAAATATCTTCTTGGTTTCTGCGTCAACAAGGATAAAGGCGCAGCGGTCAATCCGGTCGAAATGGACGAAGAGGGAATCGAGGATCTTAGCGAGGAGATCACCAAAGGCATGCGATTGCTGTAATAGATCGGAGATCTCCCGCAGCAGCTTCTGGTTCCGATTCGCTTCTTCGGTCTTCAATAAGACGACATTGCTTTGCTCCGTCAGTACTTCCATATCATGCAAAGTCTTTACTCCTGCTGGACTTCCCAGCTCAAAGAGGACCAAGGTACCGCCGATCCCTATGGTATCCCCATCTCTGATTTTACATTCGAGGCCGGGTTGAATCCGCTTGCCATTCAGGTAGGTCCCGTTCCTACTGAGGAGATCTTGGATGAAGGTGCTTCCCCCCCGCCTTTGAACCTTGAGGTGTTTGCGAGACACGAAGATGTCGTTGAGTGGGATGTCGTTATCAAAGGAACGTCCGATGTAGGCATTGTCGGATTTCAGGTAATACAGACATCCTTTATCTACACCGTTCATGATGTGTAGATAATGCAAAGCAACTCGCCTCCCTTATCAAGGTATCACCCGTATTGAACAAAGATTTTCAACGCCCGTCGTTCTTTCTCCATTACAAACAGCAGGTCAGTGAACTCAGGAATTATGTTCCCTCGTAGGGTGAGATATACTCCAGCCTCGTGAAACCTTAGGCTCGTAGGAAACTCCATGAAATGAGGTCTGTGATACCTTATCTCGAACAGTCGGCGAAGAATATAAAAATGTCGAATTCGAATACCAACTTCATGAAGTTTCCCGGTCGATCAACCTGGCCGCCCCGCGGCAAGACACCCCAATTGTTGCTTTGCTCAATTAGGGTTGCCCAGGCTTTGACAGTTACTCATGCACCGGGATCGGCGGGAAGAAGATCCTTTGGCCCACCTGAATCACGTTGATGTTCTCAATCTCAGGGTTGTGCTTTTTGAGGTGCTCAAGGATGCTCCTGTCGACTTTACCGTAGAAGTTGGCGGCCAACTGGCCCAAGCTGTTTCCCTGCTGAACAATAACGGCCCGTTCAGAGTCCGTGGGCTCTTCTAGCGTGTGAAGAACTGGGTCCAGATTTTCTTTGGCAGCCGGGGCCGGGCGGTGCGAGATAACGTCTTGCTCTCCATGTACCGATGAAATTACCGGACCGGTGATCGACTGCCCTTCTTCCGATGCAATACTCTCCGGGCGAGTGATGGGCTGCCGCTGCGTCGAGACGGCTGTTGGAGAAGCAGTTGCAGAGATCTGCTGCAGCAATTGCTTGTAGTGCGAGATATGCGATATGATTTCGGACCCTTTCCAGCCTGCACCCAGGGCGATGACGAATCCGATCGCGAGCAGAAAGGCAGCAGTGGTCCATCGTAATCCGTGGTTTGTCGTTCGCGCCTTGGCGACCTTATGGGCCTCGGGCAGGACCGGTTTCGCGTCTTCGGTCTCAGCCCCGATACCGTGAGGCCTAAGCTCTTCGTAACTCGCCTTGACCATGTCGCGGTTGACCGTCTTTTTCGCCATGGAATAGCCCAGCAGCAAGCAGTTGTCGGCGAGGATGTTGATCGTGCGAGGATAACCGCCTGAATAGCGGTGGATGGCTCGGACGGCTTGCTTAGAGAACAGGTCGTTGAGATTGGTTACACCGGCGGCCTTCAAGCGGGTCGCCATATACTTCCTTGTCCCCTCAAGATCCAGGGGGGGAATGTGATAGCGGTTGCCGATCCGCTGTAAGAGAGGACGGCACCTGGGATCATTGAGAGTGGTTACAAATTCCGGTTGACCGACAAAAAAGATGTTGACGAGGTTACCTTCGGATGCACCCATATTCGACAGGAGCCTTAGCTCGTCCAGCAGATCGAAAGAGAGTTTTTGGGCTTCATCGACGATCAAAATAAAACTCTTCTGATGCTGACGGAGCTTCTCCAGGAATGCCTCATAGGCGATCAAGAACTCCGCCTTTGATTGAATCGGCGTCTCCTGCTTAAGGACCTTTGCAGCCAGGTAGTTCATGAACTCCAGTGGAGAGGATAGGGGGTTTGCGAGGTAGAGGTAACTGACATCGTCATTCAAGTTGCTCAGGAGCGCCTGAACCATGGTTGACTTCCCGGAACCGACCTCACCTGTCAGTAGAATAAAACCCCTTCGCTCCATGACGCCGTAGATCAGTAGATCCAGGGCCTCTTGATGTGCGTCACCCAAGTACAAGAACCGGGTTGAAGGTGCTAGTTCAAAGGGCTTTTCCTTTAGTCTGTAATGGTCTGCATACACGGTCTTCACTACCTCTCTGATGGCAAGCGTTATGTCGTTGCGCCCATCAAAGCGAAAACTATGCCATACCTCGTTGCTTTTAAATAATAGTGATTACAAACTGTTGCGGTGCGGCCCGGATATGCGGGAACGAGATGTGTAAGGAATTACCATTGTCGTAAGCTTGCTTGCAGGCACTTCGTGGTAAAACGTTACATACTACGTTTACCCTACTGTTGCATAAACAACACGTCGAAAGGTGTGGAAAGACAAAGATAGCAACGCTCTCCGCCATTTTTGACGTTCACTCTGGATATAACCGGCTGTGACATCCAGCGTAAACTAAAAGACGCCGTGTTGTTTACCCTTCAGGAAAGCCGATGATACCGCATCTTCTGCGTTGCCAAGGGCTTGCAGTAGGTTACTACGGCTGCACCCTTGGCGCCTGGAATCTGCGGCATCCTCGACTTTTGCAACGTTAGGGTTTATTGAGCAAGGACGCTCAGATCATAGGACTCAGCGCCGCTTGCCTCAGGAGTTTACCCGCCTCGGGAGGGCGGCCGGTTTGATCGACCGGGAAACTTCACGAAGTTGGTACTCGAATTTGGCATTTTGAGATCCTTCGACAACTGTTCGAGATAGGGTAATCTTAGGCCCCATTTCATGAAGTTTCATACGAGGGTTTAAAGAGGAGTTACGAGTGAAAAGTCACGACTCACGAGATGCAAGACATCAAAATTCAAAATGGGAAAGGTGAGGGACGGGTCATTTCTCCAGGAAGCCTCTCCGGCGGAGGATCTTTCTTTGGAAGCGGTAGATAAACTCTCTCAACGTAACGCGGTCTTGCTCGTCAATGCCGGTGAACTCCAGCCCATACACACGGCGTCCAATTCGCGGATCCGGTTTGGCTATTCTCACGACCGCCTCTTCGATCTCTAATTCGAGTTCTTCCCCCTCCGTGGAGAATACGAGGCACAAGTCTTTAAGTTCCGTTCCGACTTCCATGACGGGCATTCGCTGTGCTTCCTTGCGCGTGAATGTGACCAGGGCGCCCCTCTCGCTAAGATTCAAGACAACCATCTCTTCCGTGACGGCTTCGTGGGAGAGCGTGATCTTCATCCCCAGGGGGGCGTCCAAGCGAAAGTACTCCCTTCGCTGCTTTCGCTCAATTACCGCAGGATACCTGACCCACATCTTATCATCAAGATGGTGAACTTCGGTGGCCTCAAAGAAGTGCGGAACCCTGTCCCTGCCTATGAATTCGAAATGAACCTTGCGATGCGCGGACGCCGCCATCACGTCCTCGAATCCCTCCGGTGCAACGAATGCGAAGTAGGCTTCATCATCTGCAACGCGGCGATCGACGATCTTCACTCGGCTTTCATAATCCATCTCCGATAGCATCAGGCGAAGGGGTTCCTCCTTTCTCTCAAGCTCCTCTAGAAGCTTGTGGATAGTCTGTCCTCGGAGTTTTTCGGTATCTTCCATGGCCGATAGGGGAATGGATTCCTGAACAGGGAACCCCACGCGTTATTGCAGCAATGCCATTGGGTAGTTGGAGAAAGGTCTTACAGATTCAGTCCCCGGTTATGGCGCCGGCGCAGCAAGCTTGTATCTGATTCGCAGGACACCTTTCTCGAAGCTCGTTGAAACGATTCTGAACAGGCCGATCTCCTTTGTGGAGCCGACGTGTGGACCGATGCAAGGGCAGGCGTCATAATCGCCGATCTCAACGATTCTTACGGTATCATTCGAATCCTTCGGAAGCCGGTCCAGGTTAAAACGGACCTTGGATTCGGTTCGTGTCGTAAAATGCTCCGTAACCGGCAAATCGGCAGCGATGATCTCGTTCACCCTTTTTTCCACATGTCCGATCTCCTCCGACGTCAAGGGGCGGTCGATATGGTAATCGCATTTCGACTTCTTCTTCTCAATATGAGCACTGAAACAGCGCTTAATCCCGAACATGGCGACCATAGTCTGATTCAAGATGTGCTCTGCGGAATGCATACGTGGGTCGATGTCTTTCTTCACCGTTTCTTCTCGAGCCGGCACAGGGGAAAATAGGATCGGCCTAATCGCACGGCGGGCTTTAGGTCTTCACTGGACTCAGGACGTCATAGGACGCTGAAATCCACCCTTTCCTTGAGCTCCTTACCACACTTGAAAAAGGGTAATTTCTTGGACCGGACTTTGATCAATTCGCCGGTCTTGGGGTTTCGCCCCGTATACCCTTCGTATTCCTTGACCTTGAAGCTTCCAAAGCCCCGTATTTCAACACGATTGCCGGCGGCGAGGGCGCTTGACATGGCGGCAAAGGCGACGTTTACGACCTCCTCGGCCTTGGTCTTCGAGAGGCCCGTTCTTCCACTCAAGACCTCTATCAATTCGGATTTGGTCATTGGCTACCTCCAAAAGCTAGTTAAAGATATAGTATAAACAATAACTTATATTGTTGTCAAGAGAGCGAGAGCGTCTTTTGCGGATTCATTTGGAAGAATAGGCGAGTACTCGTAGCAGGTAATCCACGTCGATCGGCAGGAAACATTGACTGCGAGCCGTTGATAGATCGGAAAGGATCCAACGCGACTGAGGGCTCGACGAAGGTTCAGCCGGCTAAAGCGGCATCCCCTGGACGTTTGGAGGTGGTCTTCGGCAGAGAGAAATCGGTCCGGTATCGGCTTCCTCCCCTTCATTGCCGAGCAAACCACTCCAGGCGGCCATCAACCCTCTGAAAAAACGCTCTCCGCGGATTCCCACTCAATTACTCGATGAGCTCCAGGGCGCAGCGCTTCTTTACCTTTGCGGAGGCGGCATTGAGGATCGTTCTCATGGCTTGGGCCGTCCGGCCCTGTTTACCGATAACCTTACCGAGATCCCCCTTGGCTACCTTAAGTTCGATGACGGAAGAATGTTCCCCTTCGATTTCGGTGACTTCCACCTCATCCGGGTTGTCCACCAGGGCCTTTGCGATGTACGCGATCAATTCCTTCATCTCACTGGCCTCCCTTTTTGCTTTCAAGACTCGATCCATGCCATAGCTGTGCCACGTGATTCCAGGTCTTACTCCTAGTCAGGTCAGGCAGCCGTATGATAATGGGGTTAAAGTTACCTAGATTCTAATATAAACTCCTCCATTGGTCAAAGAAATTACCTATCTGAAGAGGGTCACGGTCGTATTGGAATCCATGACGGCCCGGTTCACCCATGCGAGTCTGGTTTAGATGTTATTGAAGAGAGATCAGGCCTTTATGATCCCACCCCTATTCGGGAGGTCGCCCTGATGGTAACCAAAAGCAGCGAGCATCTCGCGAAGCGCGCTCATATTGATTTCCCAGCCCATCGTCCGTCTTCGTAAGTCGGTTGCCACGAGGTAATCGACTACAGGCGAGGAGACTCCCATCGCAAGGAAGTTCGGCTGGTGACTGGGCTTACCTCCTGGGCCCCCCTCGCTGGCCCAAAGGGCATCCACGAGACAGAGCTGCTGGCGCGGATAGAGGACTCTCCCTGATCGTTTGTCCATCGGGCCGAGTATCTCGGGGGTCTGGTTGATCGCGAGGAGGTACTCGAAACTCGATTTCTTGTGGCCGTGTTTGGGGGAAAAGGTGCCGAAATGGTTCTTCATGGTCATGGTGAAACGGCCGAATCGGTTACTATGGCCTTTGCACATGGCGATGTTGATCAGGATATCGACCGTACCGTCTACCAGATATTTGAGGCACTGAGCCTCTCGTTTTCCATCTTTCCAGGGCGCCGGAACCATGGTGGCGGTTTGGCTGCCGCCCCAGGTCCCCTCGATGCGGCATCCTTCCGGTAATGCCTCAAATGGTGTATCCCTGAGCATGTTTCGCCCATGGCACGCATCGTAGATGTGGATGTTGGACGGTTTGACACCGAGAGTGTCGTGCAGGACATGGCATATCTTTGTCATCACGGCGCTGCGCGTATGCTGCCTGCCGATATTGTTTGTCTTGACGGCGACAACGGTGTCCGACCAGCTTTTGTAAGGCGGCTTGACAAAGATGGCCCGCCAAGCCCCGGCCGGATTTCCCCTTTCGGCCAGAGCACACGCAAGCCGGTCGACGTTTGCCCAAACCAGCTCTTGATCGACAAGCTCGTTTTGACGCCGCCACGAGGTAGCAGGCTCCTCGGCCCGGGTCATGCCTTTGTCGGTGAGGCCGACGACCCTGAGGTCGTCGATTTGGGGATGAATCGGGGTCCGCTTGGCCCACTCAGCGCGAACGCTGGGGATGAGCACCGTAGGGCAGGCCGTTATCGCCGTACCTATGACAAGGGAACCCTTGAGAAATCCTCTTCTCGTAAATCCTGCCAATTCCAATCCTTTGCGATGGCCATTCGCTTGAGATCTCGCGACCCCTTACCCCCAGTGACACGGTGCTGGAGCCGTCAACAATGGATTATATCAAACCACTCCCACCGGCATCAAGACGAGAGAGGCGCCCTACCACAAGCGGCCCCTTTGACCTCACAAGCGGGCCGTCTCAGCCAGGATATGTTCCCAGGCCCTTTCAACATGCACCTTTGTCGTAGCTGTCTGCCCGACGCAGAGACGGAGGGCGAAGGTCCCCTTTAGTTTAGTGTGGGTCATGAACAACGCTCCCGATCGGTTGATCCGATCCATCAGGAGCTTGTTGACGCTTTCGAGCTCGGACTCACTCAAGGATCGATCAGGCGGATTATATCTGAAGCAAACGAGATTGACATCCACGGGGGCCAGCACTTCGAAACGCGGGTCTTTGCCGACCCATGAGGCGAATTCGTTGGCAAGCTCAATGTGGTGACGGAGTTTCTTCTGGAGACCTGCGACACCAAAGGAGCGGATCACAAACCATAACTTGAGGGCCCTGAATCTTCGGCCGAGGGGGATCCCCCAATCGCGGAAGTTCTTGACCTTGCGATCCTCGTCGGTCTTCAAATATTCGGGCAGGATCTCAAAGGTGGCGGTCAGGCTCTTGTGATCGCGACAGAAATAGGCTGAGCAATCAAAGTTTGTAAATAGCCACTTATGGGGGTTGAAGACCAAAGAATCGGCCAATTCAATCCCATCGAGGATATGGCGCATCTCGGGCAAGATAGCGGCGCTGCCGGCCAAAGCCGCGTCCACGTGGAGCCATAGACCGTGCTCGCGGCAAACACCCCCAATGGCCCTCAACGGATCCAGCCCGGTGGAGGAGGTCGTGCCCACTGTTGCGACGGCACAGCATGGGAGATAACCATTCTTTTGGTCGGCGACGATAGCCTTCTCCAGCTCCTGGGGGATCATTGCGAACCGGTCGTCAGCCGGGATGAGACGAAGATAGTCCTTGCCAAACCCGGCGATCTTGACCGCCTTTTCGACCGACGAATGGGCCTCCTCGGATGTATAGATGGACAGCGGTCGGCGGCTTCCCTGCCAAAAGCCCTGTCTGTTGACGGCGAAGTTCGTGCTCCTTTCCCGCGCGCAGAGCAGGGCACAAAGGGTCGAGGTGGAGGCGCTATCCTGGATGACGCCGCTAAACCCCTCGGGAAGCTGAAGCATCTGCCGCAGCCACTCCATGACCACCTCTTCAAGCTCCGTGGCCGCGGGCGAGGTCAGCCACACCATGCACTGGGCACCCAGGGCGGCGGTCAGAAACTCCGCCAGGATAGAGGGCACACTCGTATTAGCAGGAAAATAGGCGAAAAAGGAGGGATGCTGCCAGTGGGTGATTCCAGGTATGATGATTTCCCTGAAATCCGTCAGGATATCGTCCATTTTCTCCGGGTTGTGCGGCGGCTTCTGAGGTAATTGCTGCTTGATCGCATCGGGTTTAAGCTGAGCAAGAACAGGATAGTCTTCAATGTGATCCATGTACTCGGCGATCCAATCAACGATTTTGTGACCATATTCCCTGAATGCCTTACTATCCATAACAAGGACTCCTTCGAACGAGCGGTGTGAGGTTCATTTTCCCCCGTAGCACGGCATGCTTGGAGTGAAATCCCAAGAAATGAGGCTAAGTAAGAGTTTAGAGGCTGGAGGCAAGACGGTAAAGGTCTTCATCTTTTTTCCCTCAGGCCTCGGCCTTGCGCCTGAGTCGTTCGTATAAGATACTCAGTGACGAGAGCAATCGCCATGGAATAGGGAGAAATGGGTGTTTTTCGACTTCCTCTCAAGGATATACACAAATCATCCGATAAAGAAAGAGCTTGACAATTCAAACGAACGTTTGATACAAACGTTTGTAATAAAAAGGAACGACAATTGCTTACAGAATAGCCTGAAGGTGGAAGGGAAAAGGAAGAAGGTTCTAATGCGTAATCTTATAGAAATTCGGACACTTGAGGCTATTGAGAAGGTAACCAATGAGGTCAAAGCATGGCCGAGAAGGTTCCCGAGGGCGAAGCTGTGTGCATGGGTTCGGCCGTTGCGAAAGAGCTGAAATATTTCAGACTTCAATCTTCAACCTAAATGCCTGTGTAGTTACAAGGATTCATCTATGGCTCAAAGGAACGAGAATCACGGGACGAGAGAACGTCTCCTAAACGAAGCTGAGATCCAGTTTGCGCAACGGGGCTATCGTGACGTCAGCATCCGCGACATCACGAATGCGGTTCACTGTAACCTGGCGGCCGTAAACTATCACTTCGGAAACAAAAAGAACCTGTACCTCGAGGTTTTCCGAACCCGGTGGATGCCGCGCGCCAGGCGGCTCCAGGAAAGCTTCAAGCAATCCTATGCGGCGTTGGCGCCGTCGTCGCTGTCCGCCGTTGTACAGGCCCTGGCGCAGGCCTTCCTCGAGGGTCCCCTGACCGACGAGGAGCGGGTACGCCATTTCCAACTCATGACGCGCGAAATGACCCAGCCGACTGAGGCCTTTCAGGTCGTGGCGGATCAGGTTATTCGGCCGTTTTTCGAGGAGTTGGCTGACAAGCTCCGTCCTTTCTTGCCTGAGGACCTTGGCGATGAGGGCTTGATTCTCAACGTATTGAGCATCTTCGCCCAAGTGCTCTATTTCAATTTTGCCCGAATCGCCGTGAGCAGCATCATTGGACGGGAATACGATCGCGAATTCAGGGCTCAACTTTTGGAACAAATCATCAACTTCTCTCTGCGGGGACTGGGTGTTGGGGAGAGGGAGGAAGGCCGGTGAGACGTCTGCTTCACAGTCGCTGGCTGATGTTGATTGCAATGGGTGTTTTGACCGGGTGCGTGCGGATGGGCCCCGATTATACGAGACCTGATACCGGTCTTGAGATCCCGAACGCCTACGAGAACGAATCTGCCGAGGCCTCGATCCAGTTACCCCGGGACCGCTGGTGGGAGGCGTTCAACAACCCCGAGATCAACCGGTTGGTCGAAGAGGCCCTCCGAAACAACTGGGACATCAAGAAGGCCGCCGCCCGGATCCTGGAGTTGCGCGCCCAGTTCGTTCAGACCAGGGCGGACCGCTATCCGAATCTTGACGTCAATCTTGGAGCCCGGACGCAGCTCTTCCCGATCCTGGGTGTCATCCCCGACCAGACCCTTGTGGCCCGAAGCGACATCTACGAATTATCGTTCCCGGCGAGTTTCGAGGTGGATCTGTGGGGCAGATTGGCTCGTGCCCAGGAAGCGGCCCGCGCCGACCTTCTCACGGCGGTGGAGAATCGGACCACTGTCGCCCAGGGCGTCATCGCCGAGGTGATCAGCCTCTACTTGGAAATGGAGTCCTTGGAGCGTGGAATCCAGGTCACCGAGCGGAGCATCAGGAGCTTTCGTCGCAATGTCGAGCTGGTGGAGAGCCGCTACAAACGCGGGTTGACGTCGATCCTGGATCTGAGACAGGCCCGCCGCATCCTGTCCCAGGCCGAGGCCTTTTTGCCCTTACAGATTCAGGAGCTGGGCACCTCGCAACAGAGCTTGGCGGTGCTCCTCGGCCATTACCCTGAGACGCGCGAGGCCCGGCCCCAAAGAGATGATTATTACCAGCGGTTGGACCCGGTTCCGACCGGATTGCCCTCCGAGCTACTCCTGCGACGTCCTGACATTCGCGCGGCCGAGGGCCGCTTGGCGGCCGCGAACGCCCGTGTGGGCGTAGCCCGCGCCAGCCGCTTCCCGAGGATCTCCCTGACGGGGACCTTTGGGTTTCGGAGTGCTGAGTTGAGAGACTTATTCCAGCCCGAAAGCAGACTATATGAGCTGGGACTCGGGGTAGCTCAACCCCTGTTTGATGCCGGAAGGCTCAAGGCCGGGGAGGAGGGCGCCAAGGCGAGGTATCAGCAAGAGGTCGCCCAATATGCCAACACGCTTCTGCAGGCCTTTTCCGAAGTGGAAGGGGCCCTCCTGACCCGCAAGCGGCAACTGGAGCGTCGGGATCGTTTTCTCGTTTTCCTGAAGGAGGCCCGGGCGACCCAAAGGATCGCCGAGATGCGCTATGAGCGCGGCCTGGGTGACTACCTTAGCGTTCTAGAGGCCCAGCAGACCCGCTTCGAAGCCGAGCAAAACGTGATCGGGGTGGAATTGACCATCCTGGCCAATCGGGTGCGGCTGCACCGCGCCCTCGGCGGTGGTTGGCCGGCGCTTGACCCGGTAAAGGGGGAGAAGTATTTTCCCTCCGTGCCTCCCGTGGCATCGGTGACGGAGCAGAACGAGGTCGCGAAGTAAATACGTCGTATTCAACCAAGCACCAGGTAACCGATCATGAGCAAGACGGCAAGACGACTCATCCACGTATTTATCACCCTCATCCTGATCGCCTTGGGGGTCGCTGGTATGGCGGCTCTCAAGGCCAGCAAGCCGAAGCTCGAGAAGCAGAAACCGCCCACCCCTCTTCCGGTGGTAAGGTCGATCCAGGTCACGACGGGACCGAAGCCCGTCATCGTTCGCGGAGAGGGCACGGTGCGGCCCCTGCGGGAGATTGCCCTCGTTCCGGAGGTGAGCGGCAAGGCCATCTCGGTCTCTCCGGCGCTGGTGGACGGCGGTGATTTCAAGAAGAATGATATTTTGCTTCGAATCGATCCGGTGGACTATCAGCTTACGGTGACACTGGCCGAGGCCAAGGTCAAGGATTCGGAAAGCCGCCTGGAACTCGCCAAGGAAGAGGCCGCTGTGGCGCGGGAAGAGTGGCGTCTTCTCCGGTCAGAGGATGAGGAGGAGGGCGGTGATCCGCCCCCCCTCGTCGCCAAGGAGCCCCAGCTCGCGGCAGCCCGGGCGAGACTCGAAGCGGATCAGGCCGATCTCCGCAAGGCCATTTTGAATTTGAGGCGGACCGTGCTGAGGGCCCCTTTTGACGGGCGCGTGAGCCAAGAGAGTGTCGACGTGGGGCAGTATGTTATCACCGGCCAGGGCCTTGCGACCTTGTATTCCACCGAGGCGGCCGAGATCGTCGTGCCCCTGGAGGACAAGGACCTGTATTGGTTTCACGTACCGGGCTTCACGCCCGGCGACGGGCCGGGCTCGACTGCGGAAGTCCGGGCCCGGATTGCAGGCCGGGACCTGACTTGGCAAGGGGAGGTCGTGCGCGTCGAAGGCCAGCTCGATGAACGCACGCGCATGGTCGACGTGGTCGTTCGGGTCAAGAAACCTTATGCCCGGAAGCCGCCCCTCGCCAACGGCCTTTTCGTCACGGTTCATATCAAGGGCCGCACCTTATCCGATGCCGCTGTCATCCCGCGAAACGGCTTGCGTCAGGGCGGTGTCGTGTGGCTCGTGGACCAGGATGGTCGGCTACGGTTCCGAAAGGTACAGGTGGCCCACACTGAAGGTGAAAATGTCATGATCGAGTCCGGGCTGAAGGACGGGGAAATGGTCGTTATCTCGACCTTGAAGACGGTCACCGACGGCATGACCGTTCGGAATGTGTTGCTCAGAGGGGTGAACCGATCATGAGGGGTATGATTGCGTGGTTTGCCGAAAACCATGTGGCCGCCAACCTAATGATGTTCTTTCTCCTGCTGGCCGGCGCGGTTGCCGGTATATCTGCGAAAGTCGAGATCCTGCCCGAATCATCCCTCGATCGTATCACCATTACAACGGAGTATCCGGGTGCCTCTCCGGCCGAGGTTGAGGAGGCCATCATTCGACGGATTGAGGAGAAGGTCGCCGGTCTGGCGGGGATCGAACGGATCGACTCCATCGCGCGCGAAGGTTTTGGCACTGTGACCATCGAGGTCATGAAAGGCTGGGATCTGGCCCAGCTCCTGGATGAGGTCAAATCCGAGGTCGATCGTATCACTACCTTTCCAAATGAGGCCGAGAAATCCGTCGTGCGCGAGCTCACCCGACGTACGCAGGTCATCAATATCGCGGTCTATGGTGATGCACCGGAGGCGACCATCAAACACCTGGCCGAGAAGATCAAAGATGACATTACCAACCAGCCCGGGATCACGCTTGCTGAGCTCTTCGGTGTCCGCAAGGGTGAGATCAACATCGAGATCTCCGAGGAGACGTTGCGTCGTTACGGTCTTACGCTGGGCCAGGTTGCCGCCGCCGTGCGGAAGGGTAGCCTCGACTTGCCTGCGGGAAGCGTCAAGACGACCGGTGGTGAGATCCTGGTTCGAACCAAGGGCCGGCGCTACTATGCCGCCGACTATCGTGACGTGGCGGTCATCACCCGGCCGGACGGGAGCAAAGTCACCCTGGGGCAGATCGCGAAGCTGGTCGACGGCTTTGAGGATGTAGATCTGATGGCGCGTTTTCAGGGCAAACCGGCCGCCATTGTCATGGTCTACCGGGTGGCGGATCAAAATGCGCTCGAGGTCGCCAGCGCCGTCAAGAAGTATGTGGACCAGATCAGGCCGAGCCTGCCCGCGGGGGTGGATGTCGGCTTTTTCCAGGATATGTCTAAGATTCTACGGGGCCGGATCAAGCTCCTGATGAAGAACCTCACCCTGGGTTTGATCCTGGTGAGTATCCTGCTGGGCATCTTTCTGGACCTGCGACTGGCCTTCTGGGTCACCGTCGGGATCCCCGTATCCTTCATGACGGGACTCTGGCTGATGCCCCATTTCGATGTGTCGATCAATATGGTCTCCCTCTTTGCCTTCATCACGATCCTGGGCATCGTGGTGGATGATGGGATCGTGATCGGGGAGAACATCTTCCGCAAACAGGAGGAGGGTCTTTCTCCGTTGAATGCTGCGGTGGAGGGAGCTGTCGGAGTGGGGAGACCGGTGGTCTTCGCCGTCCTGACGACCATCGTGGCCTTCTGGCCGCTTCTCCTCGGCTCAGGCGTCATCGGTAAAATCATTCGTAATCTGCCCGTCGTGGTCATCCTGGTGCTCAGCGGTTCGCTGATTGAATCCGTGATGATTCTGCCGGCCCACCTTGCCCGGAGTGGAGCCAAGCGGCAGAGTTCCGAGGGCGCCAAACGTAAAGACAAACGGATGTCCCGCTGGCTCAGACGGCTCATCAATGGACCCTACAGGCGCCTATTGCAGTTCCATCTGCGTTGGCGCTATGCCACCGTGGCGGTGGGTCTCGTGACTCTCCTCCTGAGTCTGGGGTTTATTCGCGGCGGCTGGATCAAGTTTTCGTTCTTCCCGAAGATCGGAAGCGATATCCTGATCTGCACTCTGACCATGCCGGCGGGCATGCCGGTCGAGCGCACACTGGAGGTGGTCACCCGTCTGGAGAAATCCGCCCGGGAGGCACTGGCCGAGCAAGACGAAAAACGACCCGCGGGCGCCCCACCTCTGTTCAAGCACACCACTTCGTTGGTCGGGATTCAGGTAGGGGGACACGGCTCTAGCGCAGCGGCTGGGATCGGCGGGCATTTGGCTCAGGTCTATGTCCAGCTCCTCGATGGCGAACAACGGGATATCAGTGCCAACGAACTTGTAACGCTGTGGCGCCAAAAGACCGGACCGATCGAGGATGCAGACTCGGTCACCTATCAGAGCTCAGTCTTCACGGCCGGGAACCCGATCGAGGTTCACCTCTCCTCCGACGATCAAGAGGCCCTGGTCGCCGCGGCCGATGAACTCAAGGAGGCGCTTAAAGAGTATCCAGGGGTATTCGACATCAACGATAGCTTCTTGCCCGGCAAGGAGGAGTTACAGCTCAAACTGAAGCCCGCGGCACGTAGCCTGGGCCTGACCCTGGCCGACCTGGCCACGCAGGTGCGCCATGCCTTTTACGGCGCGGAGGCCATCCGGTTGCAGCGCGATCAGGATGAGGTCAAGGTCATGGTCCGTTATCCTCCCGAGGAACGCAAGTCGCTGGGATTCGTCGAAGAGATGCGAATCCGGAGCGCTGACGGCTTTGCGGTTCCTTTCAACCAGGTCGCGGAGGTCAAGATGGAACACGGCTATGCCTCGATCGAACGGGCTCAGCGGAGACGGGTGATCAAGGTCATGGCCGACGTGGATGAGACCAAGACCAATGCCAATGAAGTGAGGGGCGACCTGGAGAAAGAGGTCCTGCCTGGACTCATGAATCGGTATCCGGGGATGCGATACAGCATCGAGGGGGAAGGCAAGGAACAGCGGGACTCCATGGCCGCCGTGGCGAAGGGGTTTGTGATCGCCCTTTTTGGGATCTATGCCCTCCTGGCCGTCCCTTTCCGATCGTTCACGCAACCCCTGATCGTGATGACGGCGATCCCGTTCGGCATCGTGGGTGCGCTCTTGGGTCACCTGATTATGGGGCTCAATCTGAGTATTCTGAGCCTGTTTGGGATCGTCGGCTTGGCCGGTGTGGTCGTCAACGACTCCCTGGTCCTCATCCACGCGACGAATCACATTCGGAGCGATGGATTTTCGGCAGAAGAGGCGATCGTCAAAGGTGCCGGTATGCGGTTCCGGGCCATTATCCTCACCTCACTGACCACCTTTGCCGGGCTCATGCCCATGATCCTGGAGAAGAGTGTTCAGGCCCAATTTCTGATCCCCATGGCGGTCAGCCTGGCCTTTGGGGTGCTCTTTGCGACCGTCATCACATTGATATTGATCCCCTGCGGTTATCTCATTCAGGAAGACGTGCTGCGCATGTTGAGCAGCCTGAGAACGAAGCCGGTAACGGTTTCCCAACCCTAGCCGATCTCACGCCGGCCAAAACCGCTTTTCAGCCCGACTCGGAAATCACCATCACTTATACATATACACCGGTTTCAATGAACCGTTGCTCCCACGTTTCCGCCTGGCGGCCTTTACCATTGACACGTTAAGGCCTTTATCTGTAAACTAGAGCGCTTCTAATCAAGCGAAAACGACCAGTTAGCTGGAGTAAGGATAGATCACGAGTCAGTAGTGACGAGAAGAAGATAGTCTGTAGGGAACAGGGTCAGGGATCGCGCGCAGTTCCAGTTGATGGGCGATAACTTCCTGCTTGGGCCGTGGCTCACAGGGGTTTCCACAATACCTGAGATGATGGCCGCAGGTGAAGCGAGCGGCCATTCCTGTTCAGAAAGGAGATTCCAATGGAAAATACCAGGGAGAAAGGGATCGATGAGGACACGGACGAGTTTCCTCCCTTTGTGGATTCTTCCAGGCCGGAGGCACCTGTCCGCAGTGCCAGGCACGGATCCGACTCCGGTTTCCGCGTGCCAAACCTTGTCCTGTTTGCCTTCGGCGCTATCGTCTTGGTCGCGGTCATCGGCGTATTGGTCCTAGGCGGCGACAGGGCCACGTCTAAGCGTTTGAATACGATCAATTTCCGAATCGACCAGTGGGACGACAGGATCGGCCGCATTGAAGGAATGTCGCAAAAGGTATCCGACATCGAGGATCAGATCCAGAGACTTGAGGTCTCGGTTACCAAATTGAGCCAGATGGAGACGCCCTTGCGAGAGCAGGTCGATAAGCTCAACCAGAAGATGAGCCAACTGGAGAGCCGCCTGGCCTCAACGCGGGAAGGGGCGGAAACATCGCCCTCCGCTGCGGAGAGACCGGCCTTTCAGTCCGAGGGGCGTTTCTATGAGGTTCGTCGCGGTGACACCCTTTTTCGCATCGCCACCAACCACGGCCTTACCGTGGATGAGCTGCGCAGTTACAACCACCTGGAGGGGAGTAATATGATCTATCCAGGGCAAAGGCTCTTGGTGGTTCCGGCCAGCAGGGAAGACTAGGGGGCACCTTTATCCTGAATAGACGTTATCATCGCATTCGATCAAGCAAGGGGGAAAGATTTCAGAAGATGAAGAAGAGAGAACAGGTCATCACTTTCTTGGGGAAGGGGACGGAGTTTGAGGGTAAACTGACGTTTCATGGAACGATTCGGATTGACGGTCATTTCAAGGGCGAGATCGCGGCCGGCGGCAACCTCGTCGTAGGCGAGGAGGGTTTGGTCGAGGCCGATGTCCAGGTAGGCTACATTGACATCAGTGGCGAGGTCCACGGCAATATCACCGCCGAGCAACGTGTTGAGATCCGTGCGCCGGGGAAAGTCTTTGGTGACATTCAGGCGCCGTCCGTCGTGATTGGTGAAGGGGTCATTTTTGAGGGCAAGACCCAAATGTATCAGGCCAAACAGATAGCCGAAAGCAGTGCGGAGATATCGACGCCCGAAGAGGGTTCGGAGGAGCCGAGGCCGAACCTCGGCACGATCTACGGTATCGTGACCGACCGCCACACCGGAACGCCACTCAAGAACGCCCAGATCAGGTGCAAGGGACCTGGCAAAAAGATCACCGA
>CAZAGT010000008.1:0-38075 GCA_964484515.1 uncultured Desulfobacteraceae bacterium | reverse complement strand
GTATGGGGCATATGCAGCGCGGGGATCGTGCAGATCCTCGTACACCTGCATTACTTCCTGCACCTGGACACATCATCCGCGGCCCGCTGGAACCTGATGGTCCTGCTATTCACTCTTCTGATCATGGTTATCTTCGTCGGGGGGACCATGTGGGTCATGTACACCCTGAATTGCCGTATGATGTGGTGATGCAAAGCACAATCAAGAATTACCTGCTGCTTATCAAGCCCGGCATCATCCTGGGAAACTTGATCCCCGCGTCTGCCGGCTTTTTTCTGGCCTCGAAGGGGCATATCGATATCTCCATATTGATTTCTACCCTCACGGGCCTATCCCTGGTGGTGGCCTCGGCGTGCGTGCTCAACAACTGTATTGACAGAAAGATGGACCGAAAAATGGCCCGCACCCGCAACCGGGTCATGGCCCGGGGGCTCCTGTCATTGAGCACCGCCGTCTGCTACGCAACCCTGCTGGGCATGACCGGCATCGCACTTCTTTGGAGGGCGACCCAGCCGCTGTGCGTTGTGATGGTGTTGTCCGGCTTTGTGATTTACGTGGGCATCTACAGCCTCTATCTGAAACGCCGTTCTATATGCGCCACACTGCTGGGCAGTCTGGCCGGAGCCGCCCCTCCCCTTGCCGGGTATTGCGCGGTCAGCGGCCGCTTTGATACAGGGACGTTGATCCTTTTCTTGATCTTCAGCTTGTGGCAGATGCCCCATTGCTACGCCATCGCCATTTTCCGATATGAGGATTACGCCGCCGCGGCAATCCCGGTACTGCCGGTCAAGCGGGGAATGCCGGCGACAAAAAAGCATGTCGTCGGCTATATGCTGGCCTTTGTGGCGGCCACACTGATGCTGACCTTTAGCGGTTACACCGGTTACAGCTACCTCGCGGTTGCGGCCGGGACGGGCCTGGGCTGGCTATCCTTGGCGTGGTCGGGTTATAAGACATCGGATCATAGGGCCTGGGCCAAGAGGCTGTTTGTTTCCTCCATTGTGACCATAACCCTTCTGAGCTTCATGATGTCAATCGACTTCACGGTACCCACCACACCGGACATCCTCCTGGCCTGGGCGCCGGAGTTCAATGCGCCGCACGGCGGTGGATTTACCCCATTGTTCGCGGCCAAAATCCCCCATATCCCGTAGATTCGCGCACGGATCGGCTTGAGGCGGGCCTGTGGGCTCCACTTTCCGAAGATAGGGTCCTCGTCGTTGCATGATTCCCGACATCGCAAACCTGTCAGGCAACGTACTCAGGGCCCGGAAGACCAATTTGCCATCTTGGGCGCGATGGGTTCACCGGACTGGTTTGGGTTGCTGAAGTGGATGCGTCGCCGGCAGGCTGTGCCAATGGTTTTCCATCCTGTTGGCGGGGGCCCACACGTCTTGTAGCGAAGCTGTCGAAAAACCTTTTTCTCTGAGGCTGATGGAAAATGCCCAGATGCAAGGCCTCCTAAATCCCGAGGAATGACGGTAACGCCGCAGACGGGTATTTTCCGACAGCCTCAGCAGAGAAGGTTGATGTAGAACGCCGGGGCGTTAGATTATTCCGGCATATGCCGCATGCTCACGGTTAAACGACATGGGACAGAGCCTGTATTTTCACCCGAAAGGGGCCGTATTGCTCCTGAAATCGCTTCATGGCACTGGTCCATCAAGGCCTCCCGCCTGGAGCTTGGGTTGGCGCTGCACCGTTTCCGGCACGCCGTGGTAGATCACCCCGGCACTCGCTATCGACATCAAGGCAACAAAGAGAAAGGGGAGATCGAACGCGAATACGGCCAACAGCCCCGCCACGAGTGGCCCAATGGCGATACCAAGGCCGAATCCCATGGTGATGATGCTCATCTGCCGCCCCTCGCCGCCCTGTTTTGCCAAATCGGCGGCCAAGGCAAAGGCCGGCGCTGCAATTCCCGCCGCACCAACACCTTGGATAATCCGCAACCCGATGAGTTGAGCCGTTGTCCGCGCCTCACCCAGCAGGGCCGTGGAAAAGGCCATCAAGATCAGTCCGGTGATAATGAACAGTTTGCGGCCATACCGATCGGAAAGCCTGCCCAGCGGAATCTGGAGCAGGAGCCGGCTGACCATCAGGGCACTGAAGGCAATACTGAAATCCAGGGCCGACTCATGAAGGCGCGCGTTGAACTCTGTCTCCAGCGGGGTCATCATCGAAAAGGCGCCGGCCATCATAAATGTGGCCAGGCCTGCCCCGAGGATACCCGCGTTGAGCAAGTAACGGTCAATGATCTGGAAGGAACGCCCGTCCTTGGCCCGTCCTTCGGTCGGCCCTTCCTTGATCATCACTTGCACCAGAATCAGGGCCAAGAGGATGAAGAAGGCACCTGTGCCGAAGGCCATGTTGAAGCCAAAGTGGTCGTAAAGGAAACCACCCATTAAGGGTCCCATGGTAAAGCCTGCCATCCGCGCGGTACTGTAGATGCCCATGGACCCCCCGCGCGTCTCCTTTTTGCTGGCGGCCGCCATAAGGGCCATGGACGCGGGGATAGTCAGTGCAACCCCCAGGCCTTGAATCGCTCTAAGCACTAATAGATCTGTGAATCGGCCAGCAAATATAAATGCCAGGGTGGTGGTGCCCATCAAGATCAAGCCACTCTGGATAAGGGGCTTTCGTTTGTTCAGCCGATCGGTCAAGGCGCCGCTGAAAGGCTGTAACAAGGCGTTTACCAACCCGTATATGGAGATGAGCACTCCGGCACGCACCGACTCCGGCCATGGAAACCGCGGGGCCGGCAGTCTGGCCACATAGAGGGGAATAACAATGATAAGGACGCTGTTGCCCACGGCATCGGCCAGTCGCGCGATGGACAATGCCATGACGACTCGATTTAAACCGAGGCTGTTCGAAATTCTCATCATCATATCCACTACGTCTCTTGCTATCTGTCCCTGCCAAAGCAGCTTCGCTGTTCCCCGGGCACGTCCGAGGATCGGTCCAAGAGGACTCTTGCGCCGAAAAATCCTCCCGGTTGCCCTGGCGTGAATGGCCACTGTGCCTAGACGCCATTCCTCCAGGTGCAGGTCATGGATGAGGCTTCGGTTCTGCTCGCAAGAATAAGGCTTTCAGCCGGCCGGAGGGCTTTAACTCTTGCAAAAGGCCTCAAAGGCGGCCATCGAAAAGGGTGGTTGGAACCAGGTGCACCCTGACCTTGCTTACGCCGGGCACCTGTCGAGCCGTGCACTCGATATCTTCGACGATGGCCGACTCCAATGTCTCAGAGGCCTGGACATGGATGAGGGCTTCGCCTGCCCGGGCTGTGACTTTTACATTCGGATATTTCTTTACTATTTTGGCCTTGACCATGGCGGCCATGGCCAGATCATCCATCGCTCTTTGTGACTCCGGTGTTGTTCTGAACTGTCCCAATTTGATTGTATCGCATATGATGTCTACCGCATTGGCGATGGTCAGCGTATGGATATGGAGTACCAGGTCATATAGCTCGGAATCCCAGGTGTCTACCCCATAGAGCTTGAGGCTCCATTGTCTGCGGGCCTTATCGTCTTTTCTTAGCTCGTCCCTCGCCTTTTCTTTCGAGATCTTTTCGCGCGCCATCTTTGTCCTCAAACGGTCCTCGAAATCGGCGATGATCCGAACCTTCAGAACATGGAAGATAGATCTGACGAAGAAGTGTCCGGCAAGGCCGTGATACACGATGTTGTCCTTTCTCAGGTAATCCAGCAGGGTAGACTCGATCTGGGCGAGGTATCTCTGTCTACCGAAGGTAAAACTGTCCAAAATGGAAGGGGGATCGTGGATGGCCCGAATCAGTTGGATTTGCGGAATATTGAAATCTTCCGAAGCCGCGAGAATGATTTCCCTTGAAACCGCCTTATAATTCAGTTTCTTGGCCACCCTCTCTGCAACCTCTTTGCCTCTGCTGAAAGAACCCCTGGAGATTGTGATAATGGACATGGCCTTTATCCATTCCTTTGAATGCATGGGGTGAATTCTTCCTCGCCGGCAGCCCCTTTAGCACTGATCCTCTCTTTTGGATTCCTTCCTTCTTCTCATCTTGAAAAGGACTCCGGACAGGAGACCGGCGGCCACGGCTCCCGAAACGGACAACATCCCATAAAAAACCTCGTGCTTGGAGGCGAGCAAGACTAAGAAGGCCGGTAAGCCCACCATCACGACCTTGAAGGAAGCGCATCTGCGTTCGGTGGTCTGACCATCTTGGATCACCGTGAGGCAAACCCTGTAGATGCCCTCGGGAGTCCGGGCCGGGAGACGAAAGGCGGATCGGACCAGGGAGCGGCTTGCATCGAGAGGGGCAATCTTGACCGCACCGGGAAATGTACCATACAGCCCTTGGCCTTCTTTCAAGTGGACGAACTCCTTGAAAAGCTCAGGCTCCTCTGCCGTCCTGAGCCGGCCTCTGAAAGACACCCCCTTGCGCAGCGCTTCGTAGCCCCACGGTCGGTTTCCGGTCTCCAGGAGTTGTGGGGCGGAGCTCATGAGCAAGTAAAGGTACGGCGCTCCGTCAATGTCAATCTCTCCCACATTCATCCAGAGGTCCCATCGCCGTCCTTTGCGCATCAGATCTTCCTCCACCTCCTTTCCGGTCACCTCTATAACGGCCTCGCAACCTTCAGGCAGCTCTGCGGAGACCGACACTTCAGCCCCCCCAAAGAATGAATCGATCTTGACGATAGGAGGGGTCAGGGAAAGCGTTGGAGATGAACGACAAAGCGGTACTGAGATGGCCAAAAGGCAGAACGTTCCCAATCCCAAGCGACTCCATTGCCGAAGCCTGTTTCGGTGCTTCATTTTACTGCCCCCCTTTCATATCCAACATGAACCGGGGCGGCAGGACGAGGCCTATGAAGATTTTTGACATAACAAGGAGGATAATAACGGCCAAGATGAGTCTGAGTTGATCGGCATGAAGTCTGCGGCTGAAACGGGCGCCCAACTGAGCTCCGATGCTCGACCCAACCAACAGGACGGAGGCCAAGACAACGTCCACCACATGGTTCGTGGTCACTTGCATGAAGGTCACATTGGCACATAGAAAGGCCTCCTGGAAGAGATTCGTTCCCACCACCAGGTGCATGGGCATGCGCAGCAGGTAGAACATCAAGGGAACCATGATAAATCCCCCCCCCAGGCCCATGATCGCCGAAATCATGCCGACAAGAAAACCTAAAGCGAGGGGAAGCAAAGGAGAAATCGTCACGCCAGATTTTTCGAAGTACATCTGCCAGGGGAGGGCCCGCTTCAGCCGAGCGTAAAGAGGGGTCTTTGCAGATCCCTGATTGCTTTTGAGCTCAGCCGGTCTCTTGCGGAGCGCCCGCAGAGTCTCAATGAGCATCGAAGATCCGACGACGCCCAACATCACCACATAGGTGATCTTAATTAAGAAGTCGGCCTCACCTAGGCCACGTAGGATTCTAATGACCTCTACACCCAGAGTGCCTCCAGCCCAGTTACCGATAAGGAGAAAGATCCCCATCCTGATATCTACATTACCCATCTGGTAATGAGCATAGGTGCCGGAGCTGGCGGCGGCTATGATTTGGTTGGAATCGGAGGCGGCGGCCACGGTGGGAGGGATGCCGATGCCAATCAGAAAGGGGGTCAAGAGAAAACCCCCGCCCACGCCGAAAACGCCAGAGATAAAACCGGTCAGGCTGCCCAAACCCAAGAGCATAAACATGTTCGCACTATGTCTGGCGATCGGTAAGTAGAGTTTCAAGAACATGTCTCCTTGCCAAGCCTCCTCCGATCAATGACCCCAAACCAGGGACTGCGTCGAGGGATCTAAAGGAGGTCGGGTCAATCCGCGAACAGTTCAATCCCCTGCATCATGGCCTCTCCTATTTGCTGGCGGGTAATCACGCCTTTCACATCCTCATGGGAAACGGCCCCCCCTCTGCTCCCCTTCGTGACGAGGGCCACGGAAGACTTCTCAGCACGCATCCGGGCGAGGACATAAAAAAGCGTCGCCTCCTCCGAGACGACCACAAAATCCTTGCCGGCGATCTCGCATACATTGCGCGTTTTTCCCTCTTGCCCCATACACTCGATCGCCATTTCGTTGGTCAAGACCCCGATCACTCTGTCCTCCTCTTCCGTCAGAAATAGGCATGTGGATTCCTGTTCCAATACAATCCGGGCAAATTCACCAAACGAACTCGAAGACCGTACCAGCCCAATTCGAGTGTCCATGATGTCCTTCGCGCGTTTCAACTGGTGGAAGTGCGTTTGAAGCGCCTCGGGCATGTAGTGACCCCTGCGAACGAGCTTCAGGGTGTAAATGCTCTCACTACACAAGCTCTTTCTTACCCCGTAGCTCAGCGCTACCGTAATGGTCATGGGAATGATGACGTCATAGTCCAGGGTCATCTCAAAAATCATGACGATGGCCGCCATGGCCGCGCCGGTAGCACCCCCCACCATCCCTGCCATCCCGGCGACAGCGAAGGCGGGGGGGCTAATGGTCAGTTCAGGAAGAAACTGGTATAAGATAATCCCGTATGCTCCCCCTAAAGTCGCACCCATAAAGAGAGCGGGGGAAAAAATACCGCCCGATGCGCCGGAACCGAGCGTCAAGGATGTGGTTAAGAGCTTCAGGGCAAAGAGAATCAAGATCAGGTTCAGATCGGAAAGCGCACCGGTCAGAATGGTCTGGACCGTGGAATAACCGACACCCTCGATGTAGTAATGTCCCTCGGTGACCATCAGAAGATACATGATAATACCTACCAGAAACATCCCAGACATATGTCGTGAATAATAGTTTCCCCTTACGCGTCGTTCAAAAAAATCCTCGAAGGCGTAAATTGACCTTATGAAGAGGGCGGAGAAGACCCCCATGATAAGGCCCAACCCCACATAGGAAGGGAGGACGAGCGGGTGCGTGAGGTGGAAGTAGGGTGTCTGAAAACTGGGTATCACAAAAGACGGATAGGGGCCGAAGAAAAGGCGTCCTAAATAGGTGGCCGTGGCTGTGGAAATCGCCACCGGGATGAGGGTTCTGACGCTCACCTCATGCATCATGATTTCGACGGCGAAAAGTACTCCTCCAACGGGGGTATTAAACGTCGCAGCAATTCCGCCTCCGGCCCCCGCCGCAATCGAGGTAATGCGTTGCCACACAGGCATCTTGAGAATCTGTCCTACACTGGAACCGAATGAAGAACCAATCTGGATGATCGGTCCCTCACGGCCTATGGCCCCTCCGCTTCCAATGGAGAGGGCAGAGGCGATAGATTTAATCAACGCAACGACCGGTCGAATGACACCCTTGTTGTAGTAGATGGCATCCATAACCTCCGGAACGCCGTGTCCTTTTGCCTCGGGAGCGAAGTTTTTTACGAGAAAAGCAACGCCGAGTGCGCCCACCACCGGCACCAGGATGACAAAGGGACCCCACGGGCTCGGAGGCGTATGCGCGTTGGCGTCATAGACCAGAGAGAGTTTCCCCAGGAACAAGAGGTTGTGGAAGAGCGCGATCAGGCCCCGAAACACCACAGCACCCAGGCCGGCAATCACTCCAATGACAACCGACAACAAGGAAAAGCTGAGCAGGCCGAGAGTCTTGCCCTTTGCAGGTTCATTCTTCTCCATAAGCAATGTCCGACACGATCTGGTCAGCGCCCGGATGAAGACGGTTGAATCGGGTCATTAAGGCAAACGCGGATTATTCGGGCTTGGACTGTCCAAGCATAAACCCGGCCTTCACATGGATTCGGGCTTCAGCTCACCCGCCGGATCTCCGCCGTAAAAGGCCTGCAATTCCGCATAGAGGTCCGGGGTGAGGTCCTTCATACGAAGAGGATTCTCAAAGTAGGATTCGGTGGCCACGGCGAAAAACTCGGCCTCATTCGTAGCGCCATACATGCGCAGGACCTCGCGTTCGACGGCGTCCCCTTTTCTCAACCGAAAGAAATGGCGGCTCATGATCTGGACCCAGGGTCTGTAGTCCGCGCGAGTCTTGAGTTTAGGCGTCCCGTTAAAGGTCCCGTCGCCCCGGTCCAGGACATGCGCAAACTCATGGATGGTCGTCTCGTGGCCCATACCCGGTCGGCTGAGTCCTTCCAGTACGGCCGGCCAGGAGAGTACCACCGTGCCCCAGTCCCAGGCTTCACCAAGAATCGCTTTCTCCTCATCTTTGTGCTTGTATATGAACGGATACACGACGATCTCAGTCAACCGATCATAGTAGGAGAGATCGAGGTACAACACCAGTCGGACGGCACAGGCAGAGATAATCACGCGCACCCTGTCGGTGATCTCCATGCCACCAGCCCCGATAAAGGTCTTCTCCCACACAAAGACTTTAAGCAATTCAAGGAAACGCTGCGCCGTCTCACCTGAAAGCCGTCGGTAAAAGGGCACGTCGCGCTCCAAAATGGGCAACCAGTCCCGTGGGACCGGTCGCCTTGCCAGACGTCTCCTACGAAACGCACGAAACAAACCGGTCATAGCCGTACACCATCAAAAGATCGGCCCTGCGGCAGCCAAGGTGAAGGGGGTCCTCACCGTTCTGGATGTGTTTGAGATTCCTATGTGAGGACAGCGGCGGCGCGCCTGAGCCGCATTCGGCTAGGCGTTCTCGGCGGGCCTCGGGGCTCTCTTTCCGCCGGCAAAGCTCGCGAGAAGGACAGCCACGATTCCGGTGAGAAAGATCCCGTCAAAGGTGCCTGCTCCTCCGATGGATGCCACCGGGGTCCCGAGGCCACGGATCCGGCCCAGGTTCAGCAAGTCCGCGCCTATCAAGGTCCCCAGACTGCCCGCAATATAGGCGAGGGGAGGGGCATGCTCTCTGGAAATCAGAAGAACAATGGCGGCGGTCAACAATGGGGGAACAAGGGTGGGCACCGCAATCCCGACGCCTGGGAGTGGGGTGGCCATGTGATGGACGGCGGCCGCGACCAGCCCGACGGCCAAGAGTGTCCTGCCGTATAACTTATGTTTTTTGATGAGATATATCGAGAGGATCAGAGGGACGAGTGCTCCTCCTACGTTCACGGCAATAATCGTCCCGGGCGAGTTGACGACCACAGGAACGACATACTGCATCCCATAAAACGACACCACCCTTGCGGAATGAAGCTCTTCAGCAGGAAGACGCGCCACCGGGATGTTGAGGTAGCTACCCAAGAGAGACAAAAGGAGCAAAAGGAATACGTACCTTCTGGCGATCCCTATCTTCTGGTAGGCATAACTCAGGATACCAACCTCGATCAAAATGACCAAGAAAAGGAAAAGGAAGAAGAAAATGAGCAAAAAGGGCAGGGCAAGCGGAAAATAGTGCACCGGTCTCCTCCATCTACTGTGGTATTAGCCTCATTGCAGGCTGATTCCGAGGGAATCGTTGCTCTAGGACATAGCCTAGATGAAGTCGCGGAAATGGGAATAGGGTGAATCGTGTATTCTTGATCATCAAAGGGTGTATTCGTTCGGCGTTATGAGGCTCCTCACAAGAATTTGTGGGCGATAAAACCATTTCCAGCCTCAAGGTTGGGAGGACGGTGATCTTTTTTCGCAGTGACTGGCGGGAGGGCGCCGTCTTGTTCGTCGTGAGTGAAAAGGGGCTTCAAGCACAACAAATACAGGATATACCCCATTGCTTTTCCTACGGATTTCATCGAGTTTCCGTTCAGGGCCTGAAGAAGGCCTGGAGAATCGATCCATTCGAAGCGTGCTCGGCGATTACAGATAGCGCCACTTCTGCACGGCCCGCCTTGCGGCATCCACCGAAACGGCGTTGGGCGCGAACGGTCTGACCCGCGCGGATCTGCAGACCGGGATGAGATATTTCAACCCTTCTTTGCGGCCAAGAGATCGCAAGGAACCTGGGTCTTATCAACGCCGAAAAAAGGGCGAGGCCCACGGCGGAAAGATCTCTTTTCAGCCCACCCCCCCAAAAAGAGGGTGTTTCACAGTGAGGTTCGCGGCATGAGAGCGAGGGTCACGTGCGGCTTGAGGAGATAGATTTCCGCAAGCCTTTCTTCAGCGATTTATCTCCGCAAGGCCCAATCCAAGGCGGGCCAAGGGGTTAGAAGGGACTGAACCATACGCTCGCCCGCTGCCGGGCCACGAAACAATCTCGAACCAAAGGAGGTGCCGAATGATCCGGGTGATGTTCATGGTTTTGACGGCCGCTGTCTTGATGATGCGGCCAGGCCTCCCTGCATTGGGTGATGAGCCTTCGGCGTCGGAGCGCCTTGAGCGCAGGATCGTTGAGGGGCCGTCTCCGGCGGAGCTCATAGAGCAGACCTACCGGAAGAATCCGGCCATCGAGGCGGCGCGCGAGGCGTGGAGGGCGGTGATCGAGCGGTACCGGGTCGTCACAGGGTATCCCGACCCCCAGTTGATGTCCACGTATTTCCCTGACCCTCTCGAGACCCGCCTCGGCCCTCAGGATTGGAACCTCACCCTTTCGCAGGTCGTCCCCTTCCCCGGAAAGCTTCCCAAGGCAGGAGAAGTTGTCCAGGCGGATGCCCAGGTTGCCCGACTGGAACTGGATAAGACCATTCGCGACGTCATCGTTCAGGTGCGCGAATCGTACTACGAACTCCTCTATATCGAAGAGGCGAAACGGGTCGTCGCCCTAAATCAGGATTTGGTCAATCATCTTCGCAGGGTAGGCGAGACGGCGTACGCCCAAGACCGGGTCGCCCTAGCGGATATCCTCAAAGCGCAGTCTCAGGTAGCACAGCTTGGGTATGATGCCTTGCTGTTGGAAGATTTGGAACGAGTGGAAAAGGCGCGCCTCAATACCCTTATGAACCGTCCTCCGGATGCGGTCATCGGCCCGCTGGCCGCGGAACCTCTCCGTCCGCTGGTCTTCAGCCTCGATGAGACGTATCAACTGGCAAGCCGCTACCAGGAAGAGATCCGCATTGCGGAGACCCGGGTCGGTAAGGCCCAGAGGCAGGTTGAGCTGGCCCATTACGAGAACCTCCCCGAGTTCAAATTCGGCCTCTTCTATGCCGGGGTCGGCAAACCGGATGTACCCGTTCAGCCGGAGGATGCCGGGAGAGATGCCCTCGGTATCCAGGCCGGCCTCTCGATCCCCCTCTGGTTTGACAAGAACGAGGGGCGACTGAGCGAGGCCCGGGCCGACTTGAGCAGGGCTCAATCCGTAAAGACAACCCTCGTGAACGAGGCCTACGCGCGAGTGCGGGACCTCTATTTTCGCATCGAGAATTCCGAGCGGCTCATCCGGCTCTACCGCGATGAACTCCTCCCCCAGGCGGCGAGGACGATTGAGATCGCCGAAACCTGGTACCGGGAAAAACAGGGGAGTTTCTCTGATTTCGTGGAGACGGAGGCGGTCTATTACAACTTCCAGCTTTCTTTGGCCAGGGCCAAGGCCGACTACGGCAAGTTCCTGGCGCGCCTGGAGAGGGTCACGGGAAGAAGCCTCACGGAAAAACCCTCTGCGCAGTCCGAGCCGACTCAAGGGGCGGCCCAATGAGGAAGGAGATTACGTTCGCCTGCGCCGGCCTGGCCTCCATGATCCTCACGGCCTGTACCGGCTACAGGGAACTCATGGAGGAATGGAACGGATATCAACCGTCGGAATTCTATGAGTCTCAGGTGAGCGCAAGGTCCGCGGCGACAATCCCTCCGACGCCCCCGGGCCGCGATTTTCAGCAGGAAGTGGCGCGGCTCCGGGAGATGAAGGCCCTGTGGGAGCGGGCGCTGGAGAAACCGGTGAGTGAGGTGGGCTTTTACCGCCCTGATCCGGTTCTTCTTAAAACCCTTAGTCCGGCTTCAGCAAACGCCGCGGCCGCACAAGAAAAGGTGGCGGCAGGGTTTTCGCTCGCGGAACTGGAGACCCTGGCGTTTCTGCGCGACGCCGGCGTTCAGGCCGCGGAGAAGGATTTGCGGGCGGCCCTTGAAGGGTACCGCCAGGTCTGGAATCTCGATGAGATCCTTCGCCAGTACTCGGCCTTCACCGAGGCTCTCATGACCGGCATCGGACCCATGGAGGGCCGAGAACCGATTGAGTCCAAATTCCCTTTCCCCGGGGTTCTTGCGCTTAAGGGAGAAATTGTCACCCAGGATGTCAAGGCGGCCAACGAAACACTGGAGATGGCCCGGCGGACGGCAGTGACCATGGCCCGCCGATCCTACTGGAACCTCCTCTTTGTCCGCAAGGCGCGGGAGATTACCACGGAGATGGTCGACCTTCTCATCCACCTTGAGGCGGTGGCCACCTCTCGCTATGAAGCCGGAAAGACGAGCTTCCAGGATGTGATTAAGGTCCGTATCGAGCGGGAAGTATTGCAGGTAGATCTAAAGACCCTGACCGAGGAACAGCGAAACCTGGAGGTCCGGATCCTTGAAATCCTGGATTTGCCGCCCACCGCCCCGGTGGGTCGGCCGGCCGCCCGCGAGCCTGAGCGGAACGTGCCCCGCCTGGATCCCCTCTACACCGAAGCCCTCGAAAAAAGGCAAGAGCTTCGCCTTTTGCGGGACAGGATCGGAAAGATGGAACGACTGATCCTGCTGGCCGAGACCGCGGTCTACCCTGTCTATTCCTTGAACCTTTCTCTCTTTGAGGACGAGGCCATATCCCAGGTGGGTACGTGGCGAACCAAGGAGCCCTTTCCGGAAACCACCACGGCCGCGGTTGGAGCCGGGCTTCCCAAGATGCCGTGGTACGGAAAGAATGACGCCTATTTGAGGGAGACCCAGCAAAAACTGGAGGCCCTGCGGAAAGACCTGCGGAAGGCGGAGGAAGCCACGTTTTTCGGCGTGCGGGAGGCCTGGTTCCGTCTGGATCGGGCCAGGCGGGAAGAAGCGCTCTATGCCCAACAGGTGGTGAGGCTTTCCCAGGAGGCCCTCGAGGTCTCCACTCGTGGTTATGAAGCCGGGCTTGTGTCTTTCGCCGACGTGATTGCCTCCTATACAAACTGGCTTAAGGCCAATCTCTCCCTGCCAAGAAAACAAAGCGATCTAGGGGTGTCCCGGGCCCAGCTCCAGGAGGCGGTCGGCGGAGAATGGGAAGGATCGCCTTCAAACCCATGAAGAGGGGAAAATCGATCTCTGCTCATGAGGAGATTTGAATATGGCGGAGACTAATAACGGGGGAAAAGACCGGTTCCGGGTCATCGTCCTGACCGCTGCCGTTACACTGGCGGTGGCAGGGGGCGCAGCCTACCTTACGGGCTATTTGGGACCGCCGCAGAGGGGGGCGCGGACCCAGCCGGTTTCAGCTCCAACCCCTTCGCAACCCCGCCCGCCAGCCGAACACGCTTCCAAGGGGAAGATCCTTTACTGGCGTGCCCCCATGAACCCTTCTTACATATCCGACAAGCCCGGCAAGAGCCCGATGGGGATGGACCTGGTGCCGGTATACGAGGGCGAGGAGGAGCAGGGTCCTCCCGGTATGGTACGGATCGATCCGGTCGTAGTCCAGGACATCGGCGTGACCACGACGGTGGTGGAACGCAAACGCCTCACCCGTGAGATCAGAACCGTTGGACGGATTACGGAAGATGAACAAAAGTTGCGGCGGATTTCGCCCAAGATCGGCGGCTGGATTGAGGAACAGCACGTAAATTTCGTGGGCCAGGTGGTCGAGCAGGGTGAAAAACTGCTGGAAATCTACAGCCCGGAACTGGTGGCCGCCCAGGAAGAATATCTGACCACGCTGCATTCTCGCACCGCCCGCTCGGGCCAACCGGACCTGCTTGAGGCGGCCAAAACGCGGCTGCGATACTGGGACATCACCGATGCTCAGATAGAGGCGCTGCGAAGCAGCGGTAAGATGACGCGGACCATGGCGATCTATGCCCCGTTCAAGGGGATCGTGGTCGAGCGCAGTATCCCTGAAGGCGGTTTTCTGCAGGCCGGGCAGATGGTCTACGCCATCGCCGACATATCCACGGTGTGGGTGATCGCGGATGTGTACGAATTTGAGGCCCCCTGGCTCAGTCTGGGAGCGGAGGCGAAGATGTGTCTCTCCTACCAACCCGGCACGACCTATGACGGCAAGATCCTTTACATCTATCCGTACCTCCAAAACATGACCAGGACGATTCAGGTCCGGATGGTCTTTGCCAATACGCCGGACTTCGAACTCAAACCCGGCATGTGGGCCGACGTCGTCATCCGCTCGCCGATCGCACATGAGGGTCTGGCGGTCCCTATTCAGGCGGTCTTGCGTACCGGGAAACGGGACATCGCCCTGATATCCTTGGGGGAAGGCAGATTCGCGCCGAGGGAGTTGCGCCTCGGCCCCCAGGCCGGAGACGAGTTCCAGGTGCTCGATGGTCTTCAAGAGGGCGACAGGGTGGTGACATCCGCGCAGTTTCTCATCAATTCGGAAAGCAATCTGCGCGCCGCCATCGGCAAAATGCTGCCGCGCGGCCACACGGGAAAAAGTTCAAAACCGGCCGCCATGAAAGGCAAAGGGGAGGAGATGGGGCCTATGCAGCAACACCGGGAAAAGGAGTAGTCCCCGTGCTGAAGAAGATCATCGAAGGGTCGGTGCGCAACAAATTCCTGGTGATGCTTTTCACGGCCGCCGCCATCGGCGCCGGCATCTATGCCTTTGTCAATATTCCCGTGGACGCCCTCCCCGATGTCAGCGACGTGCAGGTCATCATCTTCACCGAATGGCCGGGGCAACCGCCGCAGATCATGGAGGACCAGGTAACCTATCCGATCACCACCACCATGCTGGCCGTGGCCAACGCCAAGGTGGTGCGCGGCTATTCTTTCTTTGGTCTCTCCTTTGTGTATGTGATCTTTCAGGACGGCACGGACATCTACTGGGCCCGCAGCCGGGTGCTCGAATATCTGAGCTTTGTGCAGAATCAATTGCCGCCCGGCGTCACGCCGGTCCTGGGTCCGGATGCCACCCCGGTCGGCTGGGTGTTTGAGTATGCCGTGGTCGACCGCACCGGCCGGCATAACCTCTCGCAGCTGAGGACCATCCAAGACTGGTACCTGCGCTATCAACTGCAGACCGTCCCCGGGGTAGCCAATGTCTCCGCGGCCGGCGGTTTTGTCAAACAGTATCAGGTGAATGTCGATCCCAACCGGCTGCTGGCTTACAACCTTCCGTTGAGCACGGTGGTCAAGGCGATTCGCCGCAGCAACAACGACGTGGGCGGGCGGGTCGTCGAGTACTTCGAAACCGAATACATGGTTGAGGGGATCGGCTATATCGAAAAGGTCGAGGATATCGAACAGATTCCGGTCGGAGTCGACATGAACGGGACGCCGATCCTGGTGCGTGACATCGGCCACGTCGGCCTGGGGCCCGACATCCGCCGCGGTGCGGTGCAGCTCGACAAGGAGGGCGAAGCCGTGCTCGGCATCATCGAGATGCGCTACTGGAACAATGCCCTCGAGGTCATCAACCGGGTCAAGGCGAAGCTTGCAGAGCTCAAACCGGGCCTGCCAAAGGGCGTCGAGGTCATCCCTATCTACGACCGTTCGGACCTGATCCACCGCGCCCAGAACACCCTGCGCTCCAAGTTGATCGAGGAGAGCATCATTGTCGCCCTGGTCTGTGTCGTCTTCCTGCTCCATTTGCGCTCGGCCTTCGTCGCCATCTTCACCCTCCCCGTCGGCATCCTGATCGCCATGACGGTCATGTATTTTCAGGGACTGATTGCCAACATCATGTCGCTGGGCGGCATCGCCATCGCCATCGGAGCCATGGTGGACGGCGCCATTGTCATGATCGAAAACGCCCATAAACACCTGGAACGGGACCGGGGCAAGAGGCCCCATTGGGAGATCATTGTCGACGCGACAAAAGAGGTGGGGCCGGCGCTCTTTTATTCGTTAACGATCATCGCCGTCTCCTTCCTGCCGGTCTTTGCCTTGACGGGCCAGTCCGGCAGGATGTTTGCGCCCCTCGCCTTTACCAAGACCTATTCCATGGCCGCCGCGGCGGTCTTGGCGGTGACCATCGTGCCGGTGTTGATGGGCTATCTGATACGGGGCCGGATCCTGCCGGAGGCCAAGAACCCCATCAACCGTTTTCTTGTCTGGGCCTACCGTCCCGTGTTGCACTGGGCCCTGAAGCTGCGCTGGTTCGTGCTCATTGCCGCCGTTTTGATCCTGGCACTGACCGTGGTGCCCTATAAGCGGTTGGGCTCTGAGTTCATCCCCCCTTTAAACGAGGGGGATCTGCTTTACATGCCCTCGATGTTGCCCGGCGTCTCCATCAGGGAGGCCGAGGGGGTGGCCCAGCAGACCAACTTGCTTATCATGAGGGTTCCCGAGGTCAAGCTTGCCCTGGCCAAGGCGGGCCGCGCCCGCACGCCGCTCGATCCCGCGCCGCTGTCCATGTTGGAGACCACGATCATCCTGAAACCGGAAAAGGAGTGGCGCCCGGGAATGACCATCGAGAAACTGACCTCGGAACTGGATCGCTTGGTCCAGTTTCCCGGCGTGACCAATGCCTGGACCATGCCGATCAAGACGCGGATTGACATGCTTTCAACCGGAATCAAGACGCCGATCGGCATCAAACTCACCGGGGCCGATCTAGGCGTCCTCCAGCAGCTCGGAGAGCAGATTGAGCCTCTGATTCGAGCTCTTCCCGGCACACGAAGCGTTTATGCCGAGCGGGTGGCCGGCGGTTATTACATGGATTTCGTGATCAAGCGGAAGGAGGCGGCTCGGTACGGGCTTACCGTGGAGGACGTCACCGATGTCATTCAGTCGGCGATCGGCGGGATGAATATCACAACCACGATCGAGGGCCTGGAGCGCTTTCCGGTCAACGTTCGCTACGCCCGCGAACTAAGGCAGAATCCGGAAGACCTGCGAAGGGTCCTGGTTCCCACGTCCACGGGCGCTCATGTTCCCCTGGAGCAGGTGGCGGACATATTTCCGCGCACCGGCCCGCCGTCGATCAAGACCGAAGGCGCCCGTCCACAGGCCTGGATCTATGTAGACATCAATCCCGATCAGGACGTCGGCAGCTATGTCGAGCGGGCCCGGCAGGCGTTGGCTGAAAAGATAGAGCTCCCGGCCGGCTACAGCCTTGGCTGGAGCGGCCAGTATGAATATATCCAGGAGGCGCGCGCAAGGCTTAGGATTGCAGTCCCGTTCACCCTCTTGCTCATCTTTCTCTTATTGTATCTGAATTTCAAGAGCCTGCCGGAAGTACTCATCGTGATGATCACGCTCCCGTTCGGGGTTGTCGGCGGCATCTGGTTCATCTACTTGCTGGGGTATAACCTGAGCGTGGCCGTCATGGTGGGTTTTATTGCCCTGGCGGGAGTGGCGGCCGAAATCGGTGTCGTGATGATCATCTACCTGGATCATGCGTACGAGGCGAAGCGTCGGGCCGAGAAGAACTTGGAGGGCGAACACCTTTACGACGCCATCATGGAAGGCGCGGCGGAACGGGTGCGCCCGATCACGATGACGGTCTGCGCCATTATCGCCGGCCTCGTTCCGATCATGTGGAGCGCTGAGACCGGGGCCAGGGTGATGAAGCGAATCGCCGCCCCGATGATCGGAGGCATGGTATCAGCCGCGGTGCTGGCCCTGATCATCATTCCAATCCTCTATGAGATTTGGCGCGGTGGGCAGCAGCGGCGCGCCGGAGGGCGTGAGGGACGCCCTTAAGATTTTAACTTTCTTTGAGCCGAAGTCGTGCCTTTTCGTTCGCATGTCCATTTGAGATATCTCATCCAACCCTGAAGGCGCCGGGACCAAACGAGAGGTCCATCTCCGGCGTCTAGTATCTGTCAAAAGGATTGTTGATCTCAATCCCTTCTATTACCTGACCGTGGTTGAGATCCTCCGTGAGGATGGTGGTAGCGTTTTTCGAAAAAGCAGCTGAAACGATTAAAGCCTCCCAAAAAGAAATCTGATACGTCTCCTCGATTTCGCTTGCCTGCAAAATAAGTGAAGGATCGTTGATAACAACTTCCCAGCTGAAATAATTCCTCAGTATCCTCCTGGTGGTCGGCCTATCCAAAGGAGCAGGTATTTTTCGAGTGAGCGTCAAATAGAATTCCTGCAAGACCTGGGTGCTGATCAATCCCAATCGGGATTCCCACAATTCGGAGATGACCTTTCTAGCGATCTCATGCTTGCGCCCAGCATCCTTGTCGTGGGCATAGACAAGGATATTCGTATCCACAAAGGTCTTATCTCTCATAGAGATCCTCTCGCCTCCAGTTAATCCTGCCTCCCAGGTGAAATCCTTCCTTCAAGGCCTGCATCGCACCCCTCTTGGCCGCCTCATATTGATCCTCTCTCTCAACAATCTCCTTTAGTTGGTCGCCTAGCATCTTGCTAATGGAGGTGTCTTTCTGAGCGGCGATAACCTTTCCCTTCTTGATGATTTCCTTGTCGAGGCTCAGGGTAATATTCTGTTTCATCGCTCCCTCCGAGATGGATTTAACACGCTTATAACGTGTAACACGTTAATCACGTGTTGTCAAATGCGTATTCCGGTGACACCGCCATGTGATTCCGAAGCATTTTGTCACACCCTTGCGGGGGGTTGGTGTGAGCTGAAGCTGCCTCATCACAGAGGCCGCCGAATATCGCCCTGAAAACGTCCATGAGGAGGACATGCCAAGCAGGAGGTTACCCATACGTCGAATCGATGAGGAGCTTCGCTTTTGTTACACTATGACCATTCAGGAGGTTGGCTGTTCGAAACCGTCTCTCTTGCCTGATCCCGTCCATGGTGAGAGTTCTTCAGCCGCACTGGAGAAAGCGTTTCATGAGGGATCACTCATGGTAAATGAAATTGTCTATGCTGAGCTGGCACCGCACTTTGAGAGTCCAAAACTCCTCGATGATGTTTTGGGGAAATTAGGCATTCAAACGGCGATCGCGGATACCGAGATTGCCTTTTCGGCGGGTGAAGCATGGAAGACCTATCGCAAAACGGCAGGGAAAAGGGGGCGTATCATTGCTGATTTCCTGATCGGCGCCCATGCGCTTATCAAGGCTGACAGGCTTCTGACAAGAGATAGGGGTTTTTACAGAGCCTATTTCGAGAGGCTTGTTGTCTTGAATCCTCAGTATCAACCTGGAGTCTAGAAGGGAAAGGGGGGGGCGGAAAAAGGGAAAATGTTGAAATTCAAATAAGTTAAGTGGTGCTGAAGGCGGGACTTGAACCCGTTAAATAGTTGATGACAATCAGTGATAGACACAGAACCAAAGTGATTTAAAATGATGAAAGTATAAGCTTTTCTGATCCACCCTTTTTCGATCCGAATGTCATTCAACATCACTCTAGGTCATTGATGATCATCAGAAATAGGCACAATTCTAGGCACAATCTCTGGTGAACAGGATGCCAATGCTGGACACCATCTTCCATCACCGCTGGAACGAACTTACTTAGGGGCAAGACCTTGCTTTCCGATGCGACTAAAAAGCAGGCCCCGCTGAGAGGCTCGCCTACTTGACAAATCGGCGAAATGTGACCAATTAATTTGTCTATATCTCATCGAATTGTCATCTGATTTGGAAAGAACTTGACGAAAAACCGAGTTATGACTAAAGTTTTTGATTATATATCGCCTAGACGTCAAGTTGAAGGACAGGCAATGAATCTCAACGCGTTTTTCTCTCAACACGCGGTATTTACCCTGGAGGAATTGGACCGCTTCCTTGCCGGGAAAGGGTCCCGCAACCGACACACCCGCAATTCACTGCTATCATATTACCGGCAGCAAGGTCGCATCATATCCATTAGACGAGGGTTGTATGCGGTTGTGCCACCTGCCATGTCGCCCGCTACCAGTCCTGTCGACCCGTATCTGCTTGCGGCAAAAATGGCCTCGGATGCGGTACTGGCTTACCACACGGCTTTGGCATTTTACGGCAACTCCTATTCGACTTATGAGCGATTCTATTATTTGTCAGGACGGAAATCGGCTCCTCTGACATTCAGGTCTTATGAATTTCGCTGTGTTATCACACCAAGGATCCTCCGTACTAAGGGAGAGCAGATGTTTGGCGTCAACCGAGTGGAACGATCCGGTGTCGACGTGATGGTGACCAGCCTGGAAAGAACGTTTGTTGACGTGCTGAACCGGCCCGACTTATCGATAAGTTGGGAAGATATCTGGCGCTCTCTGGAATCAATCGAATACTTTGATCTCGACATGGTGGTTGAGTACGCTCTCCTGCTGGAGAATGCGACGACCGCCGCCAAGGTCGGCTTTTTCCTGGAGCAGCATCGGGAATCCCTGATGGTTGAAAACGAGCATCTAAAGCCGCTTCTTGATTTTCGCCCACGCCGGCCGCACTACCTCGAACGCGGCAAGAGAACGGCTGGCCGCCTTGTCACAAACTGGAATCTTGTTTTGCCCGAAGAGGTTCTCCATCGGTCCTGGGGGGAAGTGCTGTGAGAATCTCAGTCGAGCGGTTGTCTGAGGAAGCGGGCGCAACCGGTTTCCGACCTGATGGCTATATCGCTCGCCGGCCAGCTCTTTGACCTCTTCTTCGAGCTGCTCGGCAACAGCCATCAACCCGATGGGGATTAAGGCTTGAATCATCTCGATCTTGGCGTTGAGCTCAGTGCTGAAGGCGTTTTCCTGCTTCGTCGTTTTTGGCTTTCTTTCTGAACCGATTCGTAATACTTTTCTCATGGGGTGGCTCCTTTCTAGGAATTTGATTTTACTCGCAATTCTTATTCTATTTGGAGCCACTCCAAATTTTCAACTCACTTTAACACACCGTCGGTAGCGCCATGAAAGCTTGAAAATCCGCTAACTCAGCCTTAAATTTTTTACAGGTAGGCGTCTTGAAATAGAAGGCCCTTTGCAGATGCTTATCTGTGCGTTGAGTTGCCCAATAGCGCTCAGCCTACTTTGTTACCCCCTAGGCTTCGTAGCAGGCCTCAGGGGGTTATCATTTCCAGGCGTTCGAAGCCCCCGTTCTCGCGTATCTTCATCAAGAACTAATCCCTTGAAAATGCCTACCTAATATGGATGACGGAGAATCAACTCTGAAGACGCGATGTTGCTCTCTATGGGAGAAGCCCCTAAGGCCATAGGCCCTCATCCTTCCAGGTCTTAGGGGCTTTCTCTTTATACCCCACTCTCTCCCAGACGATGTATCCAATAGAACACCAGGGGTTTTGCTTCAGGCCAAAGATGAATGCGGCACTCAAAATACTCTTCGGAACCATGATCTCTGTAATGTTCTGGACGGCGGGTATGGGCGCAATTGTTTTGAGCTTAAACCTACTGTGAAATCACTTTCCGTTCTTATCAACAAATAATCCCCAGCAAATAAAACCTGAATTCTGGCGATAGATGATCTCCCTCGTCAAAAGAACCCCAGTTCCTTTGATTACAGCCCCTGAGCTCACTCCACCCCCCATCCTAGGACATGCTCAGGGGTTTCTTTTCTAAGACTTCCTTGACCCGCCCACTATACATATGATAACCACCGCGGCGGATAGGCCGGAACCCCAAAGAGGTCGTGGTAACCGGAGGCAGGTTAAACGCTCGGGATTGGCTCTATCTCCTGGCCTCTGAGAGCCGTTGCTTTCTTTCTAATTCTCCTCTTAGCGCTCTCAGGGGCTTTGTCGTCATCCACTGCCATCCGCAATCTTCCACAGCACTGCTTGGATCTGAGAGGGGGTCATGTAGCCCAGGTCGGCGAGTATCTCACCAATGAATCTGTGAGGTTTCCCCTCCGCGTCCTCCCTCAATTGGATGGTCGTTGCCTCCACTAATTGGTCCGCTGTGATGAACCTCCTCTTGACGGCGATCATTCCAAATCGTATCTGGAAATGTGACGGGGCCTTCTGCGCAATCGCCTCCTTTTTCTTCCGGCCGCTTCCCTGGGCAATCCTGGTGACGATTTCCGCAGCCAATGGATGCAAGAAGAATGGGCCTCTTAGCTCAAGCTTGTTGATGGGAGCCATTCCTTTCTCTAAATCCCCATCTGTTTGAGCACTTCAAGGACCTGCGATGAGGTCATATGCCCTAACTCCACTAGGATCACACCCACAGGCCTGTGGTGTTTTCTCTCAAAATCCTCCCTGATTTGAATGTTCATCGCTTCGATGAGTTGTTCAATGGTGATGAAACCTTTGTCAGCGGCAATAAGCCCAAATCGCATCTTTTGCTATCGAATCCCCCCATTTCAATCTCCCCGGGACAGGGCTTTAGGTTAAAGTTTTGAGTGCCTTAGACGATATAGAGGCTGAGCTAATCACATCAACTCCATTCGATCGCCCCTGAGTGTTTCGCCCGCACTCAGGGGCGCCTTCCTTTTATACCCTTGACCAGCTCAGCGCAATTCCGGTATTCTGTTTGTCTCCATACCTATGGAGACGGTCCTCCTTATCAAGCCCCTGCGCCATGCTTCGACAAGGTTTGGTGTCAGGGGCTTTCTTGTTCCTGCCATCACGCCCGAGAAAAGAGCGCCCGAAAAGACATTCTCCCCGGCCGAGGGACTGGCCCCACATGTCGCCATACGAGGTGTCTTCAAGCGCTGTTCTCTGATTTGGTCTTTATCGTCCTGTGTAGTGGAGAGAATCTATGTTTTATTTCTTACATTCTTACATCTGATATGCCAACTGCCTTCTTGCATTCTGAAAGGACAAACAGTAAAAAGTTTGGGGTCTTCTCCCAATCGAGTGGGTAGAATTTAAGAGTTAGAGCGCCGGTAGCATGCAAGTGAGCACCTTGAGACGTAGGTATTCTTGGTCCCTCAATCCGTAAGAGCGACGCATGATGACGCGGATCTTGTTGTTTAACCCTTCTACAAACCCTAGCGAGACTTTGTCTTCGGAACGAATGTATGCGGCGATCCCCTCCCAATGGCTTTCAATCATCTTGGCAAAGTCCTCGTAGGGCTTGAGCCTTTGCCACTTCAAGGAGGAACGCCAGTTATCGAAAAATCGCCTGGCCCAACCTTCTCTCTTGTAGTCCCAGAGTTGGCCAAAGGATTCCTTCAGGAGGTAGGCCTTGTTTAGTCGTCTATTGGCCTTGAACAACGTCTTCAAGGCCACACGTCCATCCACCGAGAGGTTCTTCCAGTGAGAAAGCAACGTGTATTTCTGGCCCTTGATGAACTGGCGATCCTCGCCTCCAAGCCGGGCGTATTCCCGCTTGCGCACCGTGTCTAAAGCATCATTGAGATGGCGCATCACATGAAACTTGTCATAGAGAATAGCCGCCTGCGGAGCATTTCTCCGGGTGGAATTACCGAACGCCTTCCACATATCCATGACGACAAGGCGAATCTTGTGGCTCTTCTTCGGGCCCAGTTGTTCAAAGAACAGATCCATGCTCGCTTCAGACCTATCTTCACCCCCAAACCAAATCGGCCGCTGCCTCAGCAGATCACTGACCACAATGCGATAGGTGTGTCCTTTTCGGATGGAGATTTCGTCAATGCCAATCACCTTTGGCCCAGGCGATCCCGCTCGCTTCAACTGCTCCCGCATGTATTGCTTTTCCAGCGACTTCACCGTTTTCCAGTTCAGGTGCAGTTCCCTAGACACATCTGTGATCGCCGAATCTCGACACCGACGGCCCACATAAAAGGCAAATCTCTTGGTGTAGAAAGGATTGTCCGCCAGCCACTTCAACCTCTCCTGCTTCACTTTCTTGCACCTTCGGCAGTAGACCCTTCGGATCTCCACTTCCAGGTAAATGCGCACGTCTCCGCAGGACAGATCCCGAACCCTTCGGGTCTTCCGATCGTAGAACGAGCGATGGGAAAGGCCACACACGCCGCAGGCCGTTTTTTCCCCCTACGTACCAGTCGGATGATCCGTGCTTTGGGATCTCCAAAGATGCCACGAACCGTGTGCAGCGGACGGAAACCAGGAAACCGATATGCGTCCCAAAGTCTTCGATATCGTGCCATGGAAAATCAATACCATTTTGGGAGACCCATTCCAACTTCGGAGCTCCTTGTTCCTAAAGGCTTTTGAACGTATTCTTTGAGCGATTTCACCCACTCGATTGGGAGAAGACCCAAAGTTTGTATGGGTGAAAAAAGGATATTCTCCACGAGAGTCGATGAAGATAGGATAAAGGACCTCAAACACCTTGCGGTTGACACCGAACGTTCCCTCGGCGATCTCCTAGAAGAAGCTATCTACGATCTCATCAAGAAATACGAAGGCCAATCCAAAGGGTAACCACTATTCAAACCTAGGCTCTTCCCCCGGAGAGGTTACCATGAGACATCCCCTCAAATTTGGCTGAGATCGCTCTTTATAGGATCACCTCTATCTGGAGTCTGACCTCCTCGTTTCACAACCGACAACATAGATCCCTACCTTTCCCAATCTGGAGCACCCTATGGCTCAGAATCTCGACGACAAAGAGCTTGTCCACCCTCATGAACTTGTGATGTCAAACGTTATTCAGCTCGACGCTGTGACGCAGTTACTCATTGACAAGGGCATAATCACGGAGGAGGAGTTTTTGGCGAAGCTGAAGGAGGTTCAGCCAGAGTATAAGAGACGGAAAGCGGTTATGTGAACTTCAAGGTTGTTCTTTGTCTAAAGAGAGAGATCCAAGTTACGCATTCTCCAGCCGCAAGAAATACACCTGTCTCGTTGCTCCCGCAGGGATGATTATTGGCTCCTGAGAAACATCGCACGAAGTGATAGCTGTATCTACACCCTGGTTCGGTAGCATGATTTATTAAGGATTCTGGCAGCGGTCTTTTTCCGCTTATTTTCTAGAAATAACTCATGAATCAGATTTCTTGCCGAGGCCTCCTTCAGATCTGGGATAAGCTCTTTATCCTTCCACCGATATCCAAAAGAGGCTTAACCGCCTAAAGGTTTCCCCATTTTCGCTCTGATCGGTAGCGAGGCGGCTACCCTTTCGGCGATATCCTTCCTTTCCCATTGAGAGATGGCCGCGATCGTGATGAAAAAGAGCTGCTTTTCGAAGAAAGCAGGGGTTAGGGCCGATCGGATAGCGTGGGTTTGTGGGGGCAGAGATCAATTTGAAAAAAACGCCCTCGGAAACGAATCCATCCAGGGGTTCCAAATACAAAACACCAAAGGGTCTCTGAAGTTGACTGGCTTCAGCTTCAGCCGAATTTGAAAACCAATTTTTCTTGACTTTCTAATGGATGAAACGCCTTGTTATCATTCGATAATACCGCGTAACAAACCGTTCACATGGCATCGCATTCTTGTCAAGTACCTGTCGGTTCCAATGGAACAGTCTTTTTTTCTGTTGTTTGCTGTACCATCACTGCGATTGGCTCCTCGATACCCACGGTTTGAGCAAAATTCCTCAACCGCCTCAGCACGACTTCACTCAACTTTTCTCCCTTGGTGATCAGCAATTGTCCTTCCCTTGTTTTTAAGTTCTGGTCAAGGAACATGTTTTCACTGAGGTCCGACAGGCCTAATTCTAGACGGATATAGGAATCCTCAAGTCCGATGGCTGCCTTCAACGCTTTGAGGACAGCAGGGTCATAATATCCTGCCCTTCGTTCCATGCGCCCTAGAGCTTGTCGTTTCGGAACACCTACTGAGGTCAGCTTATCGAAATCGAGCGCCACCTTAAGAATCCTCGCCCCCAGAGGAATGGCAGCGCCTCGACGGGAATCCCGGGGAAATCCTGACCCATCAAAATGTTTCTCCTGATAGACCACGATTTCAGCCACTTTTTCCATACGGGGAATGTTGGAAAGCAAATCGGACGCAACGGTAGAATGCGTCTCGATAAGCTGTGATTCTTGCGGAGTCAGCTCCTCTCCCCTGTAGAATTTCTGCAAGGTCTTGTCTGGCAGTGTGACGCATCCGATTTGAGAAAGCATGGCTGCCGTTTCAATTTGCCAGCCCTTCACTCCGGCTAACCGGGTCGAAATCTCCCTCACATAGCGTTTGATTCTCGAGGAACGGCCGAACGCCTCGGGGTTGAGCATGGCGAGAAGCTCGGTTAGAACCTTAATGCTGCCTTTGAGGGTTTTCCCAAGAAGCTCCCTTTCCGCTGTAATTAACCTGTACTGGTCGATACCGATCATGAGGGCCTTCGCCAGGGCATCCGGAGCACACGGCTTGGTCAGAAAACGGAAAACATTCCCTTCATTCACCGCCTGAATAGCTGTTTGCAGATCCGCATTTCCTGTAAGCATCATTCGCACGCTATCCGGGGAGAGCTTTCGCACTCGCGCAAGAAACTCAATACCATCCATGCCAGGCATGCGCAGATCTGAGACGATGATCGCATAAGGGCTTTGATTAGTAACTGACGCCAGACCCTGCTCAGGTCCCAAGGCCGTTTCAATATGGAATTCCTTTCTGAGCTGGCGCTGAATTCCATCCAATACGTTCTGCTCATCATCTACAAAAAGCACTTTTTCAGTCATGCGATCCTCCGTTTTGTATGGCCTTCTCGCATATTTCCTGCCATTCAGCGAGTCGATCGGTCATCCGGACCCTGTCCAGATATTCATAATCGATCCCGGAAACGGGATTATTCGCCGCTGAAGAGGCTGTTTTTCCATGCTCCAGTGCATTTGCGATGTGAAGGGCGGTCAGGGAAGAAAAAGCGTCGGAGGGGAATTTCCTGGGTGCGTGGTGGAATGCGACTGCTTCGATAATAGCGTCAGGCAAACCCCAGAGTCCCAGGAGGTAGGCACCCACCTCTGCATGTGTCGCTCCCATCACCTGATGTTCCGCCCCGTGAAAGCTGATTTCCTGATTTTGCATCAAATCAATCACTTCCCTGTAACTGTCAGAGAGATTAGTCGCAAACACCAGCTTGCCCACATCATGTAGCATACCCGCCATAAAAGCGCTGTCCACCAGACCCTTTTCACCGTTCCCGGTTTTAGCAATCTCCTTTGCAAAAGCGCTTGTCCTGATACTGTGGTTCCAGAGCTTGTCAATATCAAATCGGGATTGCCGTACTTCATCAAACTGAGAGAATACCCCAACGGTAAGGACGAGGGCCTTTACCGTGTCCAAGCCAAGGAGATTTACCGCCTGTGCCGGACTCGAGATTTGTCGAGGGATGCCAAAAAATGCGGAATTGACGAGTTGAAGTATCTTCGCCGTCATCGCTGGATCTTTGGATATGATTTCACCTATCTTCTGGAGCGAGGTTTCGGGGGAGCGCAATTCGTCCATGATTTCGGCATAAAGGGCCGGCACGCTCGGAAGCGAGTCTGTTTGTGAAACGACACGCCTGAGAGCATCCGTTGTCAGGTGGTCCCGGAGCGCCTCAGCACGTTGAATGGTCAGCTTCAATGTATCGGTATCGCATGGTTTGGAAAGGTATTGATGCGCAGGCCGCACGGATTTCAGGATCAAATCCTGATCGGAATGTCCTGAAAGAACGATCCGGACGATCTGAGGAAAGTTGTTCCTCACTTCACCCAGCAGTTGGGCGCCGTCCATACCCGGCATGCGCATGTCAGACACGACAACGTCAAAGGGCTCCTCCGCGAGGAGTTGGAGAGCCTCCTGTCCGCTCTGGGCAAACCTCATTTCCCACTCTCCGCGCATGCTCCTGAGCATCCGCTGGAGACCTGTGAGGATGTTTGGTTCATCATCAACGAAAAGAATACGTTTTCCTCTCTTTTGCTCCATTTCAGACTGCCCCCTCATCGATGGGCAGCTTGATGATAAAGGTTGTGCCTTTCCCCACCTCTGTCTCGAAGTCCAGGGTTCCATTGTGCTTATCGACAATCACTGACCGGGAGATTGCTAGCCCCTGTCCAGTGCCTTTGCCCACCTCTTTGGTGGTGAAAAACGGGTCAAAGATTTTTGATCTGACTTCTTCCGTGATGCCCGTGCCTGTATCGCTGATGCGAATCTCGGCCCAATTCCCTATATGTTGAGTGCTCACCTTGATGTTCCCTTTTCCGTTTGATCCGTCTCCCACCACATCTGAAATAGCATGGGCTGCGTTGATGATCATGTTGAGGACTACCTGATTGAAATCACCGGGGAGACAGGGCACCAGAGGTAAGGATGGATCGAACTCCGTTACCATTTCCGCAACGTACTTCCACTCGTTTCGGGCTACCGTCACGGTGCTCTCAATAGCCTTGTTAATGTCAACAGCCGTCTTGTCCTCTGTGCCAGGATGTGAAAACTCCTTCATGGAGCGGACGATTTTTGAGATACGCTCGACACCTTCCAGGCTCTGTTCAATAGCCCTGGGGATCTCCTCGGTCAGATAGGGCACATCTATCTGTTCGGCCACTTCCTTAACTTCCCTGATGAGGTCTTCTCTCAGGCCATCTTCAGTGGCAGCATCAACCAAGTCCGCATATTTATCCAGGAGTCGATGCAAGTCGCCGAATGTATCTTTGAGAAAACGCGTGTTGTCTCCGACATATTGGGTGGGGGTGTTTATCTCGTGGGCAATTCCGGCAGCCAACTGACCAATGGACTCCAGCTTTTGGCTATGAGAGAGGTTCATTTCCAGAACCTTTCGCTCTGTAACATCCCTGGCTATGCCACGAAAGCCAATAGGCTGGTCCTCTGTATTTTTTATGGGGGATACAGAAAATGAAGCAAATTTCTTTGTCCCATCTCCTGCAACAACCTCGCATTCTACGTTTTTGACCGGTTTTCCCGTGTGGTAAATTTCCTTGAGGATATTGGCTATCTTTTCATTTGATTCAGAAGTTACGTATTCTCGATAATTCGAGGCTATTAATCTATTTTCGGGATATCCTGATATTCTTGTTAGAGATTCATTGAAAAAAGTTAGGTTTCCTTCGAGATCGAGTTCGAAATACCCCTCGTCAATGCTCTCAAGGATGGTTCGATATCTCTGTTCGCTTTCCCTAAGCGACTCGGTGCGTACTGCGACTAACTGCTCCAGCTGATCCCGGTAGAGACGATTTTCTATCTCAAGCTGGCGACGGTGCAATGCGTTCGATATGTTGATCAGCAGCTCGTTGCGCTCTATGGGTTTAATGAGATATCCATATGCCCCTGCTTCCAACACTGCCTTTGCGACCGACGGATCATCCACAGCCGTCACCATGAGCACAGCCATATCCGGGAATTCGGACAGGACGTCCTGGGCTAGGTCCAGCCCGGACTCACCGGGCAGTCCTATGTCGGTGAGAATCAGCTCGAAGGTCTCTGACTGCAAGTGCGCACGGGCTTCTGTTGCGTCCTCGGCGGTCTCGAAGTCGTAGCCTTTCCTTTCGAGGATTTGCCCTAATAACAGCCTGACAGGTGCTTCGTCATCAACGACAAGGATCTTGCTCATTACATGTTCCTTTGGTCTCTCTGCAGGAACCCGTTGTATTGTCTCGAGGCAACCTGCTTCATATGGCGGAAGAGCCTCCGCGGAATGAATCGTCAGGAAAATGGACAATTGATTCTTATTTCGGCAAATTGGAGCTTCTTGTTTAGGGTTTTATTAAGAAAGTGGTTGAGTTCCTGGACCCAAGGCGAGCATAATCTGTATGAAAGCCCTGAGAGATCGACGGGAGGTGACTCTGGCGCTTTTGCCAGCCGGTTCGGAAGTGCTTTAACCTACCGGTTTTTCTAGAAAAGATCCAATCAGGCGAGATGGACTGTGATAAGAGAGACGGCGGCCTTAGGGGTTGTTTAAGATCGCTTGTATGGTCTGCGCCATTTCCCGTTTTTCGATGGGCTTCATGAGAAACGCACGAACTCCAATGTCCTCTGCTTTTTGTGGTGATATTTTCTCGCTGAATCCCGTGCAAAGGATTATCGGGATATCGGGTCGGATTCGCAATAGCTCCTTCGCCAATTTGTCGCCTGTCATATTAGGCATTGTCATGTCGGTGATAACGAGGTCAAACTCATCAGGCTTTGCGCGAAAAAGCTCCAGGGCCTCGATACTGCTGGTTCTCGTCTCTGGTTTGTATCCCAGGGATTTGAGTATCTCCTCGAATACTCTCGTCACAGCGTACTCGTCATCCACAAAGAGGACAGACTGGCCATTTCCGGTGCGAAAAGATTCTACCGACTTTGTTTCTGTCTCTATTTCTCTGTCAAAAACAGGCAGATACACCTCGAAAGAGGTGCCTTTACCTGGCTCGCTTTCCACTCGGATCTCACCACCTAAATCTTTGACAATACCATGAACCACCGCCAATCCGAGCCCGGTTCCATGCCCTTTCTCTTTAGTAGTGAAGTAAGGATCGAAGATCCGTTGCACGATATCCGCTCTCATACCACAGCCCGTATCCCTTACCGTCAACCTTAGGTAAGAGCCGGCATTCAGGTCCGGATGGCTGGCGGCAAAAGCAGAGGTTGCGGTCATTCTAGCCAGGTTCAGCTCCAGCGTTCCACCCTCTTCCTGCATGGCCTGACCTGCATTCGTGCATAGGTTCATTAGCACTTGATGGATTTCCGTTGGATCGGCTAAGATAACGCCTAGATCGGTCCTGATATTCGAGCGGATTTCTATGGTGCTGGGTAATGAAGCACGGAGCAATTTAATGACTTCTTTGGCGATGGGAGCGATCTCCAGTGGTTTCCGCTCTTCTGTAGACTGACGGCTGAAGGCTAGGATCTGTTTTATCAAATCCCGGGCACGCCTGCTGGCCTTTCGCACTTCCTGAAGGTTGCTATGCAAAATAGTCCCCTTTGCTACATCATCAAGGGACAAGTCGGTAAAACCGACAATGGCTGAAAGGATGTTATTGAAATCGTGGGCGACCCCGCCAGCAAGAACACCTATAGCCTCCAACTTCTGAATATGCTGCAGTTGATGTTGAAGTCGCGCTCTTTCTCGTTCAGTCTGTTTCATTGATGTGATGTCCTTGACGACTACCACCATACACTCTTCTTCATTATACTGTAAAGTCCTCGCTGAAAACAGAGCCTCAACTACGGTACCGTCTTTCTTTCGAAATTTGAGTTCAATGCCCTGCACTTCTCCTTCTTTCTTCAAGACTCTGGCGAGTCGCTTTCGAACTTTCGGATTTACATAAAGATCTAAATTGTAAGCGGTTTTGCCAATGACTTCCTCCCGTGAGTAGCCGAATATTTGGCTGAAGCCTTCATTCACATACAAAATAAGGCCATCCTTTAGTCTTGATATAGAAATCGAGTCTGGAATGCTCTGAACAGTTGCACGGTACCTCTCCTCGCTGTTCCGGAGTTCTCGTTCGGCCTGCTCGCGGGCTGTGATGTCATGAATAGCCGTGAGGCAAACATCTTTGCCGCGCAATGGGAAGTAACAAATGGATATTTCAGCGGGGAATAGCGTTCCATCTTTCTTGCGATGATAGCGCACCGGAATCACTGCCTCACCCCGTGCGATTGCCTGGAATGTTTTTTCGGGTTCCGTAGAGAAGTCGTCGGCTTTCATCTTAAGGGCCTCTTCTCGAGTATAGCCATAGACGTCGATTCCAGCTTGGTTCAGATCAAGGATGCGACGTGTTTTTCTCTCGATCAGAAAGAGGGCGCTTGAGCTTAATTGAAACAGCTGGCGATACTTCTCCTCATTCTCCCGGAGTGCATCCTCAGCCTGTTTGCGAGCATGAATATCTATAGCCAATTCGTACCGGACCTTCCTCCCATCCGGCCACGAAATTGCCTTATCAATACAGCGATACCATCGCCCGTTCCTTTTGTTCTGAAATTCCCACGTGTAGGCGTTTTCCTGATCTTCTGCGAAGAGTATGGGATTAGTACAAAAGTCACATGGTTCATTCAAATTCTGGAAAACCTTGTGACATTTCTTTCCAACGATATTTTGCCCGAATACATCTTTCGTTGATGTATTCACATAAAGCACTTCATAAGACTTAGGATCAGAAACATAGATGGGTTCATCAATACTGTCAAATAGGGAGAGAAGCTTCTCTCTATCATCTTTGATCGCGTTCTCCATGCGCGTACGCTCAGTGAAGTCCCTAATAATGGCCACATAACCGTCGATAAGAGTTTCAGAAAGTCTTATGGCCGACGTAACTGTCTCCGCAGGAAAGACAGAGCCATCCTTACGCATGAAATCCCATTCTGTCCTGTAGGTACCAACTCTGTGAATCACAGGGTAAGCCCTCTCCCCAAAGGAACGAAAGGAATCATCTGATTGATGAATGAGCCTTATCGACTTTCCCTCTAGTTCATCTCTTTCATAGCCAAATAGATCGAGAAAAGCTTGATTGCAAGACACAACCCTCCGCTCCGGATCCATTAACAAGATGGCATCGGAAGAGCTTTCCACCAGGGTTCTGTACTTTTCTTCAGACTCCTTAAGTGCATTCTCCGCTTGTTTGCGTTCTGTGGCGTCGGTGGCGATCTGAATTCGCACCAAACGCCCGTTGAGCCACCTAATAGCCTGATCGTGATTGATATACCATCTTCCTGTGATAGGATTCTCAGCTTCCCAAACGACAACACCTCTGGGTTGACCTTTCCGGTCCACCAATTTGGCGTTTGTACAGAAATCACAAGGTCTCGTTCCGCCTCGGAAAACCTGCCAGCACTTATGACCCACCAGATCATGACCAAAACTATCTCGCATGTGCTTGTTCGCAAATATCACTTCATGTGTGTCTAAGTCGGCAACGTAGATGTCTGCGCTGATAGTGTCCAAGATCGTTAAAAGCGTCTGGTGAGACTCCTTCAAGGCCTTTTCTGCCCGCAGTCTTGACGTGATGTCGATACAGAACGCAATTATGCCTGCGATCTTACCGTTCTCGTCTCTGTAAGGGATCTTGTCGGTTTGTAACCATCTTGTCTCATCAGTTACTAGTGGTTCGATGATATTTCTTTTGGGAATGCCTGACGAAATTACCTCTCTGTCATCTCTCCAATATGCCTCGGCTAGTTCACGGTTTGGGGTTATATCAAAAGCTGATTTTCCCTCGATACTGCTCCTTGGTACATTAATGGAATCCGCATAGGTTTTGTTAATCCGAATGTAGCGATTGTTAGTATTTTTGTATGCAATCAAAGCGGGAACAGAGTCCATGATGATTTGGAGTTCTTTCTGCAATCTTCGGACCTTCTCCTCCTCGCGTTTTCGATCACTAATGTCTCGGGCAAAGGTACAGTCATACTCTCGTCCATCGAACTTTAGATAGTTGTTTACAGTCTCTACCGGAAACTGCCTGCCATCCTTGGTTCGATGTTGGGACTCCAAAAGAATCGTGCCCTGACGCTTGACTTCTGCCCACTGGTCCGGCCAGTTCTCTCTTGAAAAGTCGGGATCAATGTCGGCGACTGTCATTGTCAGCAGTTCTTTCCTCGAATAGTCGAGATGACGGCATGCCGCCTCGTTCACATAAATGATCCGACCATCAGGTTCCATCCATAAAGCTGCGTCCGAAGAGTGATCGATGGCAAATTGCGTGAGTTTCAGGGACTTCTCCGTACTCTTTCGATCTGTCATGTCATTCAAAATGATCATGAAAGACCTGCATTCCTTATCTTCTATTGGCAAGATCTTCAACATCACATCTTTGTTATTCAGTAATGCTAGCGAGGTTTCGGTAACCGCCTGAGCTGCTTGGTCGATTTTGGCAAACAGTTCCTCAACCCTCTTGCGCTGATTTGTCAAGAACAGTTCATGCAAATTCAAGCCTAATAGACTTTCTTCGGGAATTGAAACCATGGAAATGGCAGCAGGGTTAGCATAGACTATCTTACCCTCAAGGGTGAGTTCCATGACACCCTCGGTAATACTACCTAGCATGACTTGGAAATGTTTTGTTGATGATAATAATTCCTGTACTATTTTGTTGTGATTGTGGTCTTCAAGCCCTTTGGTTTTCCTTGATAGAGATCCACTGTTGTTCAAATCGATCTGTGATATCAAGTCTAGAACATGCTCCGACATTTTATTAAATGGCCCTTTGGCAATGCAGGCATCGGCGCCAAGTTCGGCCAGCTTTACGCTTTCCTCGGGAGCGATCGCAGAAAGAACGACAATGTAAATGCCTCTGAGCCTGGGTGTTTTCCGAACGATCCGACACAGTTTGTCTCCGTTGATATAGGACATGACAAGGTCAACAAACATGACGTCCGGTACGAAACTATTGAGAATTTCCAGAGCAGGCAACCCGTCGTCTGCCGACAGGACCTGGTGCCCTTTGTTTTCAAGTAAATTGGTCATGAATTTCAACATGACCGGGTCGTTATCAACCACTAGTATTCTCTTCATACCCTGATTTCCTGTAAGAAGGTGTTGGAAATTACTTGGCTCCACTTTTCACTGAGCAGGATTCATGCCGAACGGAATTAAGGATATTCGATTATGATTTCAGCTATATACATTTCACAAACACATAGATTTTCGATTTCAATCAAGGTCGATCTGTGCTAACCTTGAATAGTCTGTCAGGGCCTTGACGCGCCACAACCATATTTTGGCGATTTTCTGGTCCCGGTTTGCAAGGTATTCTAGATATGCTTATAAGATACCCCAGTCGCTCAAGCATCTGCTGCTCCATTCTGACAATAGCCTCTTCATCGTCAACTACAAGGATTCTTTCGGTGCCGATCTGGATAGGTCGGCCCCTGTCAATGCGTCTTTGATCAGTCTTTCGCCCCATTACTGGCAGATATACATGCACCTCAGTCCCTTTTCCAGGTTCGCTGTAGACACGAGTTATGCCGCTACAGCTATCGACAATTCCCTGCACGACTGAAAGCCCAAGGCCGGTCCCCTTATCAGTTTCTTTTGTCGTAAAATAAGGATCGAAAATCTTGTCCATTACATCCTTTTCAATACCGACGCCCGTATCAGCAATGATGAGCAGAGCATAGTCACCGGGCGATAATTCTGAAACAGGTGATTGATATGATTTCAACTGGACCTGTCTTAAATGGACTGTGAGCCTGCCTCCGGTCTCCTCCATGGCATGATAAGCATTCGTAGCCAGATTCATAACGATTTGATGGACTTGAGTTGGATCGGCAATGATGACACCGCAATTGGGATCAATGTCCTGTAGAATATCTATGGTTGTTGGGATCGAGGACCGAAGCAACTTTATGATCTCTTTGACTATGGGCTGCACCCTAATTGGTTTCAGGTCTTGTTCGCTTTGGCGGCTGAATGCCTGGATTTGTCTTATCAGGTCTCTTGACCTGAAAGCAGCACGAAGAATCTCATCGACATTCTCCTGTAACGGGCTGTCTGCTGGTATGTCTTCTCTTAGCAGCTCAGCAAAACCGACCAAGGGAGACAGGATATTATTAAAATCGTGCGCAATGCCTCCCGCGAGAGTGCCGATGGCCTCCATTTTCTGCGCCTGACGAAGCCGATCTTCCATATTCTTGCGGGTAGTGACATCAATTTCGAGTCCCATAATTCCCGGTTTACCCTTATAAATGATGGGATCACTCACCATTATTTCATGCCAGACAGTCTGTCGATTCTTATGGAGTTTCCTTATTTCATATTTCTTGGGGACTTGTTCACCTTTTAACCTTTTGTGGGCTCTTCCTCCTATTAATTCTCTGTAATCCGGATGGATCAATTGATAGTGATTCATTCCAAGCAGTTCGTCGGATCTATATCCATGCATTTCAGCGAATTTCTCATTAATATACACATACTTGTCATCTTGATGAATAAAAATGCCAGCGATAGAGTTTTCAGTTAGGGTCTTATATTTCAATTCTGATTCCCGCAATGTCTCTTCGGCCCGCTTGCGCTCACTAATGTCGTGGCATGCTACAACACGAATTCTTTTACCTCTAAAATCAATCATCCTTGCGCTAACTTCCATTAGAAAACTTGAGCCATCCTTTCTTAATCCTACAGCTTCATAAGACCGTTGATACTCCTTCGCGATTTTAGAACGGACAAGTTCGATAGATTCCGGGGCAATAAGGTGCATAGCGTCCATACCTATTAACTCAGACTGTTTATAGCCGAACATTTCAGCAAAGGCCTTATTTACATCTATAATGTTTCCCTTTTCATGAAGTAATATGCCTTCAGAAGTACATTCAGCTAGTATTCGAAACCTATCCTCGCTCTCCCGCAGTTTCTGTTCGATTTCCCTGCGGTCCGTGATGTCTTGACCGGAGCTGAGATGGCCGATTACTCTTCCTTCGTCATCCCTTAAGATTGTGTTGTGCCACGCAAGCATTTTTTCCTCACCGTACCTTGTGAGGATCGGGATTTCGCGATGCTCGGCAGTTTGTATTTCGCCGTTCAGCAATTTCTTTGAAACTGTAATCAGATCGTCCCTTAACCACTTAGGAATAAAATTCTCAAACCAGTTCTTCCCCACGATTTCCTCTTCGCTGTACCCAAGAACCTCACATCCCTTACGGTTAATGAGAGTCACTTCTCCTTTCCTGTTGAGGGCAACAAATATAACACTGGCTACATCAAGATATAGCCGTGCAGTATCTCTGTCTTTACGAAGTGCGTCTTCTATTCGCTTCCTCTCGACGATCTCATGGGCCGCGTCTGCCAGGAAGGAAACGATTTCGACATCCTTCTCAGTATATTCCGTGGCTTTGTTCCCTACCGCGAGGATGGCCACGATCGTGCCGGCCCTCATGATCGGCACAACAAGGTCCCGAACGACCGCTGGGTGGCCCGGCGGCCATCCCTTTCGGTGCGGCAAGGAAGGATAATTATTATGGATCACCGGCCGCTGCTGTTGGACGCAGTCCGCCCATACGCCTGCTTGGCCAATTGCATAATGCATCCGTCTTCTTTCTGCTTTGCAGAATTCCTTGACCGTTCGCGTCGAGCAAGCCTGGAGAGAAAAAGTGTTCCGGTCGCTACTCAAAAAATGATAGAAACCGATGGGGCTTTCGGTCAATACACCTAATTCGTCTAGGGTTTTCTGAAGCAGTTCTTCAAGGGAGTGGGAGGCGGAGAATTCGAATAACTCATGGCGGATTCGGATGAAATCTTGTGCCGTATGGTTTGAAAACTCTGGTTCCATCTTGAATTACCTCAGGAACATTTTGACTGTAGTCGTCAGAACAAACCATCTTCTCAACACCAAATGATTTCGCATAAGCTGTTTCCGTAATGTTGGCTGGAACATTCATGCAGATCTGTGAGAAAAAGCGATTGGCGCGCCCATCGAATTCTGATAGGGGGATTGTTAACGGCCTTTGTCCGCCGCTGGTTTTTGTAACGCATCCCTCCACCTGTTGAATCCCCAATCGATGTCCACAAGCCCTTGGCATAGTAGTGAAGGCAACCAAAGAAAATGTGGAGAGGAGTTCACAAAAACCTTTGCCATGCGACATCCTACCCGTAAACCTGTGCTTTCCTAGTTCAAGTTCCTACATGACCTAAGTCTTCAACGCATCCGTAACCTGCTCCCTACTGAGGAATGCGTCTCAACCGCAACGGTGCCAAAGTGTCTGTTACAGCCTCTTGTCTGCATCTCATGAACAACTCTCCGCAAGGTCCTTCAACACTTCATGTGTTTGAAACGGTGTCATGTGACCAATTTCAGTCAGTATCTTTCCAATTGGCCTGTGAGGTTTTCCCTCGACATCCTCTTTCACCTGGATGGTAATGGCTTCCACTAACTGGTCTACGGTGATGAAGTTGTTTCTCACAGCTACCATTCCGAATCTAAGGTCATGCCGGAAGGTTTGGACCGTCATAGCCATACCCCTTGTGTCTCTGCGAATGACTTATTGACCTTTTCTAAAGGTGACGAGGACTAGCCTCTCTGATCTCTATTTTCATCTCCTAAAATGCACATTTCATTCAGAACTTGTTCGACTTGGCACTGGGTCATGTATCCCAGTTCCACCAAAATCTCGCCAATTGACCTGCGGGAGCCCTTTTCGAGTTCTTCCCGCACCTGCTTCATCGTCGCTTCCGCAAGTTGCTTTGCAGAGACGTGCCTGTATTTCATGGCAATCAGAGCAAATCTTGTTGCTGTGTGGTCGCCCTCCTGAGCCAATTGGTTCTCCGTATTGTCCATGTGCTGCGAGTTTGCTTTTGGTTTCATTTACTCTCCGTGATCCTGTAAAGAAGAGATCGTTTGGGCTTTTCAGTTCATTTGATGAAGCAATGATGAGAAAAAATTGTCGGCGAACCAAATTACCCTAAAAGCATCTGCTCATTGCGAAACCATTCGGGTTCTGGGTGCGCGAAAGAGATCACAATGCTTACCCTTGGCCGACTGTGCCTGCCGCCTCGACTTCAGTTGCTCAGATCTCTTTGGTGCTTTATCAAGGTATAATGATAATG